>MGTO01000128.1 GCA_001799485.1 Desulfuromonadales bacterium GWC2_61_20 | reverse complement strand
CGTTCCTCGCTTTTGAGCCGTTTGGCGACCTTGTCGGCGGCGGCGACAGTGGAGAAGGGTCCGACATAGACCCGGTGCCATTGCCCCTTGCTGCCAAGATCGACCGCTTCGACAAAGGGGGTATAGCCCTTGCGCGAAAGCTTGCGACTCAAGTCGGCCGCCTCCTGGGCCTTATGGTAGGAGGCGGCCTGGATGACGTAGGAAGCGGCGGCGAGCTTGGCGGCAACTTTGGTTGCCGGCTTGCTCGCCGTCTTCGTCGCGACCTTGCTCGCAGCGGGGATTGTCGCGCTTTTGTTTCCGGCGGACTTGCTGTCAGCCTTCGCGACCGGCGGGTCAGCACTCTTGACGGTCGTCTTGGTCGTTGCGGTCGTCTTGGTCGTTATGGCCGCCGGCGCGGTCTTTTCGATGACGTCGGCGACCGGTTCCGGCGGCGGGATCCCCCCCGGCGGGGGCAAATTGATGCCACTCCCCAAGGGGGGTTGCTCGCCCTTGGCCAGGCTGTCGTAAAAACTGAGTTGATCGACCCGGGCCGAGGTTGCCGGCGCAGCCGATGCCGGGACCGGGGCGCTCGCTGGCGCGGCTTCCGCAGGAGCGGCAGCGGGTGCGGCCGGCGGCGGCGGAACCGGCAAGCGCGGCGGCGGCGCGGCGAGGGCGGGCGGTGGGGACATGCTGCGACCGACCATGATGCCGGCGAGAAAGCTGAGGAGGGCGACGACGGCGACGAGAGCGAGAACCAGGACGGTCTGTTTCTGTTCGTGGCGGCGCTGGCTGCGGGAGAGGATTTGTGGTGGGGCCATGATCTACCCTGCCCTACATCTGTTCGGGAGCGGAGATGCCGAGAAGGCCGAGGGCGTTGGCAAGAACGCTACGCACGGCATTGACCAGATAGAGGCGGGCTCTGCTCGTCTCCATCTCATCGACCAGAACCCGCTGTTTGTTGTAGTAGCTGTGAAACGCCGCCGCCACCTCCTGCAGATAGGTCGTGACCCGCTGCGGTTCGAGACTCCGCGCGGCGCCTTCCACGGTCTCGGGGTAGCGGGCGAGAAGCTTGGCCAGGGCCAGTTCTTCACTCAGGACCAGACGGGAAAAGTCAACGGCGCCGACAACGGGCACCTTGATGCCGGCCTCGGCGGCATTGCGGTTGATGCTGCAGACCCGGGCGTGGGCATACTGGACGTAATAGACCGGGTTGTCGTTGCTTTGCTGTTTGGCCAGATCGATGTCGAAAACCAGCTGCGAGTCGGCCTTGCGCATGATGAAGAAGAAGCGGGTGGCGTCCTGGCCGACTTCGTCGATGAGGTCGCGCAGGGTGACGTAGCTGCCGGCACGCTTGGAGATCTTGACCTCTTCCCCCCCGCGCATGACCGTCACCATCTGGTGCAGCACGTACTCCGGCCAACCCTGGGGAATGCCGACACCAAGGGCCTGCAAACCGGCGCGGACGCGGGTGACGGTGCTGTGGTGGTCGGCTCCCTGCTCGTTGACGACGCGGACGAAACCGCGCTGCCATTTGTGCAGATGGTAGGCGATATCGGGGACGAAGTAGGTGTAGCTGCCGTCGGACTTGCGCATGACCCGGTCCTTGTCGTCACCAAAGGCGGTGGTGCGCAGCCACAGGGCATTCCCCTCCTCGTAGGCATGACCGTTGGCGACGAGTTGGCGCACCGCCGCCTCGACCCGGCCCTCGGTGTAGAGACTCGATTCGAGGGTGTAGACGTCGAAACGGACATTGAAGGCACGCAGGTCCTGATCCTGCTCGTGGCGCAGGCTGGCGACGGCAAAACAGCGGATGGCGTCGAGATCGGCGGGATCGGCGGCGGCAGTGACCTGACGGTCGTCGGCGGCGACGGTGGCGCCGGCGAGGTAGGCCTGGGCCACATCCTTGATATATTCACCCTGATAGCCATCGGCCGGCCAGCGCGCATCGCCCGGTTCGATACCGAGGCAGCGGGCCTGGACCGAGAGGGCGAGATTGGCGATCTGGGCGCCGGCGTCGTTGTAGTAGAACTCGCGCGTGACATCCCAGCCGGTGGCCGCCAGCAACCGGCAGAGGACATCGCCAATGGCGGCGCCGCGCCCGTGGCCGATGTGCAGAGGACCGGTCGGATTGGCGCTGACGAATTCGACCTGAACCTTGGCCCCGCCACCACTCGCGGCCGGACCGTAGGCGCTGCCGCGCCGATGGATTTCATCGAGGACGCCATACCAGCAACTGGAGGCGAGAAAGACATTGATGAACCCGGGCCCGGCGATCTCGACGCGCTGGCAGAGCCCGCCGCCATCCCCGAGGGCGGCGACAATCGATTCGGCAATCTGGCGCGGCGCCTTCTTTTCGGCCCGGGCCAAGAGCATGGCGACATTGACGGCGAAATCGCCATGTTCGGGATTGACCGGACTTTCGATGGTAAAGGTCGGGGTCGGACCGGGGGTCAGACTGCCATTCTGCCGGCAGCGCTCGAGAGCCTCGTAAACCAGGGCGCGGAGACGTTCTTTCATCGCATCAATCTTTAGGGTCGAGGGGTTTGTCCGCGGGGTCGCGCGGACGCGGGGAGACGTCTTCGCTGAAATCGGGGCAGTGGGGGGTGGCGTCATCCCCCCGGGAGAATCGTTTGGCGCAGTTGGCGCGCCAGGCACAAAAGGGGCAGATACGGCGGGCAGCGTAGGTCATGACGTCTCCGCGGCTGGAAGGTGGGCTCGACGCGACGGCTCTGTCGGCTGGTGCGGCGATGTTACTGCGCCGGCCCTGCCGCTGTCGGGACCGCTGCCGCTGCGCCCCGCGTTGGTTCCGAAGCGGGGCGAGAAGGAAACTGATAGACCATCTCGTCGTCCCGCACCATCCCCAACTCCTTGCGGGCAATCCCCTCGATGTAGCGGCGGTCGCTGCGCAATTTGTCGATTTCCTGGCGCAGCGCCGTATTGGTCGCCTCGAGCTGGCGCATCTCCTGCTCCAGCGTCTCTTTCTGTTGCTTGTACTGCAGGGCGCGCAGGAGCCCTTTTTCGCCGAAGATGGCGAGGCCGAGCATGCAGACGACCAAGACCACGGGAATCCACCCCCATGTGCGCCTTGGCGCGGAGTCATCACTTTCAGGGCTGGGGCTGGACGCTTCGCTCACGCTACGGCTCCGCCGAAGACAGGTGCTCAGAAACGCGGCCACGGCCGGCCCATGGCGGCGTAATGGAAGCCGCGTTCGGCCATGCGCTGCGGCTCGTAGAGGTTGCGGCCATCGAAGATGACCGGCGCCGCCAGCAGTTCGCGCATGCGGTCGAAATCAGGACGGCGGAATTCGTTCCATTCGGTGACGATGGCGAGGGCGGCGGCGCCGGACAGAGCCTCGTAGGCATTCTCGGCATAGCTGACCCGCGCGCCGAGGCGTTGCCGTGCCACCGGCATGGCGACCGGGTCGTAGACGCAGACCCGGGCCCCGGCGGCAAGGAGTTCGTCAATCAGAACCAGGGCCGGAGCTTCGCGCATGTCGTCGGTGCGCGGCTTGAACGCCAGCCCCCAGACGGCAACGGTGAGGCCGGCCAGAGTCGCTTTCCCCTGGGTCGCGAAATAGCTGCGGATCTTTTCCCCCAGGACTTGCTTCTGGGCCTGGTTGGCCGCTTCCACCGCCCGCAGCAGGGAGAGCTCGTAGCCGCTTTCGGCGGAGGTCCGGATCAACGCCTGCACATCCTTGGGGAAGCAGGAGCCGCCGTAGCCGACCCCGGGAAAGAGAAAATCATAGCCGATGCGGGAATCGGAACCGATCCCTTCACGCACCGCAGCGACATCGGCGCCGAGACGTTCGCAGAGATTGGCCATCTGGTTCATGAAGGTGATACGGGTGGCGAGCATGGCATTGGCGGCGTATTTCGTCATCTCGGCGCTCTTGACATCCATGACGATGACCCGGTCGTTCTTGCGCATGAAGGGAGCATAGAGCTCCTTCATCAGCTCGGCCGTGCGCACATTGTCGGTACCGATGATGACCCGGTCGGGCTTCATGAAATCTTCGATCGCCGACCCTTCCTTGAGGAATTCGGGATTGCTGACAACATCGAATTCGAAGGATGTTCCCCGCCGGCCGAGGGCGGCCATGATGGCGGCACGCACCTTGTCCGCCGTACCGACGGGGACCGTCGATTTGTCGACGACGACCTTGTAGCCGTCCATTTCCTCGCCGATAGCCGTCGCCACCTTTAGGACATGGCGCAGGTCGGCGGAGCCGTCCTCATCGGGGGGTGTGCCGACGGCAATGAAACAGATCAGGCTGCCCCGCACCGCAGCAGCGAGGTCGGTGGTAAAAGTCAGGCGCTTCTCGGCGACGTTGCGCTGGAGCAACTCCTTGAGCCCCGGTTCGTAGATCGGCACGACCCCCTGATTGAGTCCGTCGATCTTGGCCTGGTCGATATCGACGCAAACGACATTGTTGCCGCTTTCGGCGAAACAGGCCCCCGCCACCAACCCGACATACCCCGAACCGATCACGCAGACTTTCATTAGGGCAACCCTCGGCAGAGGAATGGGCCCCGCCCGCCGGAGGGCGGACGGGGCACTGATTAAACAGATTACTGGACGGCAACCAGTTGCCGTACCTTCTCCATGGTCTTCTCCCCCACCCCCTTGACCTTGAGGAGATCATCGCGGGTCTTGAAGGGGCCGTTGGCCGTACGGTAGTCGACAATGTTCAGAGCTGTCGTTTTGCCGATACCGGGAAGATTCTCCAACTCCTTGACCGTCGCACTGTTGATGTTGACGGTCGCGACGGCGGCCTGGGCCTTGCCTTCGGGCGCCCCCGCCTTCCCCTCGGCAGCGCCGGCGACAAGCGGTCCGGCCAGGAGCAGACAAAAAACAACCAACATTCCGTAAAGCAGCTGTTTCATTTTTCCCTCCGTTAAAGGTTGATGTTTTCCTGCGGTTTTCGCCCGTTCCGTGAAGAACCCCTCCTACCCCCCTTTCATGCACCGATTTGCGGACTGTCCGCTACGGAACGGGGATGGGCAAAACCATGCACATCAATACCTGTACCCCCACTGCAACAGCTAGAACCAATTAGCATGACCTTTTGCTGCCGTCAACAGTTTCCTCCGCTATTCCGGCTGGGCCTGGCGGATAGAGCCCCCTCCCGTCGACTTGCCGAGTCCGGCCAGGGAAAAGCTGACCAGAAATTCGCGGTCGGTCAGGCGGTCCGTATAGGTGAAGAGGATACTCCAGCACTGGGCGCGGTATTCGACCACAGCTACCTGCTCCAGGGCCTGACCAGTCTCCGTTTCGATGCGATTGCGATAACCGAGATAGACCGGCTTGAGCCAGTCCGTTGCGACCCGACCGGCAAAGTAGGCGACTTCATCCCGCTGATAGATATAGTCGAGCCCCAACTCGTTGCCGCCGCCGTGCACCGAACCGCGAACCTGAACTTCGGTCACACCCTGGCGGCCGCCATTGAAATCGTAGCCGGCTTCGACCTCAAGCCGGCTGTAGCTGGTCGGTGCCAGCCGCAGTTCGGCCTGCAGCGGCGAAAATGGTTCCGCGGGGGTCGTCGGCGTCGTCTGGTTGCCGCGCGCTTCGCGCAGGTCAAACTCCTGGTAGAGGCGCAGCCGCAGCAGTTCGAGATAGGATGTCCCCTCCTGGGGATCGACGAAACGGGCGGTCAGGCGATTGACCAGGGCGTAGCGCAGGCGATTGCGGGGTTCCACGACACTGTCCGGCTCGAAAACGGGAAGATCGCCCTGGCCGTGGTCGGGAACAAAGAGATAATCGATTTCCGGAGAGATGGTATGGCGCAAGCGGCTGGCCGTCCCCAGGGCCAGGGGATAGACTCGCTCGACCGGCATGGAAAACTGGGCCGACAGGTCATACAGGGATTCGTCATAACCGCCGGCGGATGTTTCGACCAGATACTGACGGAAACCGGCTTCGGCACCGAGGCTGAAGAGATCGAGGGGCCGGCCGACGGCAGCCAGGGCCGGCCGCAACATGTAGCGCTGCCCCTGGACCCCTTCGCGCCGCCAGTAGTTTTCCGCCTCGGCATCGAGACGGTAATAGAGAGGGGTCTGCCGGAAACGCTGGCCGACCACCGCCAGGTGCACCTCGGGCAGGTGCTGCAGGGTTTGCCTGTTGGAATTGTCGAGATCCTGCAGATAGCGGAATTCCCCGCCGAGATTGATCTTGCCCCAGTTGCGGCCGAGGACTGCCACCGATTCGATGACGTCACGATTGTAGATTTCCGCGCTCTGACCGAAATCGCTGAAAAAACTGCGACTGCTGACATACTCGGTATCGGCGGAGAAGCGGATGGTCCCGGGCAGGAGTCCGAGGTGCTTCCATTTCAGGGCGTAACTGTCACGGCCTTCGCCGAAGGCGCTGACGTGATAACCGTTGAGGACCCCTTCGTTGTCATCGCCAAAGAGGTAGCGGTATTCGACACCCTTGCCGAGGCCAAGTTCGGAAAAGTAATCGAGAGCGAAGGTCGCGTCCTGATTACGGGCGATCACCTGGTAGTAGGCGAGGGAGAGTTGGGCACCGCGCTGGCTCGAGTAGCCGACGTTGGGGATGAGAAAGCCCGATTCCCGTTCACTCTTCACCGGGTAAAGCATGTAGGGAAAGTAGAAGACCGGCACATCATAGAGATAAAAGAGCATGTTGCGGGCACGGGCGTAACCGCCGAGATCGACCTGCAGCTGACTGGCGCCGAATTTCCAGGCCGGGGTCGCGGCATCGCAGGAGGTAAACGTCCCCTCCTCCAGCCGGTAACTGCGTTCGCCGGTCTTCTCGATTTCGTTGCCGCTGAGAAAGAACCCCTGTTGCGGCATGAGCCCGCGGGCATTCTGCAACCGTGCCGTGCCGGTATCGAGATTGAGCTGGAGGGCATCCCCTTCCAGGGTCCCGCCGGCTTCCTTGAGCCGCACCGATCCCGAAGCGCCGGCTTCACCGCTGGTCGTATTCCACCAGAAGTGGTCGGCGGTCAGGGCCAACCCCCCGCGCTGGAGACGCACCGCCCCTTGTGCGTCATAGGTCTGCCGGCTGCGATCGAAACTGATGCTGTCGGCTTCGAGACTCAAGGGGACCGGGCTGTCGAAAATGGTCTTTTCCTGCTCGGCGCCGACGGTCATCGGGGTCAGCAGCAGCCCCAGTGCCAGGGCGGAGAAGCGGACAAGATATCGGATGTTCACACCGCCACCTCGCCGCGCTGCAGAATTTCGCGCGCCGCCGCGACCAGAAAGAGGGAACCGGCGACCACCACCGTTTCATCGCCGCAGCGGTCGGCGAGGGCGGCGGCCAGAGCGGCGGCCGGAGCGGCCCAAAGCGCACTGGCGACCCCGCCGGACGCGGCGATCTCGGCCAGTTCTGCCGGCGGCACGGCCGCATCGACCGGCGGCACCGTGCAGTAGACCTTGATTGCGAACGGCAGCAGCGGCAGCAGAATATCCGTCGCCGATTTATCGCCCTTCATCCCCATCACCAGACGCACTCTTGTTGCCCCTGTCTCTTGCAGATAGGCCGCCAGTGCCCGGGCACCGGCGGCATTATGGGCTCCGTCGAGGAGCAGGCGGCGCTCGCCGCCCCACCATTCGAGCCGTCCGGGCCAACGCGTTGCGGCGACACCGTGGCGGATCGCGCTATCGTCGAGGGCGAAGCCCTGGCGCCGCAGAAGGGCTATCACCGCCACCACGCTGGCGAGGTTGTCGCGCTGATGCGCCCCGGCCAGCACCGGATGCAGATCGTCGAGTTGCAGTTCCGCGCCGTTGAAGCGATAGGACGAACCGGTGACCGCATAATCCCGCCCCCGGCAGAAGGCCGGAGCCTGCTGCTCGCGCGCAACTTGCAGCAGGGCGGAGAGGGCGGCCGGTTCCTGCCGCCCGAGGACGACGGGGACCCCCGGTTTGATGATCCCCCCCTTTTCGCCGGCAATGGTGGCAAGGTCATCCCCGAGGTGGAACTGGTGGTCGAAACTGACCGGGGTGATTACCGCGACCTGCGGCAGAACGACGTTGGTTGCATCGAGACGCCCCCCCATGCCGACCTCGAGGACCGTGAAGCCGGCACTGCCGCGTTGAAAATGGAGAAGGGCCATGGCGGTGGTGAATTCGAAGAAGGTCGGATTGAGCCCGGTGGCAGCGGCACGAATCTCTTTGGTCAGGGCGACAACGTCCGCCTCCGGGATAGCCTCGCCGTCGATGCGGATACGCTCACTGAAGTGCTGGAGATGGGGAGAGGTATACAGCCCGGTACGCAAACCCGACTGGCTCAGGATGGCGGCAAGGGTGGCCGAAACCGAGCCTTTGCCGTTGGTCCCGGCGACATGCACACAGGGGCAGGCGACCTCGGGGTGGTCGAGGCGGGCCAGGAGGGTGCGGATGTTATCGAGCCCGAGCTTGATGCCGAAACGCTGGAGTCCATAGAGGTAATCCAGGCTCTCCTGGAAACCCACGGCGTCAGCTCTGGGTGAAGATGCGCAGAATCTGCGAGAGGCGTTCCTTCATCTCCGCCCGGCGCACGATCATATCGACCATGCCATGTTCCAGCAGATACTCGGAGCGCTGGAAACCTTCCGGCAAGGTCTGGCGGATGGTCTGTTCGATGACCCGCGGGCCGGCAAAACCGATGAGCGCCCGCGGTTCGGCCATGTTGATGTCGCCGAGCATGGCGAAGCTGGCGGTGACGCCACCGGTGGTCGGGTCGGTCAGGACCGAGATGAAGGGGAGGCCCTCCCGCTTGAGTTTGGCCAGGGCAGCGCTGGTCTTGGCCATCTGCATGAGGGAGAGGATACTCTCCTGCATGCGCGCCCCCCCCGAGGAGGAGAAGACCAGAACCGGCCGCCGATCCTTGATCCCGACCTCGATGGCGCGGGTGATTTTTTCGCCGACCACCGAGCCCATGCTGCCGCCCATGAAGCTGAAATCGAAGACCGAAAGGGCAACGGGGAGCCCGTCGATATTGCCGGTGCCGCAGATGACGGCATCGCCGCCGCCGCTCTTCTTCACCGCCGCCTTGATCCGTTCCTTGTACTTTTTCGTGTCCTTGAAATCGAGAAAGTCCGTCGACTCCATGGTTGCGTCCATTTCGACGAAGGAACCGGCATCGATAATCAGAGCGATGCGCTCGCGGGCGCTGATGCGAAAATGATAATCGCACTTCGGGCAGACATTGAGATTGCGCTCGATCTCCTTGGTATAGATGATCTCGTTGCAGTTTTTGCATTTGGTCCAGACCCCCTCGGGGATCTGCACCTTTTTGATATCGACGGGAGTGATCGGCGCTTTCGTTTTTTTGAACCAGGCCATTGCGTAACCTCAGGATGAAAGGATGTCGCTGTCGCTTCAGCAGTGAAAGATTTCGCCCCCGTGGAGAATCTGCAAACGAGGGTCGTCCAGATCATGCAGTTCCACGAGGATTTCATCGAGAAACTGGGGTTTCATGTGAAAGATCTTGATCGGGAGTTCCGGGCGATCGAGCTTGGCCAGTTCCCCCTTGAGCATCTCCGGGGTGAGATGGCCGCTGGCCCGGGCAATGGCCTCCAGCCGGTTGGGGAAGGAGGTCTCGACGAAGGCGAGGCGGAGGCCGGAGGCGGCCCGGCCCATATCCCAGAGCTTCCCGGTGATGGAGGTATCCCCGGAATGGAGCAGGGTGTTTCCCTGCGCCGAAATCAGGTAGCCGGCGGTAAAGACCGGGTGATTGGTCCGCTCCCAATGCAGGGTCAGGCCCCCGACCTCGCTGGCGCGGCCGACTGCAAGGGGGAGTAGTTCGACAATGGGAAAATCCCGGACCCGGATGTGCGAAAAATCTGGCCAGATCTCGTTATTGAAGAGGTGGTTGCGGAGCGCAGCGAGAACCTCTTCGGGCCCCCAGATGCGCAGGGGGGCCGTGCGCAGGGTAAAAACGTTGTCGGCCAGAAAAGCCAGATCGACGACATGATCGAGATGGGCATGGGTCAGAATGACATGATCGATGGTCGCCTGCTCCGCCAGGGAAAGGACGGCCGTCACCGTGCCGGCGTCGAGGAGGATGTTGTCATTGATCAGCATTGAACTGGTGTGGTAGCCCGGCAATCGCGAACCGTAGCTGCCCAGAACCCTGATGCGCATCGCGCTCCCCTTGCGGCGAAAGCCTGCGTTACCCCACCCGACCCGTGATACCGCCCTTGAGGCGGCGCACAAACTCTCCGACCTGCGGCAGCAGGGCAGCACTTCCGGCATGCGCGGCAATGACCTTGACCAGGGCACTGCCCACCACCACGGCGTCGGCGAAACGCGCCACCGCCGCCGCATCGGCGGGGGTGGAAATGCCGAAACCGACCGCCACGGGAACCGGACTCAGGCTCCGCAAGTGACGCACCTCGGCTTCAATGGCGGCGGGCTCGACCGCCTGGGCCCCGGTGACACCGGTCATGGAAACGTAATAGAGATAGCCTTCTGCATCCGCCGCCAGACGGGCCAGGCGCGCCGGCGGGGTGGTCGGGGCCAGCAGGGTGATGAGACTAAGTCCTTGCGGTTTCCAGCCCGCCGTCACTTCCGCCGCTTCTTCCGGCGGGAGATCGACCAGCAGGACGCCATCGACACCGGACGCCACGGCATCGCGGCCGAAACGTTCGACCCCGTAGCGAAACACCGGGTTAAAATAGCCCATGAGGACAATGGGAATCGCCGTATGAAGGCGCACCCGCGCCACCACTTCCAGCACGCCGGCCAAGGTGGCCCCGGCAGCCAGAGCGCGTTCCGACGCCGCCTGGATCACCGGACCGTCGGCCATCGGATCGGAAAAGGGAAAACCGAGCTCGATGAGGTCGGCGCCGGCTTCGACCAGGGTGCGGATAATGGCTTCCGTCGTCGCCAGATCGGGGTCGCCGGCGGTAATGAACGGGACCAGCGCCACCTCGCCATTGCGCTTCAACTGTTCGAAGGTGGTCTCAATCCGTCCCATGCCATCCCGTCCCTGATGCAAATGGCGCCAGTGTAAAGCAACCCACCCCCCTTTTCAACCGTTTTCTCCCCCCGCCAAACGCCGTACCTGCTGGAGGAGAGCGAGAAACATGGCGGCATCGAGGCGGCGCGTCTGGATGTTGTAGCGGCTGGTGTGGTAGCTCGCCACCAGATACGGCCCGACGCCGGGGCGCTGCACGGCGCCGTGATTGAAGGGGTAGTCGGCGAGACGGGCAATGTGTCCCTGCTCCTGCAACAGACGCAGGTAACTCTGCTGCGCCTCGCGCCCGAGACAGAGAACCACCTTGAGCTGCGGCAGGGCGGCGAGTTCCGCTGCCAGATAAGGGCGGCAGCAGGCAAATTCCGCAGGGGTCGGCTTATTGCCGGGGGGGGCGCATTTGACGGCGTTGGTGATGTAGAGATCGTGCAGGCGCAGGCCGTCAGCACTTGAGGTCGCTGCGGGCTGGCTGGCAAAGCCGGCCTGATGCAGGAGAGGGTACATGAAGTCCCCCGCCCCGTCACCGGTGAAGGGGCGCCCCGTGCGGTTGGCGCCGTGGGCGCCAGGGGCGAGGCCGATGAGGCAGACCCGCGCCGCCGGATCGCCGAAGGGCGCGACCGGGGCGGCGTGGTAATCGGCCCGGCTGAAGCCGCGTTTCACTGGCAGAGTGGCGAGGTAGTCAACCAGGCGCGAACAGCGCCGGCAGCGGACCAGATCGACCAAACCGGCGGAGACAAGCGACATGCGATTAAGGCTTCCCGCCCGGCTTGCGATGGGGTGGACGCCGATGTTTAGCCCCGGCCTTCTCCGGTACCGGCGCCTTACGGTGCTGTGGGGGGCTGCGGCGGTAGTTGCGGCAGAAGTCATCTTCCTCGGGGAAGACGCTGGGGATCTTGCGGCCGATGTATTCCTCGATATCGGGGAGGTGAAAGACCAGGTCCTCGTCGGCGAAGGAGATGGCTTTGCCGAAGGCCCCGGCACGGGCGGTGCGGCCGATGCGATGGACGTAGTCCTCGGCATCCTGAGGGAGATCGTAGTTGATGACATGGCTGACGGCGTCGATGTGCAGGCCGCGCGAGGCGACGTCCGTGGCGACCAGGAAGTTGATCTTTCCTTCCTTGAAATCGGCGAGGATGCGCATCCGCTTGTTCTGCGGGATGTCGCCGGAGATCACTGCCGCCTTGAGATCGTTGACCTTCATCCGCTCGGCCAGGTGCTCGGCCTCGCGCTTGGTGTTGACAAAGATCATCACCCGGTCGGCCACTTCCTCCTTCTTCATCAGGCCGAGGAGGAGGGGAAACTTCTCGCGGCGGCTGGCGTGATAGAGGATCTGTTCAACCTTCTCGGCGGTGACCTGGGTCGGTTCGATGCTCACCCGCTCGGCCAGATTCATGAACTCGTAGGCGAGTTCCATGACCTGCGGCGACAGGGTGGCGGAAAAGAGCATGGTCTGGCGCTGTTCGGCCGGGGGGAGCTTGCGCAGGATGTAGCGCAGATCCTTGATGAAGCCCATGTCGAACATGCGGTCGGCTTCGTCGATGACGATCATCTCGATATTGCGGAAGGAGAAGACATTCTGCTTGGCGTAGTCGATGAGCCGCCCCGGCGTGGCGACGATGACATCGACGCCGTCGCGCAGGGCCTGGCGCTGCTTGTCATAGTCGAGGCCGCCGAAGATGGCCTGGACCTTGATCGGACAGGCGGCGCCGAGCCCCTTGGCATCCTCGACGATCTGCACCACCAACTCGCGGGTCGGGGCCATGATCAGGGCGCGCGGATCGCGCCCGGTCTCCTTGGGATGAGTGAGGAGACGGGTGAAGAGGGCGATGAGGAAGGCGGCGGTCTTGCCGGTCCCGGTCTGGGCCTGGGCGGCGACATCCTTGCCGGCGAGGGCGAAGGGGATCGATTCCTCCTGCACCGGGGTCAGCTCGGTGAAGCCGACCAGTTCGACCCCCTTGAGGACTTCGGCCGGGAGATTGAGTTCGGTGAATTTCATGCGGACCTTTCTTTGTTTACGTAGGGGCGATCCTCGTGATCGCCTCGGGCGAAGACAAGCTTCGCCCCTTGTATATTGAACGAGTAGCCAGTTTGGTTCTATTGCTGTTACAGTTTGCTCCGGGACGCCGGGGTAAAGAGA
>MGTO01000127.1 GCA_001799485.1 Desulfuromonadales bacterium GWC2_61_20 | reverse complement strand
GTGAAGCGTCGACTTAATACCTAACGCAAGAAAGGCCCCGAAATTCGGGGCCTTTCTTGCGCGTCGTCTTGGGATAATCGAGGGGAGCTACTTGATCTCTCCCTGGATACCGACGCGCACCGTCGTCAGGGGAATCGCCTTGCCACTGGCGGCGAGGGCCTGGCGGGCGATGATCACCAGCCCTGAACAGCAGGGGACTTCCATGTGCAGGACGGTGAGGCTCTTGATGTCGTTCTGTTGCAGCATGGCCGTCAGTTTTTGCAGATAGGCCTGGCCATCGTCGAGTTTGGGGCAGCCGACGAGGAGGGCCTTGCCCTGCAGGTAATCCTTATGGAAGTCGGCATAGGCAAAGGGGACACAATCGGCGGTCAGGAGGAGATCGGCATTTTTGAGAAACGGTGCCGTCGGCGGCACCAGATGCATCTGTACCGGCCACTGGCGCAACTCCGAAGGACGGGATCCCGCATCGTCAGTGGCTGCCGTTACCGACGCGTTCGGCGCGAAGCTGCGCAATGCCGCCGAAGGGCAACCGCCACCGGAGACATGCGCTGCCGCCGGGCCGAAGCTCTTCACCTGGGCCGACGGGCAACCGCCACCATGACCATGACTGGGTTGAGGGGGCAGTGACTTACCCTCAGCCTGGAGATGCTGCGCGACTGCCGCCTCGTCGAATTCGGCAGCGACGCGTTTTTCAATAATGATGGCGTCCTTGGGACAGTGTCCGAGGCAGGCACCGAGGCCATCGCAGAGGTTGTCGGCAGCGAGACGGGCCTTGCCGTCGACAATCTGGATTGCCCCTTCGGCACAGGCCGGAACGCAGAGTCCGCAACCATCACACTTGTTTTCATCAATTCTGACAATGTCTCTGATCATGGGAAGTATGCCTCCTTTGGCTTTGCTCAAGATGGCCCGAGAATGACAGCTTTAGCCTTGGCTCTCCTTGATGCCGGTCAAATTCGTTAAAAAAAATAGCGCCAGAAAAGATCCATGCGGCCACGCAAGATCAGCCGACGGCCGGAGAAACGCATGATCTCTCGGACCTTGGCGCGATAGTCGGAACGATAACAATGGACCGGGCAATGTTTGCAGGTCGGCTTGGGCTCGAGGGGACATTTGATGCGGCGTTCACTGGCATAGCGCAGTAATTCGCGGCAACTTGCACAGAGCTGATGACGTTCGACGCCGCTTCCGATCAGGGCGGCCGATTCCAGGGGTGCCCGCGGCTCCGGGTGGTGGGCGCGACAATAGATGGCGGTAAAGAGGGCAAGAAGATTGAGATCTTTGCTCTCCCGCGACGTTAATTCTGGTTTCGGCCGGCTTATCGTCATCATCTTATACCAGTATCAAAGAGATCAATACTCTCGCAGCAACCGCTTCTTCTCCCGTGCATATTCCTCCATCGAGATCGCCTTGCGCTCGAATTTGTTCTTCAGTACTTCCAGTGCCTTTCCCAGATCTTCCTCCGCGGATTGCGTCCTTCCGGCGGGAGAAGACCCCCCTCCACGGTTTTTTAGGCGACTCGCTTCCGCGCGGATATCGACCAGATCCATCTTCAGTTCGGCATTGCCATACCAGTGAGCATAAGCCGGGTTCTGGTGATAGGATCCTTTCACCGCCTTGGCCCAATCATACTTCTTCATTTTGAAGAGGAGTCGCTCGATGTGGGAGGTATCTTCGTAAAGCATCTGACCGTCGGTCACCAGAGAACTGCCGGCAAAAGGGTGCGGCGCCCGCTCGGTCGGCAGGGGATCGAGTTCGCCGAGATCGGCCAGATCCCAGACGATGGCATCCGCCTCCTTGGTCAGCAGCGTACTTTCTTCGCGTACGGTATCGGCCCGAATCAACTCGCGGGCAGCGAAGGCGGGGGCGTGACACTCGACGCAGACCGTTGTCATTTCGCGCCGCCGCTCTTCCCGCTGGAGGACAGGAAAAGGGACACCGCCGGGGGTGGCGGTGATGCCGCGCGAAACGTCGTGACTCCCCCCCGGCATATGGCAACGCTGGCAGGTCGGTCCGACCGCCTCCCCCATGGAGGTAAAGAGGGTGCCGTGTTGCGAAGTCTGCCACATCTCCCACTGCGGATGATCCGGCCCCATGTGACATTTGGCGCAGACCCCGGGGTCGCGGACGATTTTCAGCTCGGTCAGATGTCCGGTATGGCAGCCGGCGCAACTCTCCTCGACGCGATGGCAGCGGTTGCAGCCGATGTCGCGCATAGCTGCGCTTTGCTTGAGAAAACGGGCACACTGCACCGTCGACCGGGGGCGCGTGCTCCCCTCTTCATGGCAGAAACGGCACTCCCCGAGATCACGACTGGGCAGATTACGGGTGCAGCCCCATCCCGAATGGAGGCCCATGCCGTGGCGGCTGGCCACATGTTGACGGTAGGCCTTCTCGTGGCAGCGGCCACAGACAGCGGCGGGCACCGTGGCGATGCCCGCCTTCATCTCTTCATGGTCGCCGTCGTGGCAATCACCGCAGCCGACTCCGGCGCGACTGTGAGCGCTCTCCTGCCACTGACGGAGCGCCGCCGGCGTCGCCGTGGCGTGACAGCTGCGACAGTCCTGCGGCGACGCCGCCAGAACCAGACTCGGGACGGGGAGGCAGAGGCAAAATCCGACCAACCACTTCATGGCAACATCTCCCCGCGCTTATTCAGGTAATCGGTATGATTGATAAGACCACTGCTGCGCCACTGACGCAGCTTCAGCAGTCTTTGCCGTAACGGGTCGACGAACCACGAAGGCCTGGGCTCTGCCGGCAAGTATTCGAGGAGAAAAAGATCACCATCACGCCGAATCAGCAAGCGGTCACCCCGCGGGGCAAAACCGGCTGCATCGACATCAGGCAAAACGGCTATCTCCTTATCATCAACGAAGAGGTGGCCATCGACCAGCTGCCTCGACCCGACAGGTGATGTTGCCAGGACATGTCCGGGCAAAGACAGCACCGCGGCAACCTCCTGGGTCCAGGGATCGATCAGCAGCGTCGAACCCTGACCATCAGCAACAAGTACCCTCTCTCCTTGTGCCAGATAGCGCCCCCCCGAGGATGTCAAAGGCAGATCCGCCACAACCCGCGAGGATCCGCTGAGAAGATGAACCTGAACCAGCTGGAAATAAGGCGCGAGGGCCGGCGGGTCGTGGAGGCGGGTAAAAAGGAGCTCGTCCTGCATCGGCGCCAGTTGCGGCTGGACCAGATCGAAGATCGATGCACCGAGCTTTTTCAGGGTCAACGGCTTCACCGAAACATCGTTGACGATTATTGCTGTTGGTTCATTTGCTCCGTCCCAGCGGTAGAGGCTGGTAGCGAAATTACCCCCGAAGGAGAAAGTCCGCAGAACGGAGGCGATTACTACGACACTGCCATCATCCGGGCAGAACAGGCCGGCAACGCGCCCTGGCACGGTCGTTTCCCCGACCGGCCCGACACTGCCAAGGGCGAACAGACGCAGCCGCAAGCCTGCTGGCACCGCGTATGCCGCAACCAGTTTCTCCCCATCGGCGGACCAACAAAGGGCAACAGGCAGTGCCGAGTCGAGGACTTCCTCCGCGCCCGTGGCCAAGTTGCGTATGCGCGTCCCTTTGTAGGCAAGGGCGATACGCTCTCCGTCTGGCGCCCAAACCACAATGCCACCCCGATCAACGGGACCGGCAGTGCGCAACAGCAGCCCGGGGGGCAACGGCGGTGGCGACAACCCCGCTACGCAGGCAGTAAAAGGCAGCAGCAGGCAAGGAAACAGCAAGGAGAGGATGAAACGGGCAGTAAAACAAGCAGGAAACAAAGGATGACCTCCACTGTTGCTGACAGTATAGCCGGAGATCGGAGGGAATCCTTGACGCCGGTCAATAACCGGGAGGAAAGGACTATTCTCGGTACGATTCCGAGAGTTCGGCGAGGCGGTCGGGATCGAGGATATGGATGATGCGCCCCTCGACGGTGATGACCCCTTCATCGTTCAGTTTGCGGAAGGTGCGCGAGAGGGTTTCACTGACGGTGCCGAGGCGGGAGGCGAGCTGACTCTTGGCGATGGGGAGCTCAACCTGCCGCTTCTTAGCGGCGCCGAGTTCCATCAGGTATAGAGCGAGGCGAGAGGGGACATCCTTGAAGGTCAGCTCTTCGATCTGGGTGGCAAATTGTCGCAAAAAACGGGAGAGGCCACCGATCATGTTGATGGCTATCTGGGCGTGCTGACGCAGCAGATCGAGAAACTCGCGTTTGGGGAAGAAGACGAGGTGGGATTTGACCAGGGGCTCGGCGTAAGCGGGGTAGAGTCCGTTGCCGAAGATGGCGGCCTCGGCAAAAGTGCCGCCTGGGTGAACAATGTGCAGAATGCGCTCCTTCCCCTCGGGAGAGAGCTTGTAAATCTTGACCCGGCCGCTGGCGACAATGAAAAAACCGGCCGCAGTCTCCCCTTCGGCGAAGAGTTGTTCTCCCTTCTCACAGTCCCGTCCGCGACAGACCTGTTGCAAACGGTCAAGGTCGTCTTCTGTGACTCCGGAAAAGAGCGGGCAAGTGCGTATTACAGTGCGCAGGTCCATGGGACGGGAGTCTAGCAAATGCAGGTCGGTGCCACAAGGAAAGAAGACAGGAAAGAAGGGGGATCAGTGAAATTATTTCAGGGAGAAAAAGATTTCCGGAACTTCACCCGAGGGGGTGATGTGTGGCGGGGCGCAGTCGCCGGTCTCAAGGAAGAAGCGGCGGCGCTCGCAGCGGCGGTAGAGGGGGCCAAGGCAGTAACTGCGCATCTGGCTCTGCCACAGAAGGGATTCGGCATCGCGGATTTTATGATAGAAACAACATTGCCCGGTGTAGTTGCAGCCGTCCATGATTCATCCTCAAAGGCCCCTCCCCTGAGAACCCGGCGCTGCAGATGGAGATTGCTTTGCCATGGTGGTGCTGAGAGTAGCCGACAATTCTGAAAAATATCTGACAGGACCATTTGGGGCTTCGCTAAAAAAAACCGTTTTTCAGCCGGAACGCAGACTGGCCAGCCTCTGCATCACTTGCTTCATATCTTCCCAGACCTCGCGCTTTTCTGCCGGACTGCGCAGCAGGTAGGCGGGATGAAAGGTCGGCATCACAGGGATTCCTGCGTATTCGCGCCAGGTGCCACGCAAGCGGCTGATGGGCTTCTCGTCCTGCAGCAGGGTCTGGGCGGCAAAACGGCCAAGGGTGACAATGAGCTGCGGACGGATGGCGGCAAGCTGCCGCTTCAGGAACGGTTCGCAGGCAGCAATTTCCTCCGGCTCCGGATCACGGTTACCGGGAGGACGGCACTTAATGACATTGCAAATGTAGACCTGGCTGCGTTCCAGCCCCATGGCAAAGAGAATGCGGTCAAGCAGCCGCCCGGCCTCGCCGACAAAGGGCTCTCCCCTTTCGTCCTCCTCGCGTCCCGGGCCTTCTCCGACGAAGACCAGCGCTGCTGCCGGGTTGCCGACGCCAAAGACGATCTGCCGCCGCCCCCGGCACAGGGGGCAGCGCTGGCAATCGCCCAGATCGGCACGGATTTCATCCAGACGTTCCTGCCGACAAGGAACCTCGCCACCTGCCTCGATTCCGGCAACCCCGGGAGCACACGGGGGGAGCTCCGCGGTAGGCGCCGCGACCGTCACCTCGACGACACCGGCTTCGCGCAACCCCTCGAAAAAACTGCGGAGTTCTGTCACTATAGTTAGCAGTTCGCGGTCGCTGGTTATGGTCATCGGCCTTTACATCCCCGCATGAGTGGACTATTCTGACTAAAATAGTTTTCCATCGTGAGACGACGATTTGCCATGGTTCTATCAATCCTCATATCTTTCGTTTTGCTCATCCTCTTTCCCAGTGACGTCCTCGCCTGGGGCGCCGGTGTTCATCTGGAGGTCGGCAGCCATCTCCTCGTCAATCTGCGCACCCTGCCGGAGCCCCTGTCAGCCCTCCTTGCCGCCTATCCCCGCGATTTTCTTTACGGTTGCATCGGCGCCGACATCACCGTCGGTAAGAAATTCACTCACTATCTCAAGCATTGCCACTCCTGGCGGGTGGGCCGACAACTTCTCGACGCCGCGGTCAGCGAGGGCCAGCATGCATGTGCCTACGGTTATCTCGCCCACCTCGCCGCCGACACCGTGGCCCATTCCTACTTCGTTCCCTACAAGATGGTGCGCACCTTCAATTCGGGGATGTTGCATCATGCCTACTGGGAGCTGCGGGTGGAGGCCGACATCGAACCGGAGGTCTGGGAGTTGGCACGACAGGTGGCGATGGAGAATTTTCGCGAAAATGACATCCTGCTGCGCAATGTCCTGTCGACCACCCTCTTCTCCTTCCCCACCAACAAGCGGATCTTCAACTCGCTGCTGCTCCTCAACCGGCTGCGCCAGTGGCAGCGGATGTTGCGGGCCATCTCGGCCCGTTCCCGGTGGACCCTGGAGGAGGAAAATCGGGGAGAGTATATTGCCCTGGCGCGGGAGGCCGCCACCAGCATTCTGGTGCATCTCGAAGCGAGTCCCTGGTGGTCCGCCGACCCGACCGGGGAACGTGCCATGCACGCGGCCAAATCGTTGCGCAAACATTTGAAGAAACTCTGGCTGCAAGGGAAATTGCCACCCCAGACGGCCGACCGCGTGCTGGCCGACATCAAGAATCGCCTGCGTCACGGCATTACGACCCCGGAACAACTCCCTGAGATGCTCAACGGGATGGGATAACCCCCCGGCGCAGGGCAACAATTCGATCGATCAGCTGCCATGCCACTTCGTCCTTGTCGAGTTGCGGCAGCTCCTCCATGCGCCCGTCGCGATAAAGCAACCGCACAATATTGGTATCGCTGTCAAACCCCGCCCCCGGCATCGTCACATCGTTGGCGACGATGAGATCGAGCCCCTTTTCTTCCAGCTTGCGCCTGGCATTTCCAAGAAGATCGGCCGTCTCGGCCGCAAAACCGACGAGGAGTTGTCTCTCTTTTACCTCGCCGAGGCGGCGCAGGATATCGGGATTCTGTTCCAGCTCCAGCACCATCCCCCCCTGACCATTTTTTTTGATCTTCTCGCCGGCCCGCTCTGCCGGGCGGTAATCGGCCACGGCCGCCGCCTTGATCACCACCGTCGCGGCGGCGAAACGCCCGAGCACGGCCGTTTCCATGTCGCGAGCGCTGACAACATCGACCCGCTCGACTCCGCACGGCACCGGCAAGGCCGTCGGCCCGCTGACCAGAACAACCTGGGCCCCGCGCAGCCGGGCGGCCCGGGCAATGGCATAGCCCATCTTCCCCGACGAATGATTACTGAGAAAACGGACCGGGTCAAGCTCTTCCCGCGTCGGACCTGCCGTCACCAGAAGACTTTCGCCAGCGAAATCCTGGGGTGCGAGAAGCCGCCGACTCTCCTCGACAATGACCGCCGGATCGGGAAGCTTCCCCTTCCCTTCCCAACCGCAGGCGAGAAACCCGCAGATCGGGTCGAGGATATGGTAGCCGCAGTCGCGCAGGCTCTGCTCATTGCGGCGATAGATGGGATTCTCATACATGTTGACGTTCATCGCCGGCACCAGCAGCACCGGCGCCTTGGTCGCCATCAGGGTCGTCGTCAGCAGATCGTCGGCGATGCCGCCGGCCAGTTTGCCGATGACATTGGCCGTCGCCGGCGCCACCACCACTAGATCGGCACGGTCGGCCAGGGCGATGTGGCCGATCTCCATCTCCTGCATCAGGTTGAAGAGCTCGGTATGGACCGGATGGCCGGAGAGGGTCTGGAAGGTCAGGGGGGTGACGAATTCGCAGGCACCCTTGGTCATAATGACATGGACCGCGGCTCCGGCCTTGACGTAGAGACGCAGCAGCTCCACCGCCTTGTAGGCGGCGATACCACCACTGACCCCGAGCAGGATAGTCTTATCCTTGAGCATGATCGCCTCCATAACTGGCGTTAGTGTGTGACAGCCTCTCTCAAAGCACCCCAATCCCGACAAAAGGATTATGGCGCTTCTCATGGCCGATGGTGGAGTCGGGGCCGTGTCCAGGGTGGACAACGGTGTCATCCGGCAGGGTAAAGAGCTTGGTGCGAATGCTCGACACCAGAGCGGCATGATTGCTCCCCGGCAGATCGGTACGGCCGACGGAATCGGCAAAGAGGGTGTCCCCGGCGAAGAGGTGGCCGCCGACATAAAGAGCGATGCCACCGGGGGAATGACCCGGAGTGGCGATGACCTGAATCTTCAGCTCACCGACAGGGAGAAGTTCGCCATCCTGGAGAAAGCGGGTCGGCTCCGGCGAGCCGGCGCTGACCAGACCGTAACCGGCGGCATGATCGCGGGCGCGCCGCAAAATCGGCAGGTCGGCCTCATGCAGCAACAGCTCGGCCCCGGTCGCCTCGACCAGGCGCCGATTGCCGCCGACATGGTCAAAGTGACCGTGGGTGTTGACGACCGCCACCACCTTGACCTTCAACGTCGCCAACGCGGCGAGGATGCGCTCGACATCGTCCCCCGGATCGACAACCAGCGCCAGACGCGTCACTTCGCAGACAATGATGAAACAATTGACCTGCAACGGTCCCACGACGAGAGCTTCAAGCAACATGAGTTTATTCCTTCTCCGACTCTTCGGCGCTAAAGAGATCGAGGCTTTTGCCCTTTAACTGCTCCCCCAGGGTAAAGCCGAACTGCCGGCCCGCCTTGTCCCGGGGCGGCTCGGAACGGGTCGGCGGGGTGGCCGCCATTGGCGCGGCAACCACAGCCGGAGTGGGCTTCGCCGCCGGCGGTTTCGCCTCGGCCGAAGTCGTATCCTTGAAAAAATAACGATCGTAAAGACGATGATAACTCGTCCACGGATTGTCGTTGACACTTTCGCGTTCAATATGCGCCTGCACACCATTGATCTTGGAGTCGAGATCGTCGAGAAAATTGAGAATCACCGCTTCGAGGATCTTGGGGCGCTTGGGCGAACCATATTCATACTGGCCGTGATGGGAGAGGAGGAGATGTTTGACCAGCATCGCCAGTTGTCGGGGGAAGTTGGGAATAGTGCGAATCTTCTCCTCGACCATCTCGACACCGAGAACGATGTGGCCGATGAGTTTGCCTTCGTCAGTGTAGTCGAAGGTGCGGGCATAGGCGAGCTCGCCGACCTTGCCGATGTCGTGCAACAAGGCCCCGACCAGCAGGAGATCACGATTGACCCCGGGATAACGGCGGCTGATATCATCAACCAGACCGGCGACGGCGAGGGAGTGTTCGAGGAGGCCGCCGATGAAAACGTGGTGCATCGATTTGGCCGCCGGGGCGGTGCGATAACGCTCCATGATGCTGATATCGGCGAGAAAGGCCTGCATCAGGGCGCGCAGGTTTTCATCCGTCAGGGACGCAACCAGGGCTTCGAACTCTGCCGCCATTTCGACGCCATTACGGGCCGACACCGGCATGTAGTCGGCAAGGAGGACGTCGCTGTCGGCCAGACGTTCAAGCTCCTGCACCACCAGCTGCATCTTGCCGAGATAGACACTGGCTTTCGCCTGCACCCGGATAAAATCATCGCGTTCGAAGCGTTCGGCGTACTCATCGACCCGGTCCCAGACCCGCGCCTCGACCTCGCCGCTGCGATCGATGAGCTTGAGGGTCATGTACGGCTTGCCATTCTTGGCCATGGCCATGATCTTGTCACGGACGAGGAAGGGGCTGTCAACCCAGTCCCGCTCACGGATCTGCTCCACAAAAATCTTTTTCACTAACGAACTCCCGAGGTATTGAGGCGTTGGACAATCTTCTCGGCGGAGCGAAGGCCGTCAAGGGCGGCACTGATGATCCCGCCGGCGTAACCGGCCCCTTCACCGGCCGGATAGAGCCCGGAATGGGAAATTGACTGACCGTCTTCTCCGCGAACAATGCGCAACGGCGCCGAAGTGCGGGATTCGACACCGAGCAGAGTGGCCTCGCCGGTTATAAAGCCGCGCATGCGCCGGTCGAAGTGAGGCAACGCCAGGCGAATTCCTTCGGTCACAAAAGGCGGCAGGACCTGCGACAAATCTGCCTCATGGACACCGGGACGTGCAGTCGAACACAACGGTCCGCTACCACGGCCGAGAAAGGACAAAAGGTTCTGCGCCGGGGCGCGATAATCACCACCGCCACTACGGAAGGCCGCCTCTTCCCAGCTTCGTTGAAATGCCACCCCGGACAGGGGACCGCTACCGGAGAAATCGTCGGGACGAACCGCAACAACCAGAGCACTGTTGGAGAAGGGACGGTCACGGCGCAACCGACTCATGCCGTTGACCACGACCCCTCCCGGTTCCGAGGAGGCAATCACGACTTCCCCACCTGGGCACATGCAGAAAGAGTAGATACCGCGGCCACTGACCGGATCATTCCAGGTCAGGGAATACTCGGCATTTGGTAACCGCGGGTGGTGCGGCAGACCGTACTGGATAGAATTGATCAGTTCGACCGGATGTTCAACCCTGACACCCATGGCAAAAGCCTTGGCTTCCAGATGGACCCCGGCGGCATGGAGCATGGCATAGGTATCGCGGGCACTGTGCCCTGGCGCGAGAATCAAGTTGTCACAGGCAATTTCATCCGAGCCGAAACGGCCGGCGCGTAGCTGCCGGCCGTCACACGCCAGCGCAGTCAGACGCGTTTCAAAGCGGATATCGACTCCGAGGCGCTGCAGCAGTTGCCGAAAGCGGATGAGAACCAGACGCAGGCGGTCGGTTCCAATGTGGGGTTTGGCTTCGGTCAGGATCGCTTCAGGTGCGCCGCAGTCGACCAGAGTCTGCAACACCAGGCGGGTCCAGGGATGATTGATGCGTGTCGTCAGTTTGCCATCGGAAAAGGTCCCCGCACCCCCTTCACCGAACTGCACGTTGCTGCCAGGGTCGAGCCCGCCGCCGGACCAGAAACGTTCAACGTCCCTGACCCGGGTTTCGACTGCTCGACCCTGTTCAACCAAGGTCACATCGACACCGCTGCGAGCCAGGCCAAGTGCCGCAAAAAGTCCCGCCGGCCCCATGCCGACGACGAGCGCACGAGACCTCCCAGGGATGGCGAAGAAATCGGGTAAAGAAACGGGGGGAACCGCTTCAAGCCGCGGGTTGGAACGGTTTCTCGCCAGCGTCCCGGGTTCATCCTCAAGGTCAAACTCAATTGTATAGACTTTGAGGAGGCGGGATTTGCGGCGAGCATCGACAGCGACACGGACAATATGCAGATTGTGGACAGCCCCGAACGCTACGCCAAGCTCGCTGGCAACGACAGTTGCTAATCCGCTTTCATCGGCTTCAAGTTCGAGGGGGACTTCCCGTAAACGCAAGGTCATTTTACCCCCTCAGCCCGTCCCGCGCTAGCGCCGTCGGAGTATACGCGGCAACCAACTTCCGCTCTTTTTGTCAACATTGAGGGGCTATGGGGAATTCGATGCGAAATGTAGCCCCCTGTCCGGCCTCACTTTCCACTGAAATGCGGCCACCACAAGATTTAACGATACGCAAGACAACCGAAAGCCCGAAACCGGTCCCCTTTTCCCTTGTCGTAAAAAAAGGGTCAAAGATTCTCCCCAGATCTTCCTTGGGAACACCTGGCCCGGTATCCTGCAACAAGACTTCCAGATATTCCCCGCTCTTGCGAAGATGTATGGCAAGGGTTCCACCTTTTTTCATCTCGCTGAGAGCATTGGCGACTAGGTTAGTGAAAACCTGCTCAAGTTCCACCAAATCGGCAAGGATTGGCGGGGTCTGTTCCGGGAAGTCTTTGTTGAAACTGACACCCTGTGCAGCCATCTGCGGATAAAAATGGAGGAGGGCGTTTTCGATGGCATCCCTGATCTGGACCGGATGGTGCTCAACTCGAGAGCGCTTACTGACAGCCAACAACCTGATCAGAAGGCGATCGATACGCTCGACCTCGGCTTCGACCTTGTCAAGATAGGAACACTTTTCCGGGTCGTCGCGCAGACCGCTGCGCAGCAATTGGGCAAAGAGTCCGATGGCATTAAGGGGATTACGGATTTCGTGGGCCAGACCGGCAGAGAGGTGACCTAATGCGGCAAGCTTTTCGGATTGGACTATCTCGGTGTGGGCACGTTCCAGTTCGCTACTCTTTTGTTCGACCCGGCGTGAAAGTTCAAGATTCCACTCCGCGACTTCTCGCGTCAGGCGTTCTTTTTCCCGCTGCAACTCAAGATTATCCAATTCGATCCGACGCAGACGCAGAACCGTTTCGATCCGTTCGACCAGAATCTGCCCATTAAAGGGTTTGAGTAGATAATCGGCGGCACCCGCCTTCATGATTTCTACGGCAATCTCTTCACTCCCCTTGCCGGTAAACATGATGACCGAAGTCTCCGGCCAGTTTTGGCGAATTCTGCGCAAAGCCGTCATGCCATCCATATGTGGCATCATGTAGTCAAGGAGAATCAGATCCGGCCGGTGCCGTTCAACCTGAGCCAGACCATCTTCACCGTTGGCGGCAGTATATACCTCGTACCCCCGGCGCTGAAGAATTATGGTGGTTAACTCGAGGATAACCTTTTCGTCGTCAACCACCAGAATACGTTCGTTCGACATGTGTCAAGCTCTCCGGGAAGATACTTCGCGCGGGACAGAATAGCGTCCCCCCCGCACTTTTGACAAGGACTAATCCTGGCCCATTGCTGCGTTGTGGGCTGACTTCTTCGGTCTGAATCCGTAGGAGGTTTCACAGAAATCCGCCTCGAAGATCGGCTCGATGACCAGCCTTGCGGCCATCTGCACCACCCGGTCTAGGATGGTCGGGATACCGAGAGGGCGTTGACTGCCATCCGCTTTCGGTATCATGACCCGCTTGACCGGATCGGGCTTGTACGTCTTGTTTCTCAGTGCGTCTTTAGGCATCACCGTACCGGGTCTCCAGCACTGGGTTGAATATCTTCCGCAACATGCCGTCCCTGCTACCCCGGGAGATTACACAGACGGCCGCTCCCTTGAGCTACCGAGGCGAATCGGACAATTCCTCGGACGGGACTTAACCCGCTAGATATTCAACTGTTACTGCGTACGGACAGTATATTTAGTCGTCCCTGAAAAAACATAACTGTATGTATTTA
>MGTO01000126.1 GCA_001799485.1 Desulfuromonadales bacterium GWC2_61_20 | reverse complement strand
TTCGTCCCGCAGGCTCCCCTCAACCCTCCGCCAACTCTTCCTTCCACTTCTCCACCTTCTTGCCATATTCAGCGACCAGGGCCTCGGCGCGCTTGGCGTCGGCGGCCTCGGCGATGACGTGGGCCAGGGGCCGGTGCTGGTCGGGGAGGACGAGGACCCAGGCATCGGGCAGCTGAACCTTGACCCCGTCGAGGAAGGAGGCCTCGCGATCGACGGAATCCTCGCTCATCTTGCGCATGATCCCGCCTTTGAGTTCCCACGAACAGGGGAGGCGCAGATGGCGATAGGCCCGTTGCGGCACGCCGCGGCGAAGCTGTCCCAGGGCCAGGTCGGTGCGGGCGAGAAGTTCGAGAACCTTGGCGACGGTGAAGAGAGCGTCGAAGTTGGCTTGAAAGGGGGGAAAGGCGAAGCGCCCCTCCATCGAGGCGGCGAGCTGCACCTGCTTCTCCTTGGCCCCTTCGACGATGGAACGGCCGTCGCTCTTGACCCGCTTGACCGTCAGTCCCGCTTCCCGCGCCAGTTCCTCCACCACCGCCGGCGCCTGCACCGGCAGCACCAGACTGCCGCCCTTTTCGGCGCGGCTGACGAGGGCGGCGAGGGTCGTCAATGCTTCGAGATCGGAAAGGATGACCCCGGTTTCATCGACGATGCGGATCCGCTCCCCCGACGGACCGAGCCAAAAACCGGCGGTGGCGCCGAGGGTGACGACGATGCGCGAGAGCTGGTCGAGGGCACGCTCC
Organism: Desulfuromonadales bacterium GWC2_61_20; assembly: GCA_001799485.1. Classification (GTDB taxonomy): domain Bacteria; phylum Desulfobacterota; class Desulfuromonadia; order Desulfuromonadales; family UBA2197; genus UBA12091. The sequence continues at coordinate 13,025 of MGTO01000126.1, read as the reverse complement.
CGCTGCTCCGGGGTGGTGCCGGTGACGCTTTCGATCATGTGCGAATTGAGTTCGACGATCTCGACGCCGAGTTCGCTGAGAAGCTGCGGCAGGAAATCCCCGGCCGGGGAGTGGTTGATGTCGACCACGACCTTGGGTGCGGCCCGCTTGAGCAGTTCACGATCGAGGGCGCGCAGGTAGCCCTCGCGGTAGAAGTCGTAGATGCGCGGGAGTTCGGAGATCGCCCCCGGCTCGGTGTAATGAACGCGACGGAAATTCTCCTTGAAATAGATGCGTTCGATCGACTTGGCGGTGCCGGAGGAGATTTCGACGCCGTCGGCATCGAAAAAGAGGATGTCGGTGGCGGCCGGATCTTCCGGCGACTGGCGGAAATGAAAACCGCCGGCCTCGCCGAAGGTGGTGAGCTTGTAGCGCAGCACCGGCAGCGAGATCATCTTGACGTCGCGGACATTGACCCCGGCGGAGAGGAGACCGCCGACGAAGGAACGCTTGAGCATGCGCGACGAGCGGATGGGATCGCGCCCGGCGAGGACGAAGGAGTCCTTAGGCAGGGTCGAACCATAGGCCGCCCCGAGCTTGGCGGTGAATTCCGGGGTCAGTTCGACATTGGTCAGACCGCGCACCGTCGCCCCTTCGAAGAGGCTCTTGCGCCACTTCTCCCCCCAGATCAGATTGGTGGTGACGATGGCCCCGCCTTCGATGACTTTGCGCGGCCAGACCTTGACGTCCTTTTTCAGCAGGGCGCCGTCGCCGATGGTCGTTTCATCGCCGACGACGGCCCCGGGCTCGATGGTCACCCCGGCCCCGGCACGGACATTGTGGCAGAAGACGGCACCGGTGATGCGGCACCCCTGCTTGAGGTAGACGTTGTCCCAGAGGACGGCATCCTCCAGTTCAGCCCCGTCCTCGATGGTACAGTTGCGGCCGATGATGCAGTTTTTCAGCCGCGCACTGCCAAGGATCTGGCTGTTGTCGCCGAGGACGACCAAGCCCTCGCTGCGCACGAGATCACGGCGGGCGATCTGCGCTTCCTGGCCGATAAAGAGGCGTTGCCCGGCAGCACCGGTGCTCCCTTCCTGGACATTGACGGCGACCCGGCCGGCGCAGATATCGTGGCACGACTCGAGGTAGGCATCGGTATTGCCGATATCGGCCCAGTAACCCTTGAGGTTGCAACCGAAGAGGGCGGCCTTGTCGGCCAGGAGTTGCGGGAAGACGTCCTTGGACCAGTCGCGGTTCTCCCCCTCGGGGATGAGGTCGAGGACGTGGGGCTCGAGGACATAGATGCCGGTATTGATGGTGTCGGAAAAGACTTCTCCCCACCCCGGCTTCTCGAGAAACTTGGTGATGCGCCCGGCCTTGTCGGTGATGACGACGCCGAACTGCAGCGGGTCCTTGACCGAGGTCAGGGTGATGGTGGCGCTCGCCTGTTTCTTGTCGTGAAACGCGAGAATCTTGCCGAGATCGAAGTCGGTGAGAAGGTCGCCGCTGATGATGAGAAAGCGCTCGTCGAGATATTTGGCCGCCGCCTTCACCGCCCCGGCGGTGCCGAGATCGTCGATGGGGGTGACGTAGCTGATGCGCACGCCAAACTCGCTGCCATCGCCGAAAAAATTCTTGATCAGCATCGGCTGATGGTAGAGAAGGAGAACGAGATCGGTGATGCCGTGTTTCTTCAACAACTCGACGGTATGCAACATGATCGGCCGGTTGACCAGGGGGATCATCGGCTTCGGCAGGTTGATGGTCAAGGGCTGGATGCGGGTTCCAAACCCGCCGGCCATGATGACGGCTTTCATGCGTAACACCTCCTGGAAAGGCTGCTGTCAGCGCTCAGCTATCAGCTTTGGACGTTTAGACCTTGCATTGGCTGACAGCTGACAGCTAATCGCTGATTGCTGCTTTTTATTGATTTTTCCCCAGAACCCGGATCACTTCGCTCTTGAGTTCGGTCAGGTCCGAACTCTTGACGACATAGGCCTGGGCCAGCCACGACGAGAAGTCGTCCTTGTAGCAGCCGAAGGCGGTGCAGAGGATAACCGGGGTCTTGAGCTTGTCGCGCACCAGCCGCTGCAACAGCTGCAAACCGCTCTCTCCCTTCATCTGGATATCGAGGATGAGAAGGTCGAAGGAGCTGCGCTCCAGCGCCTCGGCCGCTTCCGCCGCCGACCCCGCGGTTTCGACTTCATGGCCGAGGTCGCCGAGCTCGGCGGCATAAAGGTGGCGGATATCCCGTTCGTCGTCAACTACCAGCAGTCGTGCCATGTCATGCCTCCTCCGGAATAGGCAGTCCGATTAAATAGTGGGTTCCGCGAACACTGTCGCTCTCGATCAGGAACCGCGCCCGATGCTCGCGCAGGGTCTGGGCACAGAGGGAGAGGCCGAAGAGATGGCGGTCGCCGGCGGCAGGATCGATGGGGGCATGGATGGTCGCGATTTCTTCCGGGGTCAGGGTGGGGCCGCCATCGCGGATGTGGACGAGCAGTTCATCCTGCCGGCGTTCGCTGTGAATGACGATGGTCTCCCCGGCCAGCGACCCTTCGAAGGCCCGATTGAGGATGCAGCGCAAACAATGGTGCATCTTGCGGAAGTCGACGCGCACCGCCGGCAAAAGCGGCGCCAGATCGAGTCGGCACTCGACCCGGCCAAGGGCGAGGTCGTCGCGCATCTCCCCGGCTACCTCGGCCAGAAGACGGTTGATGTCCCAGAGACCAAAGGTCGGATGCAACTCCTCGGTATGGGAGAAGACATCCTGCAACGTCTCTTCCAGCCGCCGCGACTCCCGCACCATCGACTCCAGGTAGTCGCGCCGGGGATCCCCCGGCGGAGCCTCGCGCAGCAGCGTGCGGGCATACCCGCCAATAATCAGCAACGGATTGCGGATGGAGTGGGCGAGATCGGCGGCGAGGCGGCCGAGGAGGGCCAGTCGTTCCATGCGGACGATGATGTCCTGCTGTTGCTGCAGCCGGGCATGGGCCTCGAGGACCCGCCCCAGCTCCTGCTGCAGCCGGGCATAGAGGGCCGCTCGCTCGATGGCGAAGGAGACGGGGAGGGCAAAGGTTTCCAGGGAATGGAGGTCGCCGGCGGTGAGGGGACGCCGATTGATGCAGTTGTCGGCGAGGAGGAGGCCGATACGGCGATCACGGCTGATCAGCGGCACCAGAATCAGTTGCTGCACTCCGAGGTCTTCGGCCTGTTCGCGGTCGAGGCCGGGCTCGGCAAAGAGGTCGTCGATCTGGTAGGGCGTACGCGCATCGAGGACGCGGACGAAGGGGTGATCGCGCTGTGCCAGCGGGGTGGTGAGACACTCCAGCAGCGGCCCGAATTTTTCCCGTTCACTCGCCATCTTCTCGCGGAAGAAGCGTTCCCCCATCTCGATCAGGGAGTAGTCGAGGCTTTCGACCTCGTGCCAGATCCGCCCGGCCTCCTCGGCTTCTCGCGGACCGACGGCCAGATGCCCGACCAACCGCTCGTTGGCCTCATCGACCAGCAGGAGAATCGCCCGGTTGAGACCGAAACCTTTCCCCGAGGTAATGGCGGTCAGGGCCATGGCGATGACCTCGTCACGATCGACGGAAGTCTGCAGCACCTGGCCGACATCATGAAGAAAAGCCAACTCGCGGTCGCGCGTGGCGATGTGCCGTTCGAGAGCCCGCACCCGCTCTTGATGGAGACAGAGGGCTTCGATGAGGAGAGGTGGCAGGGCGGCATCGACGCCATCGCCCGGGGTCACATGGGCCAGACTCTGCAAACAGGTCGAACAGTTGACGCAGTGGCGCAAGAAGCGTTGGCGGCGGTCGAAGAGGAGGGGATGGTCACCGGCCGCGACGAAGGGACACTCGTCCGCGGTGATGGTCTCTTTTTGCCAGCAGGAGAATTCCACGAGATGTCCGGGTGAATGCAGGTGGTGAGCGGGACGAAATACACCAGGTCGGGGCAGTATAGCAGCCCGACGGGGAGAAGCCAAGGACGACGGCGGGAGATAGGCGGCATACCGCTAGCGCAATGGGCCTAGAAGTCGATATCGATGCCAATGGAAACTTTTTTACCGGACGGCTCTGCCTCGGCTGCGTTGAGGGGGCCGAGAACCCCGCTCCAGACTGTGTTCGGCAAACTATAGCCAAGATTGAGGTTGGTACTGCGGCCAAGATTGTAACTGACCCCGGCGTCGAGTTCGCAGAAGGGTGAGTTCTCCGCCTCCGGCATCCCGCTGTCCACCGATTTGCGCGCGGGAGAATCGGCCAGGGGGGACAGGGCCGAACCGACAAAGGGAACGACCCCCCAGTCCGTTTGCAGCCCCAGGCGCGGAAGCGCCATGGCCGCCTCGGAAGCGACGCTGCCATCGCTCTTGGCGGGGGTGCGGGGAGGAGCGAGATCGAGGTACGGCTCCGGGGCAATAAACTGTTCCACGCAGAAAGCCGGCATCAGCGACAGGCGGCGCCAGCCGCCTTTGGTCGCCTGGCTTGATTTGCCTGCTTTGACCACCTTGGCCGATTTTCCCGTTTTGACCGCGGACGGTTGGGCCGGAGCCTTGTCGGCAGCGGCAGCATCAGCACCCCCGAGGGAGAGGGCGACAACGAGCCCCAAAATGGCGTACAACATCCGCAGCATCAGGAACCTCCGCTGGCGCCGCCGGCAGTCCCGGTGCCCAGACGCCCCTCGCGGCGCAGCAGATCCCCGGCGCGGGCCCCCGGCGGCAGGGAAAGGGAGACATGGGCATTGGGGTTGACGCGGTCGAGAAGACGCGCGTCGCTGGCAACGATAGCCCCGACCTTGAAGCTGGCCGAGCGCATCGCCGGACCGATCAGTTCGAGAGCCTCGCCGGAGATGAAGGGATTGCGCGCCACGACTTCGCCGCGGCCGTCATCCCGCACCGCCGTAACGACTCCGACGAAGTCGTGACTGCGGCGGTAGCCCCCTTGCGCCGCTTCGGTCTGCGGTGGCGCTCCCCCCAGGAGAAAACCGTGGTCGTAGGGGCGGTGACTGACCTTCTCCAGCTCGCTCCGCCAGAGAGGATCACAATGCCAGCCGGCGGGATCGACGAGCCAGGCGTCGAGGGCCGCACGATAGACCCGGGTGACGGCGGCGACATAATAGACACTCTTCATCCGCCCCTCGATCTTGAGGCTGTCAACCCCGGCCCCGAGGATGGCGGGGAGGTGCTCGACCAGGCAGAGGTCGCGGCTGTTCATGAGATAACTGCCGCGCTTGTCCTCGGCGATGGGGAAGAAGGCGCCCGGGCGACTCTCCTCGATCAGGGCATAGGGCCAGCGGCAGGGGTGGGTACAGGCGCCGCGATTGGCGCTGCGGCCGGTAAGGGCGGCGGAGAGGAGACAGCGGCCGGAGACGGCAACGCAGACCGCGCCGTGGACGAAGACCTCGAGCTCGCTGGCCGTCCCGGTGCGGAGGGCGCCAAGTTCGGCCAGGTTGAGCTCGCGGGCGAGGTTGACCCGGCGTACCCCCTGCCCAGCCCAGAAATTCACCGCCGCTGCGTTGGTGGTGTTGGCCTGGGTCGAAAGGTGCAGCGCCCGTCCGGGATCGACCCGGCGGATCGTCGCCACGACCCCAGGGTCGGCGACGATATAGGCATCGATGGCGAGGGGCCGCAGTTCCTCAAGGTAGTTTTCGAGGAGGGGGATTTCGTCGGGGCGGAGGTAGGCGTTGAGGGTCAGGTAAAAGCGCTTGCCGGCGGCACGCACCAACTCCAGACCCTGACGGAGGTCAGCCGTGGTGAGATTGCCGGCCATGGCGCGCAAGCTGAAGCGCTCGCCACCGGCATAGACGGCATCGGCGCCGTAGGCCAAGGCGGTACGCAACTTTTCCACATCGCCGGCAGGGGCGAGAAGTTCGGGACGGGACATCAACTGTGACCTCTAGGTTTTTTGTTCCAGCATAACATTAATTCGATTCCGGCGGCAGGCTGAATCCTCAGCGGCAGCCGTCGGAACCTGTTTGACCCTTGACAACATTGGAAAAACCCTATAATTTTACGAGGTCTTGGGCACTTTTGCCCGGTTTTATATTGCGTCGCCGAAGGGGTTTTTCTTGTGACATCTTGCCGTTCGCCGTGGGCGACCCTGCCCCTTCTTCTCTCTCTCCTCGCCACCGTCCACCCCGCCACCGCTCGCGGTAGCGCCGATGAAATCGCGGCGCTGCGTCAGTCCCAGGTCGAATCGAACCGTGAGCTGGAACGCCTGCGGGACAATCTGGTCATCCTCGAAGGCCGCGTCCTCGACCAGCAGAAACAGCTCAACGACCTGCGCGGAAACCTGGCCCTGCTGCGCTCCGGCAGCGCCGACAAGATCCCCCTCCCGGCCGGGGCCTTGCCCCACGAGGCTTACTTGCGGGCCTTTGGCGACTATGCCGCCGGACGCTATCCCCAGGCGATTATCGGTCTCGAAGCTTTCATCGCCGCCAACCCGACCAACGAATATGCCGGCAATGCCCAGTACTGGCTCGGTGACTGCTATTTTCTCCAGCAGCAGTACGCCCTGGCCGTCGCCGAATTTCGCAAGGTCATGCACAATTATCCAGCGGCGCCCAAAGCCCCCGATGCCCTGCTCAAATCGGCTTCGGCCCTGCAAGCTCTCAATCTGCATGACCAGGCCCGCGAGGCTCTGGAGACCCTGAGCAGCCGCTACCCCAACAGTGCGGCGGCGCAAAAAATCCGCCAGAAAAATTAGTTCCTCACCCTTTTGGCCAGGGAGATTCCCATGACCCTCCGTAAAGTGCTCGTCCTGACCTGTCTGCTCCTCCTCCCCCTCGTAGCGGCGGCGGCAGAAAACGTTCAGACCTATATCATCCAGAAGGGGGATACCCTCTCGGGCCTCTCCGAAAGATTTCTCAAGGATCCCTACTACTGGCCGAGCCTGTGGTCGAACAACCCGACCATTACCAACCCGCACTTTATCTACCCCGGCCAGGAAGTCCGCATCTACGACGGGCGTATCGAAATCGTTCCGGCCGTACCTGAAGCCCCCGTGGCCAGCGATGCCCCGATCGCGGCCGAACCGGCCGAGCCGGCACCGACCCCGGCTGCCCAAGAGATGGTGCCCCCCGTGGCCGCGGAGACACCCGCGGCGCCACAGGCCGTCACGGTCCAAACCCCCGGCGGCGAGGGGTTCATTGCCGTCGACCCGGAACGCGCCGTCGGCACCCTGGTCGACACCACCGACAACCGCATCCTCATCGGCGAAGGGGACATGGTATTTTTGCGCCTGGAGGAAGCACCGGCGGTGGGCGATAAATTCTCCGTCTTTGAGGTCTCCGAAAAGGTGAGGCACCCGGTCACCGGGAAGAAGTTCGGTTACCGCATTGTCGATCTCGGTGTCGTCGAAGTTCTCTCGGTTCATGCTGACGTCGTCACCGCCGTAGTCCGCTCGGCCTTCCGCGAAATCTATCGTGACGCCATGCTCCTCCCCTACCAGAAACCGCTGCGGGACATCGCCATCAAGCGCGCCGCCAACCCGGTTTCCGGCTATCTCCTCGCCGCCTTCAGCGCCAAGATCGTCCAGGGGCAGGGCGATGTCGTCTACCTTGACCTCGGTGCCATGGATGGGCTGGAGGCGGGGAATCTCGTCGACATTTCGCGCCCGCGCCAGGCCACGGAGCTGGCCGACAAAAGTCTGGCGCTGCAACTCCCCGAGGTCGTCCTCGGCCGCGCCATCGTCCTCGATACCAGACCGCACTCGGCCACGGCCCTGATCCTCAAGGTTGCCGGACCGGTTTACGTCGGCGACCGCGTTACCGCCGTCACCCGCTAAACCGCAGCGGCCTTTCGGGGCGCACTCCGGTGCGCCCCATTTCTTTGTCTGGCAGGTAGCGGCACGTCGACCCGGAGGGGGGAAGATGAGCGAACACGAAGAGAACTGGCTACGCCTCCATCTCACTCGCGGCCTCGGGCGCGTCGGCCTCTTTCGCCTGATGGAAACGTTTGCCACGCCGGCGGCGGCCCTCGCCGCCATCCCCGCCTGGACGACGCGCGCCCGTATCCGCCCAACCGTCGTCGCCGCCATCCCCCCGCTCGACGATCCCCAGCTGCGCGCCGCCCGCCGCACCATGGATGGTCTCGGTGTGCGTCTCCTCAGCTACTGGGATGACGGCTACCCCGAGCTGCTGCGCGCCATCCATGACCCCCCCGCCCTCCTCTACCTGCGCGGCACCCTCCCCGCCGGCGAGGCCCTGGCCGTCGTCGGCTCACGCCACGCCACTCCGGCCGGTCGCCGTCTCACCCAGGAGATCTGCCGCGAACTGGCGGGACGGCGCCTGACCATCGTCAGCGGCCTCGCCCGCGGTATCGATGCCGCCGCCCACGAAGGCGCCGTCGCCGGTGGCGGCTCGACCATCGGCATTCTCGGCTGCGGCATCGACCGGACCTATCCGCCGGAGAATGAGCGGCTCTTTCAGCAGGTCATCGCCCACGGCGCCATCCTCTCCGAGTACCCACCGGGGACTCCACCGTTAGCCGGCCACTTTCCCGGCCGCAACCGCATCATCAGCGGACTCTGTCGCGGCGTGCTGGTGGTGGAGGCGGCCGAAGAGAGCGGCTCCCTCATCACCGTCGACTTCGCTCTGGAACAGGGGCGCGAGGTTTTTGCCGTCCCGGCGTCGGTCTATGCCCCGACCAGTCGCGGCGTCAATCGCCTGCTCAAGGAAGGGGCGCGGGTCGTCACCGAGGCCCGGGACATCCTCGCCGTCCTCTGGCCCGAGTTGCCGGAAGGGGTGATTCAGCGCCGCGAAGATCGCTTTGCCGCATCCCTCTGCGGAGACACGCAACGACTCTATCTCTGCCTCGGCGAAGAGCCGCTGCACATCGACGAACTGGCGCAGAAAACCGCCTTGACACCCATGGAGGTTTCCGCTATTTTACTGACCCTGGAACTCCAGGGGGGGGTCGAACTCCTCCCCGGCATGCGCTACCTGCGCAATCGCAAACCCTGATCGGGTGGACATTTCATGGCAACTGATCCGATGCGCGACCGGGTTCTGGCAATCGTCACCGTCATTGCCCAATATGTCCTCGAAGCGCGCGATATCCCCAGCGAAAACGATCTGGTCGTCGAGCTGATGGAGGCCGGTTACGCCAGCAGCGAGATCGAGGCGGCCTTCGGCTGGCTCGAAGCCCTGGCGCATCAGCCGCCGGTCCCGTCCGAAGCCGGCGCGCCCCTCGCCGTGCCGAGTCACCGGGTCTTTACCGTCGAGGAAGCTCGCGCCCTCTCCTCCGAAGCCCGGGGCTTTCTCGTCCGCCTGCGCAGCCTCGGTATCCTCGACGACGCCACCCAGGAAGAGATCATCGACCGCGCGATTGAAGGGAGCGACGAGGAAGTTTCTCTCGACGACCTCAAGATCATCACCGCCCTCACCGTCTTCGCCCGCCACCAGAGCGAGTGGCACCGCGAGGTCGATTGCCTCCTCGATGAAGACTGGTCGCGACTCTATCATTAATGACCGTACCGGGCTGCGGACTTCCCCGCAGCCTTTTTGCTTTTGACGGGACCCCGCACAACCGAACAAGAGGCACTTCATGGCAGATGCACTGGTGATTGTCGAATCGCCGGCCAAGGCGAAGACCATCGAAAAGTTTCTCGGCAAGGGCTTCCGCGTCCTCGCCTCCTACGGCCACGTCCGCGCCCTGCCGAGCAAGCAGGGTTCCGTCGATGTCGCCCACGGCTTCACCCCCCTCTACCAGATCCTCCCCGAGAGCCAGAAGCAGATCGATCTGCTGCGCAAGGAAGCCGCCCGCTGCGACCGCCTCTTCCTCGCCACCGACCCCGACCGCGAAGGGGAAGCCATCGCCTGGCACCTCCTCCAGGCCCTCGGCATCGACGAGAAGGGGACCGCGCCGGTGGTGCGCCGCGTCACCTTTCACGAAATCACCAAGGGGGCGATCCAGAAGGCCATCGCCGAGCCCGGGCAGATCTCCGGTCCCCTGGTCGACGCCCAGCAGGCCCGCTCCATCCTCGACTACCTGGTCGGCTTCAACCTCTCCCCCTTTCTCTGGAAGAAGATCCGTTACGGCCTCTCCGCCGGGCGGGTGCAATCGGTGGCCCTGCGCCTGATCTGCGAACGGGAGAAGGAGATCGCCGCCTTCACCGCCCGCGAGTACTGGACCATCGATGCCCTTCTCGCCACGGCCAAGAAAGAGGCTTTTCGTGCCCGCCTGATCTCGGTCGACGGTGACAAGCTCGACAAGTTCTCTATCACCAACGCAACCCAGGCCAAGGGACTGGTCGGCGCCATCGCCCGCGAGACCTTCGCCGTGGCGGAGATCACCCGCAGCGAGAAGAAGCGCAACCCCGCCGCTCCCTTCACCACCAGCACCCTGCAACAGGAGGCGAGCCGCAAGCTCGGCTTCTCGGCGCGCAAGACCATGAGCACGGCGCAGAAACTCTACGAAGGGGTCGACGTCGGCGACGGCATGGTCGGTCTCATCACCTATATGCGGACCGACTCGGTGGTCCTCTCCACCACCGCCACCGACGAAGCGCGCGAAGTCATCACCCGCCTCTTCGGCAAGGAGTACGCCCTGGCCAAGCCGCGGGTCTTCAAGAACCGGGCGAAGAATGCCCAGGAAGCCCACGAGGCCTGCCGTCCGACCCTGATTGCCAACACCCCGGAGAAGGTCAAGCCCTACCTGACTCCCGACCTCTACCGCCTTTATCACCTCATCTGGACCCGTACCGTCGCCTCGCAGATGGCCTCGGCCATCCTCGACGCCACCACGGTGGAGCTCAACGCCGGCAGCCGTTTCCGCTTCCGCGCCAACGGCCAGGTCATCCGCTTCGCCGGCTTCATGAAGCTCTACATCGAAGGGACCGACGACAGCGAGGAGGAACAGGAGGGAACACTGCCGCTGCTACAGGAAGGGGAAGCGGTCAAGCGCGACGAAATCCTCCCTGAGCAGCATTTCACCCAGCCGCCGCCGCGCTACACCGAGGCGAGCCTGGTCAAGACGTTGGAAGAATACGGCATCGGCCGCCCCTCGACCTATGCCTCGACCATGAACACCCTGGTCACCCGCAAATACGTCCGTCTGGAGAAGCGCGCCTTCTACCCCGAAGATGTCGGCATGGTCGTCTCCGACCTCCTGGTCAATCACTTCAGCCAGTACGTCGACTACGACTTCACCGCCAAACTGGAGGAGGAACTCGACGCCATCTCCCGCGGCGAGAGCGCATGGCAACCGGTGCTGCAGCAGTTCTGGGAGCCCTTCATCGCCCTGCTCAAGCAGAAGGACAAGGAAGTCGAAAAAGGGTCGTTGACCACCGAAGCGACCGATCGCCTCTGCCCCGACTGCAACCTCCCCCTGGTGATCAAGCTCGGCCGCTCCGGCAAGTTCCTCGCCTGCTCCGGCTTCCCCGCCTGCCGCCACACCGAACCCCTCCCCGGCAATATGGCGGAAGAGACCGGAGCGCCGGTCCTCTCCGAGGAGAAGTGCGACAAGTGCGGCGCCCCGATGCTGATCAAGGATGGCCGCTTCGGCAAGTTCCTCGCCTGCTCGGCCTATCCGGCCTGCAAGAATATCCAGCCGCTGATCAAGCCGATCTCGACCGGGGTCGCCTGCCCGGAGTGCAAGGAAGGGGAACTGCAGGAGAAGAAGAGCCGCTACGGCAAGATCTTCTACTCGTGCAACCGCTACCCCAAATGCAAGTTCGCCGCCTGGGACCCGCCGGTGGCTGAAGCCTGTCCCAAGTGCAAGTATCCGATTTTGGTGGAGAAGGTGACCAAGCGCGACGGCACCTATCGCAAGTGCGTCAAGGAAGGGTGCGACTACCGCTTGCAGCTGGTGGAACCGGCGGCCAAGGCGGCCAAGGCGGCGGCACCGGCCAAGAAGGGGACGGCGAAGACTGCGACGGCGGTGAAGAAGAAGCCGGTGGTCAAGGCGAAGGCCAAGAAATAGCAGGATTACACCCTCCCCCGACCCCTCCCATCGAAGGGAGTGGAGTCTAAATTCCCTCTCCCCTCTGTGGGAGAGGGCTAGGGAGAGGGGGCATATATAACAAACCGCCGCCGGCATTTGCCGAGCGGCGGTTCTTTTTTTTGGACCTTGGCCGGTCTTGCCCGGCCGGGCGCCTTCCTTTCTTTGCTTGCCCAAAGAAAGGAAGCAAAGAAAAGGCACCCCCAACAAGCTCGCCCTGACGGGGTCCCTCGCTGCGGAGTTTTCATCCGGCCGGGACGAAAACTCGCTGCGCTCAGACATTCGTCCCGGACAGCCCCGGATGAAAACCCCTCCGCTCGGCGAGCTTGAAGGGGGGAGGGAAGGTCTGAATTTGCTTGAAGAAGTTTGATCCCCTCTGCCGTCGCCGGAGCGGAGTGGACGTTTGGGGGAATTGCCGCGAGGTTGAGCGGAAGCGAATGTGAGCGGCCCCGAAACGTCTGCGTAGCGCAGGGAACCCGCGAAGCGGGCGACGGCAGCGGGGCGCGCTTTTCTGCTTACTCTTTGCCGCGCAGCAAAAGAGTAAGGCGTCAACGGGGGGCGCAACCCCCGGACCTTGCTTGTGCCTGTCGGCCGAAAGATCAGGAAAATCCCTGTAGCATTCTCCAACCCGGCGGATATAATGCGGTGCGGGCGACGCCGTGTTCTGTTGTTTCAAAGTAATTTCTACGACGAATTGATCGAGAGAAATCAAAATGTTAAAAACTGATTGGATTCAAAAATCGCCGACTGAGTTATTGATCCAAAGCATTGGCAACATGATTACACTTGGGATAGCAGGCGGTTTCATGGCCGGCATGACCATTACCCTAGTGGGGGTTGCTATTCGAGCAAAAGACCCAAATGGTTACCTGACAGGAGGCTTACTCGTCGCCAGTTTGCTCCTCTTCCTTGCTCTTGAGCGGATGATAAGAAACAAGCTCATTGCAGAGCTAAGACGTCGATGCAGTCAGCAATGACCACCCCCCCGTCACCCTCTTCGGCGGCAAATGCGCAGCCTTGTCCCGGCAACTCTGTCTGATATAGCCACGAGGAAGAGTGAGCCATGGAACAACAGCCGCAGCATCGCCACCTCATCCAGATCCTCCTC
>MGTO01000125.1 GCA_001799485.1 Desulfuromonadales bacterium GWC2_61_20 | reverse complement strand
ACTCGGAAAAATTCTCCCTCGGGCTGGTCACCACCTCGGGGTGCATCGGCCTCCTCTTCGCCCCCTCCCTTCCCCTCATTCTCTACGCCGTCGTCGCCCAGCAGCTCAACGTCGGTCCGGCCGTTTCCATCAACGACATGTTCCTCGCCGCCGCCGTCCCCGGCGTCCTCCTCATCGTCCTCCTCGGGCTCTGGAGTTTCTGGCGCAACCGCCAGGCGGCCCGGCGCAAGGCTTTTTCCCTGCGGGCGGCCCTGCACGCCCTCAAGGGGAACAGCTGGGAGCTGCCGCTGCCGGTCTTCGTCCTCGGCGGCGTCTACGGCGGCTGGTTCGCCGTTTCCGAGGCCGCCGCCGTCACCGCCCTCTACGTCCTCGTGGTCGAAGTCGTCATCCTGCGCGAGATCCCGTTGCGCAAGCTCCCCGCCATCACCACCGAGGCGATGGTCCTGGTCGGCGGCATCCTCATCATCCTCGGCGTTTCCGTCTCCACCACCAACTACGTCATCGACGCCGAGATCCCGGCGCGCCTCTTTACCTGGACGCAAGACCACATCTCCAACAAGTATGTCTTCCTCCTCCTCCTCAATCTCTTTCTCCTGGCCCTCGGCGCCTTCCTCAACATCTTCTCCGCCGTCGTCATGGTCGTGCCGTTGATCCTGCCGGTGGCGGTCGGTTACGGCATCCACCCGGTCCACCTCGGCGTCATCTTCCTCGCCAACCTGCAGATCGGCTACCTGATGCCGCCGGCCGGGCTCGACCTCTGCATCTCGGCCTTCCGCTTCGGCCGGCCGATCCACGAGATCGTCAAGGCCAGTCTCCCCTTCGCCGTCATCATCCTGGTCACGGTCCTGGTCATCACCTACTGGCCGGCCCTGTCGCTCTGGGCGATTGGCGGCTAGTTGTGCCCCTCGGGAGTCGTTTTACCTCGCCATGATCGCCCGCATCGACCATCTCAACATCGTTGTCAGCAACCTCGCCGAGGCGAGCGCCTTCTTCCGCCTCCTCGGCTTTGTCGAGGGGATCTCCGCCCCCCTCGATGCCGCCTTTCTCGAACAGGTCACCGGCCTCGCCGGGGCGCAGGGGCGCTTCACCGCCTTGCACCATCCCGGTAGCAACGTCGCCATCGAACTGCTCCAGTTCGACCGCAACAGCGGCGCCGATCCCGCCCTCGGCCGCGCCGACCGCGTCGGCCTGCGCCACCTCGCCTTTGCCGTCGCCGATATCGCCGCCAGCGTCGCCGCCCTGCAGGCCCACGGCATCGTCTTTCTCTCGCCGATCCAGATCTGGCCGCAGACCGGCAAGAAGCTCGTTTACTTTCACGGTCCCGACGGCATCCTCCTGGAGCTGGCCGAATATCCCCTCTGTTGATCCAGTGCCTCAATCCTTTTGTTGTTGCTTGCCGAAACGAATTTCGCTTCAATCGCGATGAATTGCCGCAGACGACCCAAAACTCTGGTGGCGGCTGTGATCTCATGCTATCGTCGCAACGTATGCGCAACTAATTCCGCGGGGTTAAGGTATCTCCCGCCAGATGCGGGCCGGCAGACGCAAGCAGTTTCATCCTTAGCTGTCGCAGTAGAGGTCGACTTGCCGATACGAGTTGCCGTCAGTCTGAAAGTGAAGATGACACTGGTCGTTTCTCTGGTGGTGGGCCTGGTTTTGGCTGTCACCGGCAGCGTCGTCCTGCATTCTCTGGCAGAGGGTATCCGTGCCCATATCGCCGAGCATCAATTTTCTGTTGCCAGTGAAAATGCCGCTCGGATCGACGCCGAACTCCTCTCTCTGCAGAAACTCCTGAACGCGGCGGCAGAACGATTCCCTCTAGATTCACTCAATGACTCCGGGCGGTTGCGGCGTAACTTCGATGAGCGCTTCGGTGCCCTCGCCCAAGCAACTTTTGACAACGGGATATTCCTCCTTGACGCAGATGGGCGCCTGCTGGCCCAGGTCCCCTATCTTCCGGAGCGGCAAGGGCGCGATTTTTCGTTCCGTGCCTATTTTCAAGAGACGATGGCGGCCGGGCGTCCCATCATCTCGGAGCCAAACCGCTCGAGCGAAAACCACCAGCATCCGGTCGTCAATCTGACGGTGCCCCTGCGCGACCGGAGCGGGCGCCTGATCGCCGTGCTGGCCGGCAGTCTCGATTTGACCCGGGACAATCTCCTCGGTCGACTCGGTCGGGTTCGTTTCGGCGAGAATGGCTACCTCTATCTGTTCAATGCCGACCGGTTGATGATCACGCACCCCGAATCCGCCCGGATCATGCAACGCGATGTCGCCGCTGGGAGCAACCCGCTCTTCGCTCGGGCGATTGAAGGTTTTGAGGGGACCGGAGAAACGGTCGACAGCCGTGGCGTGGTCATGCTCGACTCCTTCAAACGGCTGCAATCCGTCGACTGGATCATCGGTGCCACGCAGCCGCTGGATGAGGCTTATGTCCTGTTATGGCAGATGCGGCGCGGTCTGCTGGCCGGGCTTGCGGCCATGCTGCTTTTGTCGGTGCTGGCGACCTGGTTTTATATGCACCATTTGATCTCGCCGCTTTTGACCCTGATCGAACATGTCCAGCGGCACCTGGCGGCGCCCGGCACCGTACCGCAACTGCCGGTGACCACGCGGGACGAAATCGGCTTGCTCGGTGCAACCTTCAACGGCTTGATGGTTGAGATCGAGAAACGCAAGCAACTGGAGCAAGGGCAGTTGCAATTGCTGCAAACCCTGATCGACACCTTGCCCCAACCGATTTATTACATGGATTTAGACGGGCGTTTCCTCGGCTGTAACCGCGCCTTCGAAGAGGTCCCCGGCTGTTCTCGGGAAGATCTGGTCGGCCGCACCCTCCCTGAGCTGGTCAGGCGGGCGGACGCCGCAGCGACCCATCAGGCCGATCTGGCCTTGATGCGGCGCAAGGAAGGCAACACCTTCGAGATCTTCGAACACGCCGAGGTTTATTCCGATGACAGCGTGCATGAGGTGCTGCACTGCAAGGCGGTTTTTTTCGACGGCATCGGCGCTGCCGCCGGGATGGTCGGCACGATGATCGATATCTCCCAGCGCAAGGCTTTTGAGAACGCCTTGGCCGAGGCCCAGGCGTTTTCGGAAAACCTCTTGCAAAATTGCGCCGTCCCCTGTTTTGTCATCGATGCCAACCACACGGTCTTGACCTGGACCCGTGCCTGCGAGGAACTCACAGGCGTCCCCGGCAACGCGGTGGTTGGTACCAACGAGCACTGGCGCGCATTTTACGCGGCGCCGCGTCCCTGCCTGGCCGACATGATCGTCGATGACAATTTTGATCTGCCCGAGTACTACGGCATCTATGCGGCCTCGCCCCTGCTTCCGGAAGGCTTCCAGGCCGCCGGCTGGTTCGATTTCGTCGGGGGGCGGCGGCGTTATTTGCTTTTCGAGGCGGCGCCGATCAGGGATGGCGAAGGCAAAATCATTGCTGCCATCGAAACCCTCAACGACCTGACCGGGTTAAAGCAGATCGAGCAGGCGCTGCGTGAAAGTGAAGCCAGCTATCGCACCCTCATCGAGCACTCCCCCGACGCCATCCTGGTCCACCGCGCGGGGCATGTCATCTTTGGCAACGAGGCCGCGGCCCGACTCTTTGCCGCTCCCGCAATGGTGGATTTGGCCGGCTTCGCCATCATGGACCTGGTCCATCCGGATTGGCGTGAAATCGTCGCGGAACGGGTCCGCTGTGCCGAAGAGATGGGTCAGGAACAACCGTATATCGAAGAGAAAGTCGTCGCCCTGGACGGCACGGTCATCGATGTTGAAGCCGGCTCGATTCCAGTCTTCTACAGGGGGGCAGCGGCGGTGCAGACGATCCTGCGCGATATCACCGAGCGTAAACAGCTGCATGAGCGGGTCTGGCGTCAGGCCAATTACGATGCCCTGACCGGCGCCCCCAATCGCCTGCTCTTCTTCGATCGGGTGCAGCAGACCCTCGCCCGCGCCGAGCGCGAAGGCCACCACGTCGCCCTCCTCTTCATCGATCTCGACCATTTCAAGGAGATCAACGATACTCTCGGGCATGAAGCCGGCGACGAGTTGCTGCGTCAGGTTGCGCAGCGCCTCACCGACTGCTTGCGCAAGACCGACACCCTGGCGCGTATGGGCGGGGACGAATTCACCGTCCTCATGCCCCAGTTCAAGGATCCGGCCGTCATGAGCATCGTCGCCCAGCGCCTGCTCGGCCGACTTTCCAGCCCTTTCCAGCTCCCCGGGGGAGATGGTCGCATATCCGGCTCCATCGGTATTGCTTTCTTCCCCGAAGATGGTAAAGACGCGGCCTCTTTGCTGCGCGCTGCCGACGCGGCCATGTACCAGGCCAAGGAGCGTGGCCGTAACACCTACGTCTTTTATGCACCGCAGGGGGGCATCCCCGACGCGTAGGCGGCCAGAGCCATAAGCGCTTGCGGGAAACCCTCGACCGTCTCCCGTCTGTTTCCGCTGACGCTTGACTCCCCCCGCCAATGCGGCTATTCTCACCCCCGTTTGCGACCTTTTCCCCCGACTCTCAAAGGAGCCCCCATGTTTGGACTCGGTGTCTCCGAACTCCTCCTCATCGCCGCCATCGCCCTCATCTTCATCGGCCCGCAAAAGCTCCCCGACCTCGCCCGGGCTCTCGGCCGCGGCTTCGCCGAGTTCAAGCGGGCCACCGACGAGATGAAGGGCTCCTTTGCCGAGGAGATCCGCAACAGCGAAGCCCGCGACCGCCTGCAACGGGAAGGCAAGCTGGTCCCGCCGGGGAGTGACGACATCGTCGTCAACCCCTATGTCGATGGCGACCCCCATGCTCCGCCTTACCACGCCGCCAACGTGGACCCGGTCCCGCTGCCACCGGCGGGCGCCGCCGCGGTGGTGGCCGGCGAAGCGGCGGTAGCAGCTGCGGACAAGGCAGACAAGGCAGACAAGGCGGGAAAGCCGGATGAGACGGAGGCGAAGCGCGATGTCTGAGGCGCAACTCCCCTTCATGGCCCACCTGGTCGAACTGCGGCGACGCCTGGTCATTGCCGCCAGCACCTGGTTCGTCGCCTTCCTCGGCTGCTACGCCTTTGCCGAGAAGCTTTTCAACTACATCGCCAAACCGTTGCAGGATGCCCTCCCGCCGGGGAGCCAGATGGTCTTTCTCACCCCGACCGAGCCCCTCTTCACCTTCATGAAGATCGCCGCTCTCGCCGCCCTGCTGGTGGCGCTGCCGGTCATCCTCTGGCAGCTCTGGGGTTTTGTCGCCCCGGCCCTGTACAAGCATGAAAAACGCTACACCATCCCCTTTGTCGTCTCCGGTTTTTGCTGTTTTCTCTTCGGCGCCTATTTCGGTTTCACCTGGATCTTCCCCCTGGTCTTCAAGGTCCTGATCCAGATGGGGATGGCCGGCGGCGGCGTCACCGCCATGATCTCCATGGGGGAATATTTCTCCATCGCCTGGAAACTCCTCCTCGCCTTCGGCGTCGTCTTCGAGATCCCCATCGTCATTCTCATCCTCGCCCGCATGGGGGTGGTCGATCACACCTGGCTCAAGGCCAAGCGCAAATACATGATCGTCGTCGCCTTCATCGTCGGCGGCGTCGTCACCCCCGGCCCCGACGTCCTCTCGCAGACGGCGTTGGCCATCCCCTTCGTCCTTCTCTACGAGGTCGGCATCCTCCTCGCCCGCTTCCTCGGCAAGAAGAAGGCCGTGACCGAGGCCGCAGCGGCCTGAAACCATTGCCGACCTGCCTGAAGACGACAAGACCGGACCCGTTACGGGCCCGGTCTTGTCGTCTTTTCGAGGACTGATTTTTCACTTGGCTGCCTGGCCCGCCGGGTTCAGGATTGCTGCCGCAAAATATTTTCGCCAGCACAGGGATAATTTCGCCCAAGGAGATATTATTGGCCATGCCGTCGGCGTGATCCGGCGCTATGCGGCTACGGCATAGATCCAATCTGTAATTAAAACCCGGAGGAAAGGAGAGCAGCGATGAATCATGACGGCAAGTGTCCGGTCACAGGGAAAACGGACAAACCCACGGCCAGCCGGGGGACGTCGAGCCGGCACTGGTGGCCGAACCAGTTGAATCTCAAGGTTCTGCATCAGAATTCGCCCCTGGGCAACCCGCTGGGCGCGGCGTTCAACTACGCCGAGGAATTCAAGAAACTCGACCTGGGGGCGCTGAAGAAGGACCTCTCCGCGCTGATGACCGCCTCGCAGGAGTGGTGGCCGGCCGATTACGGTCACTACGGCCCGCTCTTCATCCGCATGGCGTGGCACAGCGCCGGCACCTACCGCACCGGCGACGGCCGTGGCGGCGCCGGCTCCGGGTCCCAGCGCTTCGCGCCCCTCAACAGCTGGCCGGACAACGTCAACCTCGACAAGGCGCGCCGCCTGCTCTGGCCGATCAAGCAGAAATACGGCAGGCAGATCTCCTGGGCCGACCTGATGATCCTCGCCGGCAACTGCGCCCTGGAGTCGATGGGTTTCAAGACCTTCGGTTTCGGCGGCGGGCGCGAAGATATCTGGGAGCCGGAAGAGGACATCTACTGGGGGGCTGAGGAGACTTGGCTGGGGGACCAGCGCTACAGCGGTGAGCGGGAACTTGAGAATCCTCTCGCCGCCGTGCAGATGGGTCTGATCTACGTCAACCCGGAAGGGCCGAACGGCGAGCCCGACCCGGTCGCTTCGGGGCGTGATGTGCGCGAAACCTTCGCCCGCATGGCGATGAACGACGAAGAGACCGTCGCCCTCGTCGCCGGCGGGCACACCTTCGGCAAATGCCACGGCGCCGGTCCCGCCTCCCATGTCGGTCCCGAGCCCGAGGCTGCCCCCATCGAGGAGCAGGGCCTCGGCTGGAAGAGCAGCTTCGGCAGCGGCAAAGGCGGCGATGCCATCGGCAGCGGCCTCGAGGGCGCCTGGAAAGCGCACCCGACCACCTGGGATATGGGCTATCTGAACACGCTGTTCAAATACGAGTGGGAGCTGGTCAAGAGCCCGGCCGGCGCCAATCAGTGGCTGGCCAAGGACGTCGCCGCAGAGGACCTGGTGGTTGACGCCCACGACCCGACCAAGAAGCGCCGGCCGATGATGACCACGGCGGACCTCTCCCTGCGCTTCGACCCGATCTACGAGCCGATCGCGCGGCGCTATCAGCAGAATCCGCAAGCCTTCGCCGATGCCTTCGCCCGCGCCTGGTTCAAGCTGACCCACCGCGACCTGGGCCCGCGTGCGCGCTATCTCGGTGTCGAGGTTCCCGCCGAGGAACTGATCTGGCAAGACCCCGTCCCCGCGGTCACGCATCCCTTGATCGACGCACAGGATGTCGCCGCCCTCAAGAGCCAGATCCTCGCGGCGGGGCTGTCGGTCGCGCAACTGGTGGCGACGGCCTGGGCAGCGGCGTCCACCTTCCGCGGCTCCGACAAGCGCGGCGGGGCCAACGGTGCGCGCATCCGTCTCGCGCCGCAGAAGGATTGGGACGTCAACCAGCCGGCCCAGCTGCAGAGTGTGCTGCAGACCCTGGAGAGGATCCAGCAGGCGTTCAACGGTGCGCAGTCCGGCGGCAAGCGGCTTTCCCTCGCCGACCTGATTGTGCTGGGCGGCTGCGCCGGGGTCGAGCAAGCGGCGCGAAAGGCCGGCTTTGCCGTGACCGTGCCCTTCACGCCGGGACGCACGGATGCGACCCCGGAGCAAACCGACGTGAAGTCATTCGCCGTCCTCGAACCGGTTGCCGACGGCTTCCGCAACTACCTCAAGACCAGATATACCGTCTCGGCCGAGGAGCTGCTGGTCGATCGGGCGCAATTGCTGACGCTGACCGCTCCCGAGATGACGGTTCTCGTTGGCGGCCTGCGCGCCCTGAATGCCAACGTCGGCCAGTCTCGCCACGGTGTCTTCACCAAACGGCCAGAGCTGCTCACCAATGATTTCTTCGTCAATCTGCTCGACATGAGCACCGCCTGGCAGGTGTCCGCGGCAGCCGACGACGTCTTCGAGGGGCGCGATCGCAAAAGCGGCGAGCTCAAGTGGACCGGCACCCGAGTCGATCTCATCTTCGGCTCGAACTCCCAACTCCGGGCCCTGGCGGAAGTCTACGGTTGCGAGGACGCCCAGGCGAAGTTCCTGCACGACTTTGTCGCGGCCTGGAACAAAGTCATGAACCTTGACCGTTTCGACCTCATTTGATCGCAAAAATTGACCAGCAACCCACCACCAGCCAAAGGAGATATCATGTCGGCAGCGCTCAAGGGGACGAAAACGGAAAAGAATCTCATGGAAGCCTTCGCCGGGGAATCCCAGGCGCGCAACAAGTACACCTACTTCGCTTCGGTGGCGAAGAAGGAAGGGTACGAAAGAATCGCCGCTTTCTTCTTGGAGACGGCCGATAACGAGAAAGAGCACGCCAAGCTGCACTTCAAGGCCCTCGACGGCATCGGCACGACCGCGGCCAACCTGCGCGAGGCGGCGGCCGGTGAACAGGACGAGAGTACCGACATGTACCCGCGCATGGCGCGGGAGGCCCGGGAGGAGGGCTTTGCGGAGCTGGCCTTTGCCTTCGAGGCCATCGGCAAGATCGAAAAAGCGCACAAGGAGCGTTACCTGAAACTCCTCCAGGAAGTCGAGGACGGCAGCCACTTCACCACGCCGGAAAAAAGCCGCTGGCGCTGTCGCAACTGCGGGCATATCCATGAGGGGAATGGGGCACCCCAGATCTGCGCCGTCTGCAAACATCCGCAGGGGTATTTTGAGTTGATCGAAGACCACTACTAAACCGACAGCGCAAAAGCAATCTGCGAAAAGGGGCGCCGATCGGCGCCCCTTTTCGTGTGAGAGGTGAAGAAGGCAGGAGGTTATTGTCCGGATGAAGCGGTGGGTCAGAACTCGTAGGCGAGTTGGGCGGTGATCAGGTTGCGGCTGTCCGCCGGGCTGGCGGAGCTGCTGGCGAGGTCGCCGGCGAAAGCTTGGTCGAACTCCCCGCGCAAGTATTCGAGAGCGAGGGTGGTGTGTTGCCAGGGGCTCCAGGAGACGGAAGCTCCGTATTGCTGCTGCGGCTGGCCGGCGAACTCGTCACTCCCCTCGTAGCGCAAGGCCAGTTCGACATTTTCGCTCGGGCGGAAGGCACATTCGAGGTTCCAGGCTTGCGGCCGGTCTCCGCTGTCGTCGCCGTCGCCATCGAGGTCGCCGGCGGCAAAGGCTTGCACCGCCGCGAGATATTCCGCCTCGAAGAAGAGGGGGCCGTGTGCCAGGTGGAGAAAGGCGCTCCAGCCAGCGACGCGGCGCGTGTAAGGCGCGGCGAGGAGTGCGGCATTGCTGTCGGCCAGATCGGAGAGATAGCTGCTGCCAAGTTCCAGTCCTGCCAGCGGGGTGACGGTCAGGCTCACTCCCCAGTCGCTGAGGTGATCCTCGCTGCCGGCTTGGTCGGCGGCGCCGTTGAAGGCAAAGGCGGAGAGGGTCACGAGGTCGGGTTGGTAGCCGAGTTGCAGGGCGGTGGCGCGAGTCTCCCCCAAGGCCAGGGTGAGGGGATCGCTGATGAAGTGACTGTGGTAGGCGCCAAAAGGGAGGTAATGCCGCCCGACGCGGGCGAAAAAGGCACCCTGCTCCAGGTCGATAGCGGCTTCGTCCACTTCCAGATCGCCGCCCTCTTCGTAGAGGAAGATGAGATTGCCGCCGACCGCATCGTTCAACGTCATGCCGAGGCCGAGTTGGGCGGTGGCCAGGGTCAGGTCGCTGGCGGCAGCGGAGCTGCCGTCGGCGTACTCCAAAGTCCCGCCGGACGCCTCCACTTCGAGCAGCCCCGAGATCGTCAGGCGTTCGGTCAGCCGTTCCGCCAGGCCGGCCTCCTTCTTCTGTTCCAGGGTGTGATAGAGTTCGGCCTGCCGGTTTTCCAGGGAACTGAGCCGTTCCTCGAAACCAGATACTGGGACGATAAACGTCATCATCTCCTGCGCCGGTCGATCGCCGGCCAAAATGGGGGCGGGGCAGAGTAGCAGCGCAGCCAGCAGAGGCAGGGCAAGAATCTGCATCGGTCGGTTCTCCTGTGGTGCGGTTGGAATAAAAGCAAAAGACAACGATTATCATTTTCAATTAGCGAATAAAGAACCTGGTTTCCTTGAAGCAATAATGGTCTGCCGGGATTTTCATGACGGCTCGGTGGTCTTTCGGGGAAGCGAGTCGGCCGATGGTCAGGGAGACCGCCGACTGTGTCGCTCAATATTTGGCCTTGATCCCGTTCAACTCGTCCTTGCTGGTGTCGGCCCAGCGCTTAAGGGACCAGTGGCCGATCCACCCCTTGAAGGCGGCCAGGTTCTCCTGGCGTTCTTCCTCGCTGGCGCCGAGGTGCCGGTACATGTTGCCCGGTTTGCCGTCCTTGCTGTTCTGGCCGTCGTCGAGACGGCGCATCGTCGCCCCGGTGTTGGGCCAGACGACGAAGGCGATCAGGTGGCTGTAGCTGTCCATGCGCATCGCCTGGCCCTTGGCCAGCCATTGTTCCTTTTGTTCTTTGAATGCCGGATACTCCGGAGCCGAGTCCGGACCGTGGCAGCCGAGGCAACGTTCCTGCACAATCGGCTTGATGCTGTTGCGCCAGGTGATCTCCTCGGCGCCGACCGCGGCAGTAGTCAAAAGCAGCATGGCGATGGGTGCAATGATGTATTTCATGTCGATTTCTCCTTGTTCGTTGGCAGGATCTTGAAGTTGGTGGATTATGGCTTGTCAGATCAGGGTGAGCGTTTGTCCCGGGTTGTGTCGCCGTGGTCGCAACCATGACAGGAACCCTGCTTTTTCCAGAGAAAGTGGTAGAGAAGCCAGGCACAGCCGGCGAGAATCAGGGCCATCCAGAAGAGATCGGCGACCCCCATGTCAGCCTCCCAGGCCGAACAGTCGGCCTCCCTGATAGACCAGCAGAGCGACGGTCCAGGCCAGGAGTGACTGGTAGGCGAAGGCGACGCCGAACCACTTCCAGCTGCCGAACTCCTGGCGCATGGCGATGGCGACGACGACGCACGGCATGTAGAGGAGGACAAAGACCATGAAGGCGTAGGCGGTCAGCGGGGTGAAGGCGCTGCGCACCGCACCTTTCAGCGGCGTCGCCCCGTCCTCGTCTTCAGCCGCGAGACTGGAGACGCCGAAGGTCGAGACGACGTTGTGTCCGGCCGCCTGGAAGGCACCGCCGAGGGAGACGACCATCTCTCTGGCGTCCTCGCCGAGGGTCGGGGTCGGGCCGGTGTCCTCTGCATCCGCCTGCGGGGCGTAGATCTCGCCCATGGTGCCGACCACGATCTCCTTGGCGATGACGCCGGTGAGGAGCGAGGCCGAGGCTTCCCAGGTGCCGAAACCCAAGGGGGCGAAGAGCGGGGCCATCACGGCGCCGGTCTGGCCGAGGTAAGAGTCGCGCTTGCTCTCCACCCCCCAGGGGAGGTTGAGGAGGAACCAGACGAAGACCGAGACGGCGAGGATGTAGGTGCCGGCTTTGATCAGGAAGTGTTTCCCCTTTTCCCAGGTGTGGATCAGCAGGCTCTGCAGCGCCGGCATCCGGTAGGGGGGGAGTTCCATGATGAACATCGGTGCTTCGCCGCGAAAGAGAGTGCGTTTGAAGATCAGCCCCATGACGATGGCCAGGGCGATGCCGAGGATGTAGAGGGACCAGATCACCGTCCCCGAGTGGGTGAAGAAGATGCCGGCGAAGAGGACGTAGACCGGCAGGCGCGCGCCACACGACATCAGCGGCAACAGCAGGGCGGTGAGGGCCTTGTCGCGCGGGTTCTCCAGGGTGCGGGTGGCGTAGATGCCGGGGACGTTGCAGCCGAAGCCGAGAAGCATCGGGATGAAGCTTTTGCCGTGCAGGCCGATGGTGTGCATCGCCCGGTCCATGACGAAGGCGGCGCGGGCCATGTAGCCGCTCCCCTCCAAAAAGGTGATGAAGAACATCATGGCGAAGATCACCGGCACGAAGACCAGGACGAAGCCGACCCCGGCGACGACCCCGTCGAGGGCCAGGGAGACGGTCCAGTCCGGCGCGCCGATCGCCCCCATCCCCACCTCGATCCAGCGCCGGAACGGGCCGGCGATCATGCCGTCGAGCCAGTCGCCGAAGGGGGAGGAGAGGTCGAAGGTCAGTTTGAAAACCAGCCACATGGCGAAAAGGAAGATGGGGATACCGAAGAGGCGATGGAGGACGACGCGGTCGATCTTCTCGGTGATCTCCCGGCGCGGCGCTTCGGGCTTGCGCAGCACCTCAAAGGTCAGCCCGGTGGCCAGGGCGTAGCGGGCCTCGGCCAGGAGCGCCTCGATGTCCTCGCCGTGGGCGCGGCGCAGGTGATGGAGCGGTTCAGCCAGCAGGGTCGTGGTGTCGAGGTTGATTTCCTTGCCGAGTTCGGTGTCCCCTTCCATCAGTTTGCAGGCGAGCCAGCGCTGCGGGTAGCGCTTGGCCAGTTCGGGATAGTGCTGGTGCAGCGCTTCCGTCACCCAGCCCGCGGCCTGGTCGAGGTCGGTGCCGTAGCTCAGCGCCTTGGGGCGACGGTCCGCGGCGGCATCGGCGGTGGCGATGACCGCGGCGAGGAGTTCCTGGAGGCCGCGATTCTTGGTGGCGGCGGTGGGGACGGCGACGACGCCGAGCATGGTCTCGATCCCCTTGACATCGATGCGGTAGCCCTTGGCTTCGGCCTCGTCGAAGATGTTCAGGGCCAGCACCGTCGGGATGTCGAGTTCCAGCAGTTGCATCGTCAGGTAGAGGTTGCGCTCGAGGTTGGTGGCATCGACGACGTTGAGGATCAGGTCCGGCTTCTCGTGGACCAGATAGTCGCGGGCGATGATCTCTTCCTGGGTATAGGGAGAGAGGGAATAGGTCCCCGGCAGGTCGACCAGACGGATACTGCGCCCCGCGAAGTCGAATTGCGCTTCCTTCTTCTCGACCGTGACCCCGGGCCAGTTGCCGACGTGCAGGCGGCTGCCGGCAAGAGCGTTGATCAGGGTCGATTTGCCGGCATTGGGGTTGCCGGCGACGGCGATGGTCAGCGGGCGGCTCATGCCGGCACCTCCAGACCGATCCCTTGTGCTTCCGTGCGGCGCAGGGAGAGACGATAGCTCTTGATCTCTACTTCCAGCGGGTCGCCCAGGGGGGCGACCTTGATCACCCGCACTTCTTCGCCCACCAGCACCCCCATGTCCATGAGCCGGCGCTTCAAGGGGCCGACGGCGCCGATGGCGCTGATGCGCCCCCGTTGTCCGGGTTTGAGTTCTGCCAGGGTCATTGCACTCTCCTCACCATGATTTTCATCGCCAGCGAGCGGTCGATGGCGATGCGCGCCTCGTCGATCCTGAGCAGGATCGGGGCGCCGTTATTGAGCATCGCCACGGTCTTGCCGGCGCGCAGGCCGAGCTCCTCGATGCGGTTGTCGCTCTTGTGCCGCTCGCCGCTGCACTGGCCGCAGCAACTCTTCTTCTCTTCGTGGAGGCGGATGGCGACGATCTCGCCGGCTTCGCCGGGGCTGAGCAGGGCCAGGGGCATCATGATCGTGGGTCCTTTCTCGAATGGAGCGTGGGTAACGATGGCGATTTTGAAAATCGAAATCAATATGGCGGTGAAGGTAATCGAATGGCCGGCCGGTGTCAAGATAAAATTGATAACCATTTTCATTTAGTTGGTGTGT
>MGTO01000124.1 GCA_001799485.1 Desulfuromonadales bacterium GWC2_61_20 | reverse complement strand
GCTGTCCCCGGTGTCAACTTGAGCGGAGTGGATAACCAGATTCTGCTTTATAGTCTGCATATCAACCTTTCTTTAATTCAATCCCGAACGACTTGATTTTGCGGTGAAGGTTAGACCGTTCCATGTCGATTGCTTCAGCTGTGCGAGAAATATTCCAATCATTCTCCATTAGTTTGTTGAGAATGTACTCTCGCTCAAACCCCTCTCTTGCATCCTTGAATGTTATCTCTTCTGATTTGTGGGGGAAGGGTAGCCGTGCCAGAGAACTTTTTTTTAATTGCAGACTCTGCGGTAAATCCTTTTCGCTGATCCCAGAGGTCGCTGTCATAATTACAATTCTTTCTATGATGTTTTTCAACTCTCGCACATTGCCGGGCCAATGATACTCTTCGAGAGCTTGGATTGCCTCGCGGGAAAGTGATTTGTTCGGTCGTCCCTCCTTGCTGCAAAACTCCTCAAGAAAATGCTGGGCCAGCAATGGTATATCCTCTTGCCGTTCACGGAGCGCAGGAACGTGAAAAGGAATTACATTTAGCCGGTAAAAGAGGTCTTCACGAAATCTCCCATCACGGATTTCTTCTTCCAACTCCTTGTTGGTAGCGGCAACGACGCGGACATCCACTTCGATAGTGCGGGAGCCACCAACGCGTTCAAATTTTCTTTCCTGCAGTATTCTGAGAACTTTTGCCTGTGTTTTTAGGCTCATATCGCCAATTTCGTCGAGAAACAGTGTCCCCTCGTGAGCCAGGTCGAATTTCCCCTTGCGCTGGTTGGTGGCGCCGGTGAAGGAGCCTTTTTCGTGGCCGAAAAGTTCCGATTCGATCAATTCCTCAGGGATTGCCGCGCAGTTAACCTCGATAAACGGTTTGTCTTTACGCCGGGAAAATGTGTGCAGGCTGCGCGCAACTAGTTCCTTCCCCGTCCCGTTTTCACCTGTGATCAAAACCCAGGCTGAACTTGGCGCCGCCATTTCGATTTGTCGCTTTAAATCAACGATGGCAGGACTCGTACCAATTATTTCGTGTTCATGAACTAGTTGATTTTTGAGGGCTTGATTCTCTTCTTCCAGAATGCGTAAGCGCAATGCATTCTGAATGCAGAGAAGAACTTTTTCGAGGGATAGTGGCTTTTCAATGAAATCATGAGCACCAATCTTGGTGGCTTTGACCGCCGTTTCGATATTCCCGTGCCCGCTCATCATGATGACAAGTTGGTTTGGAACGGCCTCGCGAATAAGCCGCAACGTTTCAATCCCATCAGTCCCGGGCATCCAGATGTCAAGAAGCACCAGATCAGGGCTCTCCTCGCGGACCATTGACAGTCCCGTATCGCCATTCTCGGCAAAAACAACACGAAAACCCTCGTCCTGAAGAATACCTTTAAGGCTCTCGCGTATGCTTTGCTCGTCATCGACAACTAAAACAGTTTTCATCTCTTGATTCCTTTGCCGATGCGTTGGGATTCGCTAGGTTGTTCTATCGCCTGCCGGCAATTCAATAATGAAACGTGTGCCTTTGGGGCTGTTGTCTTTGACCCGAATATACCCGTTATGGTCGGTAATTATTGTTGAGACAATGGAGAGTCCAAGACCTGTCCCCGTTTTCTTTGTCGAAAAATATGGTTCGAAAAGACGCGGCTTATCTTCAGCCGAAATTCCACAGCCATTATCGGCAACTGAAAATTGAACGATCCCCAACTCGGGATTATAACTTGATTCAATTTCAATAACGGGCTCAGCATCTACTGCGGCCACACTGTTGTCCAATAGGTTGACGATAACACGTTTAATCTGCTCGCGGTCAAGATGGAGAGCCGGGATATGCGGGTCAGGTCTGAATGCGAACTGAATGGATCGATGACCTTCCTGGTAGAGAACCAGAGCTTCGGCAATAAGGTCATTAAGGTTGTTAGGCGTCGGGTTGCTGGCCGGCATGCGGGCAAAACTAGAAAATTCGTCGACAAGGGTTTTAAGTTCATCGACCTGTTTTTCGATCATTCGGGTACATTCGTCGAAGACACGATCTTCCGGAGGGAAATTCCCTAGATAGCGCTTACGCAACCGCTGCGCCGAGAGTTTAATCGGAGTCAGGGGGTTTTTGATCTCGTGGGCGATTCGTCGAGCCACTTCACGCCATGCCGCCATCCTCTGAGCTTTCATCAGGTCGGAGAGATCGTCGAAGACTACGACCGTCCCCATAATTTCGCCCGACTCATCACGCAGGTTGGTGACAGTAACCTGCAGGGTCAGCTTGGAGTCCTGTATAGTCAGTAATAACTGCTTGCGCAAAGAATCCTTGCCAGAAGAATACAATTCATTTAGGAATTCACGAATGACGGGCATCTGCTCAGCACCAATCATGTCACGGAGTGGTTGGCCGATAGCCGAGCCTGCCGGGATCCTAAGAAGTCGCTCAGCTGAATGGTTGACAGTCGTCAGGCATCCTTGCCGGTCTAAAGAAATGACGCCAGCGGTAACATTTTTTAGTACTATTTCCATATAGCGACGACGTTGATCAAGCTCGGTATTGGATGCCAGAAGATCCTGATTGGCTGCTTGCAACCGTTCTCGACCTTGGCGCAAATCCCCGGTCATGGTATTGAACGCGGCAACTAACAACCCAACTTCATCCTTGCTTTGGGGGGCTATACTGACGTTGAGATCTCCCCCTGCTACCCGTATCGTTGCTTCCGCCAGTTCCTGAATCGGGCCGGTTATGCTTCGGGCCAGATGAAAACCGAACCATGTTGCCAGGAAAATTATAATCAAGGCAATGAGTAAAAGGACAATAATGTAAATCTTTTGAATGCGGACCTTGATAGCCTTCGTGTTTTTGTATTGCTCGAAGGAATTCGATATCTCCTTCATTTTATTGACAAGAGAATATGGAACATAATAGTTGACGGCTACAACCGCGACAATATCATCAGGATTCCAGTTGGAGTACACAGGTACAATCCCACGAATTAAATCAGCCTTACCAATGGGAGTGACATCAGTAAAACGCTTTCCTTTGAAACCATCGTCGATATTCACAGAGTTTGGGTTGCTGTAGTCTGACTCGGGGATATTCGGATTGGTTGCACGAACGAGTTCTTCACGCGTCGACGAAAATACTTCGACAACCCCTAGATTATATTCCTGTTGTTTATTTTTTATCAATTCTTTGAGCTTTGGCAGGTTGTTCTGATTGAGAAGTTTCTCATCTTTAATGGTGCGGGCGAGCTGGTCCGCGTAAAAAAGTGCATTGGTAGCAGAGTTCTGATAATAGGTCTGGGCTACTTCGAGGGATTCTCCCAAAGAAGTTTCAATTTGAGTGCTGAACCAATTTTGTATTGAAGTTGTAATAAAACCTGCGGAAACAAAAAATAACAACATGGTTGGAATCAGTGAAAGCCCGATAAAGGCGATAACTAACTTTGTTCGAAGGCGAGTTCCGGGAATTTGACGACGTCGTTCAAGGATGAGCTTGAAAACATTGCGCAGTATCAGGAAAAGAAAGAGGGCGATTAATAATAGGTTGATGTTGACTAGCGCCAAAACAAGAATATTGCTGCTGAGAGGGATGCGTCTGGCCAGTTCAAAGAGCTGTAGTTCGAATCGGGAGATAATGGCAACAGTAGCAATAATGAGAAGGATAAGTAGCCATTCCCAACGTTGTCCGCGTTTTGATGTCGGTTCCATATTCTCTAACGTCCCTGATAGCCGTTATTGCTCTCGACCCAGTATTACGCGCGACATAACGGTATTGCAAGAATTATCAAATGGGAACGGGCAGCCAAATCGGCTGCCCGTTCCCATTTGATACGTGTTGAAATCAGAACCCATCAAGCTCGGGATAATGCCAGTTCTGCAGAGAAGGCGGGCAAAGGCTGGATTTGCTCACTGTACCGCGGCAACTCTACGATCTTCCAGCACTCTGGTGACGCGAGCAATGTTTCCACCATGCGGTGATTCATATCATGCCCGGGCTTGTTCGCTTTGATATGTCCGATGATCGGAAAACCGGCCAGGCTGAAATCGCCAAGGGCGTCAAGAATCTTGTGGCGTACGAATTCGTCGGGGTAGCGCAGCCCTTCGGGGTTGAGGATTTGCTTCTCCCCGATGACAACTGCATTCTCCAAAGAACCACCACGTGCCAGCCCGTTGGCCTTGAGGTACTCAACCTCGCGCAGAAAACCGAAAGTACGCGCAGGTGCGATCTCCGAGGAGAAAACGTCTGGAGTGACCTTGACGGTGCGCGATTGCGCTGAAATACACGGATGATCGAAGGCAATGTCGCAGGTGATGCGCAGGAAACGTGAGGGTACGAGGCGCACCCACTTGTCCCCATCGACGACCATTAGGGGTTTGCGAATCTGGAGAAATTTGCGATGCTGGCTCAGCCGCCGCTGGCCGGCGGTGCGAAAATGATGCACAAAGGGGGCGGCACTTCCGTCAAGTACGGGGACTTCAGGCCCGTCGATATCGATATGCAGATTGTCAATACCCAGAGCACTTGCCGCTGCAAGAATATGCTCGACGGTGGAGACGGAGAGACCGTCTTTACCGAGGACGGTCGCCAGTCTCGTATCGACGACATTGGCGGAAATGGCCTCTATCGAAACGACCCGCGTTCCTTCACTGCGATGAAAAACGATCCCTGTCCCTGCGACTGCGGGCCGCAGGACCATGTTGATGGTTTTGCCGGTGTGCAAGCCAATACCAGAAAGCTGAATGGTGCGATTGATTGTGTATTGGTGGCCCATGACGGTCTCTCCTGTTTCTGCAATAGTTACCTGGAGCTACCTCTAGCAAAATCCTTGCCATGGGTTATCGTCATTATAACTATATGTAGTTATTATGCAATTTAGATGGTACTGAGGGCCGTCAGGCGCGGTTGTGGCATTTATGCAAGGAGGTTGTGTTGTCGCAGCCACACTTATTGCACCAGTCGATCATCCCGCCTCAGAGGTTACTAGAGTCGACCGGAGCGAAGAATGGCAATGGCGAGCCAAAGACCTAAAAAGCCGGCGATGGAATACCCGAGAAAACCGAGGATGGGGAACTCGAACAGCATTGGACCTTTGTTGGTCTGCATAATCAGGGAGGACCCGACGATCAGCGCCGATATCAGGAGGCTGAAGGAAATGCGGTTGCTCGCTTTATCAAGGTCGGTAATGAGTTTGTCGAGGCCGCGGTGTTCCAGATCGATCTTGAACTTGTTGCGGTTAAGACGGTTTATGAGTTCTTTGAGGTCACGCGGGAGATTGCGTAACAGCGAACCATAGGCAAGGAGGGAGCGCCCAGCCTCGCGGGCGATGCCGCTGGCAGAAGTGCGCTCGCGGACCAACTTCTCCATGAAGGGTTTGAGGTGGCCGATCATATTGAAGTTGGGATCGAGTTGACGGCCGACTCCCTCCATGGTGACCAGAGCCTTGGCCAAAAGCATTAAATCGGCGGGGAATTTGATGCGGTAATGGGAAAGGATCTCGATAAACGCACCCAGAAGTTTGCCCGCGTTGATCTCGTGAAGCGGAATCTCGTAATAATCATCGATAAAGTCAGTCAGATCTCTTTTTAAATCGCGGATGTTGACATCCTCGGTCAATTCACCCGAGTAGAGCAATTGCGAAATGATGCGGTCGGCATCTCGTGCCAGGACCGCAAGGAGGAGGTCGACGAGCTGCTGACGCAGGTCTTCCCCGATTCTCCCGACCATGCCGAAATCAAGCATGCAAATCGTATTGCGGGGCAGGACAAAGATATTGCCCGGGTGGGGGTCGCCATGGAAAAGACCGTGGAAAAGAACCTGCCGAAGAAAAGCTTCCGCGCCATTGCGCGCGATGGTCCGACAGTCATAGCCGGCTTGGGACAGTTGTTCGAGTTCGGAGACCTTGATGCCATCGATGAACTCCAAGGTCAAGACGCGTTCGGAGGTCTGCTCCCAAAAAACTTTGGGAATGACGATGGCATGATCTCCGGCAAAGTTGGCGGCGAAACGATTGATGGTGTGTCCTTCGCGGGTGAAGTCGATTTCACGCAGGAGAGTTCGCCGTGCTTCTTTGACAATTGTGGTTGGCTCATAGACTTCATTGGTCGGGAGATGGCGTTCAATGAGGTAGGCGAGCCCCATGAGAATATCGAGGTCGGTTTCGAGGAGATCCCTAATGCCGGGCCGCCGGACCTTGACGACGACGTCTTCACCGCTGAGCAAGCGGGCGCGGTGGACCTGGGCTATTGAAGCGGCGGCAAGAGGCGTCGGGGAAAAGTCGAGAAAAAACTCTTCGACGCGGCAGGAAAAGTCTTCTTCGATCTGCTTTCTGATCAGGGGGAGAGGGACGAAGGGGGCCTGATCCTGAAGTTTGCCAAATTCTTCAGCGTACTCCTTGGGAATGAGGTCGGGCCGGGTCGACAGGAGTTGCCCGAGTTTGATGAAGGTTGGACCCAGTTCAGCCATGGCCAGCCGCAGTCGCTCTGGCTGGCTGAGGCGGTCAATTTCCCGGGGGGCCCGGTTAAAGGTGACGATCTTGCGCCCGAGCTCAAGGTAATAATTGATGTTGAGCTGCTCGACGATGTGTCCAAAACCGTATTTAATCAGGACACTCAGGATAGTCCGATAGCGCCGGATGGAGCGTATGTTGCGATTGATTCGAGAAAACTTCAGCATGAAATGAGGGGCTATTTGCCCGCATCCTTCAGACGTTTCTCGAGAAGAGTCACTTTTTTGCGCAATTTTTCGAACTCTTCCCGCTCCACAAGACCCATCCGCTCATAGGTCTTCTTGACTTCTTCCTGAGCCAGGGACGTGAACTTTTTCTGGTTTTCATCAGCAAACTGTTGCATGCGTTCAAGTAAGGCTTTCCCCTCCTCTTCGCTGACATTGCAGCGAGTCTTCAGCTCCTGAAGAAGTTCCTCGGCTTTTTTCTGGCTCAGGGATAAAGCGCCCATGCCAACCATCATCGCTTTCTCGACAAGTTCGATCATTGGTGTCACCTCCATGCAAGGTTGCGCACTGCCTGCCGCAAAGGGTTGGGCTGATCACACTTGAACTCTATTTCAGCCGAATGTTGCTTTTTCAGGGATTCAGTTGCTGCTACGGGGGTAATACCGTTCTTTTTCCGAGTAAATGCAGCCGCAGTATTGCTGACGATAAAGTCCCATGGTCCGTGAAGTGTCGTTGCCTTCCTTCCAACCTAGACGGAAATCTGCGTAGTGAAAAGTGATTCCGTAGCGGTTGGCTAATGCCTCGCCGAGGTCTCTGACCATTGCGTGGTTCTGATAGCGAGAGAAGAGAAGGGATGTGCTGAATGCGTCATACCCCTGCTCGACAGCTATTTGCGCAGTCAGTTCCAGTCGGGAGTGATAGCAATAGCCACAGCGGGTCCCCGGGTTGTGTGCAACTTGTGCGAGAAATGTTTCAAGGGAGTACTCGTCACGGTAGCAGACCTCAAGCTCTGTGCAGGCCGCATAATCACGAACAGCATCGAGTCGACGTTTGAACTCGAGATAAGGATGAATGTTGGGATTGAAAAAGAAGCCCGCGAGATCATGATTCTGTTCCCGCAATACCTTGACCGGATAGATGGCGCAGTTGGCGCAGCAGAGGTGGAGGAGGATCTTCATGTGTTCCATGACTCCAGGAGAGAACGGCATTTCATGTGCCGTCTCATTATAACAGTACGGAATTCGAAGGGAAGGGATTTCTAGCTGTCAAACAAGTCGGGTGGGGGAAGGTGCATGTCCTTCCAGATCCGAGTAGCAAGGTTGTCGGCTTGGCGCGCGCTGCCAAGGTGTTGGTGGGCCAGCTGGCGCAGGGTGTGGTGGAGTCGACGCAGATCGGCCAGATAACGCTCAAGGATTGCCCGCATAATCGTTGGGTCGACGGGGAGCTTTACCTGGTGCTTGCGGCCATGGGAGCAGAGCACGATCGCCCGGGCAGTCGCCAGTCCTTCTATGTCGAGTCGGCGACCGGATGCCGCGGTCAGTGTTGCGCGATCGAAGAAGGTTTCAGCAAAGGCTAAAGGCTCGGGGAGATCAATGCAGAAGGTCTCCGGGTTCAGGTAAGCGAAAAGATAGTGATCCGGGAAAAGTGGTATGCCGTCGGCAAAAACCGTTTGGATAAGCAACTCCATCAGGGCTGACAACGATTTTCCTCTGTTGACCAACTTCGATGGGGGCAAGAACAGCTCTGCCCCGGTCGACAGGACCAGGGGTGGGGTGGGGGGGCAGCTGTTTACTTCCTGGTCGAACGTCTCTTGCGACGGTGGGGTCCTCTCCGGCAAATCTGTCGCCAATTGCCCAAGCAACTGCGGATCGGGGAGAGGATAGCTTTGCGGATCGAACCGCAGGCCCCTGGGTATCGCCGCACCATGTGCGCTCAGGATGGTTGTCAGCAGCTGCCCCAGTGTCGAGGTGGCAAAAAAATCGGCCCCGGCCAACTGATCGCCACTTAATCCTGCTGCTACTGGGCGTAGATGGCCCTCTGCGAGTAGGGGGAAAAGGTTGGGTGGCAGAGCGAGAGCGAGGGCAAGGATCGATCCGGGGGCCTGGCGGAGCCGTTTGTAAGGAAGGGAACGCTCCCCATGTGGGGTCAGGAGAAGGACCGACTCGTGCGTGGAGACAGATTTGGTGAGGGAAAAACGTAGTTCAGCCGTGTTGCTTAGGTGAACCTGCTGGAGCGAGCAGTGCTCGCAGCATACTTCGCAGAGGATCGTGGCGAAGGGGCTGGCTAACCATCGCCCCGGGGTGGTCACGTCGATGGTGGCGCCAGGTTCGGCGAGACCGAGGAGATGCAGCAAATCCCAGGCCCAGCGTGGGGTTCCCGGCGGGAAAACCCAACGTCTGCCTGGCCACGAAATGCGCAGATACGTCGCCAGGAGGGAATGCTCCCGCAAGGGAGGGATCCGGCTCTCTCCCAGCACGCCGCATATCGAGCGGGGACGAACCGCTGCGCCGACAAAAAGTGGCGAAGTGAATTGTTGTGTGGCTGCGGGCATCTTCTTGAAGGCCCGGATGAGGGAGAAAAATGCCAGGAGTGGGGGCGAGGCACTTTCAAAGAAAGGGGGCTCAGGAGAGATCGTGGTCGTTGGGTTGATCAGCAGGTTGCCCGGCCCGGCCAGGGGGGAGTCGGCGAGATGCGGCATCCCGCCAAGCTGGTGACGATAGCTGTCCAGGAGCAGTTCGAGTGCCGTGGCCGTCCGAGCAAGATCACAGTGCATCCGTAGCTGGGTGAGCCGACGCAGTAAATGGTGAAAACGGATTGCGGCGGCGGGGGTGAGGGGAAGCTCATTCCCGGAAAAAGCGAGGGAGGGGTGCAGTTCGGGCGGTAGCGTCTCGAGGGCGTAACGCGCCGCCTGCTCCAGCCCCTCCGGCTGTACCGAAGCCGGAAGGGCATCAAAGCCGACCAGTGCCACCAGCCGTAACAGACTCGTGACCGCCTTTCTCAGGGCTGCGGCATCGGGAGGGAGAGCTTCCGGCGCTAGTGCGCCAACGCGCTTGCGGCGCAGTTGGTCGCGGAGACCGGGGAGGGTGGCGGTGAGTACGGTACGGAAGAGATTGGCAAAATAGTAGGGAGAGAGACGTTCCGCTGGTAACAGACCCCTGGCGGACAAGGGTTGCATTTCACCGAGCAATTGCAGCAGGAGGTGGCGATAGGCTGCGGGAGAATCTGCTGCCGGGGGGCGAGCCGACAGGGTCCGGAAGCGAGTGGTTTTTTCCTCCTCGACCTTCCAGCAGATGATTTCATTGCGCCCCCAGGTGACAAAATAGTCGAGGCCGAGGGCGGTGGTACAATTTTGCTCTGGGGTGAGATGCTCTTCCGCGTCGTTATCGGGGAAGAACACAACCGCGCCGGCCATGAAGCTGTCTCGATTGATCCAGAAAACCAGTGGTGGGGTGAGTTCCCCGCTCGCGCTCAGTAACGATGGAAAGAGTTCGACCTTGCGGTAGGGGTAATTCCCCTCGTCGATAGCGGTTTGGGCCCAGGCAGCCAACTGTTGGCAAAAAGTACGAAGGGTCTGCTTATTCATCGGCATATTTAAGGCGGGTTTCAGGGGAGATGGCCACTTCGGCGAGAGTGCAGGCGTGGGGGCGTCCGGAAAATCGGCACGCCGTCAGGGGGTGCGGCGCTCACTGTCGATAAGGATGCGCCGCAGTTTTTCAATATCGGAGCGGAGACGTTGATTTTCGTCACGCAACTCGTGCAATTCCGAGTCACTCACAGACTTTTTAGTGGCCAGGGGCGAAACCGTTTCCGGGTGTGCCTGCTTCCAGCCGAGAATCTGTCGCGCCAGTTCGGCTTGATGCGTTCGGGGGTAGCTGGTTGTTAAGGTTTCCAGGGCAGAGAGGGGACGATTTTCAAGAAAATCCGTAATGCCGGTAACGAGCAGGCGGTCAGCCTGGGCCAGCTCGCTCCGGGACGGAGGGGGGGGCGCCAGGCAGCCGCTGAGGGCGAAGATGACGATCAGCAGGGCGCGCCACACGAGACTATCTTTTGCGCCGATCGACAAGATAATTACTCCCTGGAAGCTGCTTGAGATGTTCTTTCATCTTTGAACTCTCCGCGCTGATGGAGTGTCGGGTCGGGTTAATGACATTGTCCGAGCAAATGATGGCAATGGAGATACTCATGAGCGGAAAGGTGCGTTTTTCTCCAAAACGATCGATTCCCTCATACTGACCATCCGCGCAGTCTTCTGAGGTATAGAAGGTTTTTCGTGCTTCGTCAAATTCTTTGATGATGCTGCGAGCGATCGGCTCGGCACAGCCCGGAGTGGTCAGGACCAGATAATCGTCTCCGCCGATGTGGCCGACCAGGTCGGCGGGATTACCGTTGACCTCGACATTGCGGCGAATCAGCTCGCCGGTGAAAGCCAGGACATCGCTCCCCTTCTGGTAGCCATAGCGATCGCCATAGGCTTTGAAATGGTCAAGATCGATATAGACATGGGCAAAGGGTTCGCCACTGGCGATGCGCCGCTCCAGTTCGCGTTCGATGGCAAGATTGCCGGGGAGATGGGTCAGCGGGTTGGCGTCCAAATGCTGGCGTTTCAGGTCGCGCAGTTTGATCCCCATCTGGACGAATTCCCCGGCCAGACGGCCGAATTCGTCGTCACCGATTTCATGCAGGGAAGGGTTGAAGCGCTCTTCGGCAGTATCGCGGACAGCTTCGGTCAAGCGTCGCAGCGAGTGACGAATGCTTTGGACTACCCGGATGGCGATGCCGCCGCCGATGGCAACCCCGACGACCAGAAGGACCAGCGTGAAGCGGTAGGCGCGGTCGCTTTCATTGTAAAGTTGCTGCAAGGAACGATCAATGAGCGCTTCCCGATTGTGGGAGGCTTCGAGAAGACCCTTATCCAGGGTCGAGCGTAAGGGGAGAAGCTCTTTTTCGAGCAAAAGTTCTGCGGCGGGGCTATTTCCCTGGAGTAATGCACCGAGGGTCTCCTGCTGCCGCATCAGTGCTGCGGCTGTGGTGTGTAATGGCAGGATATCGTCGAGATCGAGGAGGGCAAGTGCCTTCCAGCTCGCAGAAAACTCCTGGGATCGGGACTGTCGCAAGGAGAGGAGATCGCTATCGTGCAGGATCAGGAACTGGCGCTCCAGACGCTCCTGAGCGGCCAGATTGCCGCGCAGGTCACGGATCAGGCCGACCGCCTTGAAATCGCGGTTGACCAGACCCCGTGAAATTGCCGCTTGGCTGTGGATGGCAAAGAGGGCCAGAAGCAGGGCGCCGAAGCTGAAGAAAGCGAGGGCAAGATAGCCGGCGACGATCTTCTCGGTGACGTTAAGTTGCCACCGTGTGCCTGAAGCGCTGGGCTGGCTGTTTGACATACAAGTGGACCCCTAGGCGAAGAGGGGGTTCTCTCCTGCCGGTGGCAAGCGTTGGAAATGGCGATAGGCCAAGGACGTAGCGGTCCGACCTCGTGGCGTGCGGTTGAGATAACCCTGCTGCATCAGGAAGGGCTCGATGACGTCCTCGATGGTATCTTTCTCCTCACCAATGGCGGCCGCCAGGGTTTCCAGACCGACCGGTCCACCGGCGAACTTATCAATGATGGTCAGGAGTAGGCGCCGGTCCATGTGATCAAAACCGCACTGGTCGACTTCAAGCCGTCCCAGGGCGAGATCGGCCAACGCCTGATCGATGATTCCCGTTCCTTTGACCTGGGCAAAATCCCGCACCCGGCGGAGGAGTCGGTTGGCGATGCGTGGAGTGCCCCGGCTGCGACGAGCAATTTCGTTCCCGCCCTCGCTGTCGATGGGGATATTCAGCAGGCCGGCGCTGCGACGGACGATGATTTCCAGTTCCTGCGGGGTGTAGAATTCAAGGCGGCTGATCACCCCGAAACGGTCACGCAGGGGGGAGGAGAGGAGCCCGGCGCGAGTGGTGGCCCCAACCAGGGTGAAGCGGGGGAGGTCAAGCTTGATCGTTCGAGCTGACGGGCCTTGACCGATCATGATATCGAGCTGGAAGTCCTCCATGGCGGGATAGAGGACCTCCTCGATAACCGGCGAAAGACGATGGATCTCGTCGATAAAGAGGACATCCCCTGCTTCAAGATTGGTGAGGACGGCAGCCAGGTCCCCGGCCTTTTCGATGACCGGCCCGGAGGTACTCTTGATGTTCACGCCCATCTCCGCAGCGATGATGTTGGCGAGTGTGGTTTTGCCCAAGCCGGGGGGGCCGTAAAAGAGGACATGGTCGAGAGCCTCGTGACGCCCTCGCGCCGCATCGATGAATACCTGCAGATTCTCTTTAGCCTTGATCTGGCCGATATATTCATCGAGGGTCCGGGGACGCAGCGACTGCTCGAAGCGGTCGTCGTCGCCAGCGAGTCCGGCGTTGATCATCCGCTCGTTCATAGGGTCACCGCTGGCGTCATGCAGGCAATCCCCCGTGGATGTCCATTTACTGCCATAACGGGCATCATTTCGCCAGCACTTTCAGCGCCCCTTTGAGGATCTCCTCGAGAGGGGTCCCCGGCGGGATCTCCAGGCTTTCGAGAGCCCTGCGCGCCTGATTTTCCTTGTAGCCGAGATTGAGCAGGGCGGAGAGCGTATCGTCGAGGTGGTCACCGGCTCGAGCCGCGAGGGGGGGGCGGGGAGTGGGGCCGTCGCCGAGGCGTGCGACCTTCTCCCGGAGTTCCAGGACGAGGCGTTCAGCAGTCTTCTTGCCGATGCCGGGGAGGGAGGAAAGCCCTTTGATGTCGCTGCCGGCCAGGGCTTCCCGCAGACCTGTGGCGGGAATATGTGAGAGGATGTTGAGTGCCAGTTTCGGGCCGACCCCGCTGACGGAAAGAAGGAGAAGGAAGAGTTCCTTTTCCTCTAAAGTCAGAAAGCCGTAAAGAGCAAGGGTATCTTCCCGGACATGGGTGTGGACGTGGAAGCGCACTTTTCCCTGTTCCGGCAGAGCATAGAAGGACGAGAGGGGGATCAGCAGTCGATAACCGACCCCACCGACATCGATGATCACGTGGTCAATGGATTTGAAGGCGATATCGCCGGAGAGGAGGGCAATCATGATTTCCCTTGTAAGTTCGCGGTCGACTGATCGGGGGCGCGGGAGATAAAGGTGCGACTGTGGGCATGACACACGGCCACCGCCAAGGCGTCGGAGGCGTCCTCCCGGGCAATTTCCGGCAGTCCGAGAAGGGTCTTGATCATCTGCTGAACCTGCGGTTTGGCCGCCCGCCCGTAACCGACAACGGCACTTTTGACCTGCAAGGCGGTGTATTCGCAGACCGGGAGGCCGGCATTGGCTGCCGCCAACAGGGCCGCTCCGCGGGCATGCCCGAGCTTGAGGGCAGAGAGGACGTTGTGGGCCAGGAAGATACGTTCGACGGCAACAACCTCCGGGCGATAAGTGTCGATGGCCCGGCACAGGCCATCATAGATGACCTTCAAGCGGGGCGCCAGGTCGTCGCCAGACCGCGTGGACAGGGCGCCGTTGTCAATATGGATGAGCCGGTTTCCCCGCTGCTCGATAATGCCATAGCCGGTAATGCGGGTGCCGGGATCAATGCCGAGGATACGCACGTTTGCTGACTTTCAATGTGGGGCATTCAGAAAAAAAGGCGAAAGGCCACGAGTCCCTTCGCCCCGTTAGCAGTTTCTCGCCCGCGGTCAATCCATGAGGCTGGACATCTCTTCCTCGGAAATATCGAAATTGGCATAGACGTTCTGCACGTCATCGTTGTCTTCGAGTTTTTCCATCATCTTCAGCATCTGCTCGGCCGGTTTCCCTTCCAGCTTGACCATGGTCTGCGGGATCATGGTGATCTCGGCCGTTTCCCATTTGAGGCCACGGGTGGCCAAGGTATCACGAACAGCGTGAAAGGTGGTCGGCTCGGTGATAACTTCGTAGACATCCCCCTCGTCCTTGACATCCTCGGCTCCGGCCTCGAGTGCCGCTTCGAATATCTCGTCGAAGTTGTGGCTGGCCGGGAAGGAAATCAATCCCTTGCGATCAAAGAGGAAAGCCACGGAACCATTGACGCCGAGACTGCCGTTATGCTTGCTGAAGATGTGGCGAACGTCGGCGACGGTACGGGTCCGATTGTCGGTCATGAATTCAACGATAACCGCCACCCCGCCGGGGCCGTAACCTTCAAAAGTACCTTCCTCATAATTGACCGAATCGAGCCCGCCGGTCCCCTTTTTGATGGCCCGTTCAATGGTGTCCTTGGGCATGTTCTCGACCCTGGACTTGTCTATGGCCGTGCGCAGCCGGGCATTGGCATCGGCATCGCCGCCCCCGATCCTGGCGGCAACGGTTATTTCCTTGATGAGCTTGGTGAAAATCTTGCCGCGACGGGCGTCCTGCGCGCCCTTGCGGTGTTTGATGTTGGCCCACTTGCTGTGTCCTGACATGGTTCCCGTCTTCTCCTTGTGCAAAAAAAATTGGGAGGAATGCCGTGCGTCTTCTTCCGGTGCGGATAATAGCACGCGGTGAAATGGCTCGACAAGGGTCATTACGAAGAAAGCCGGCCTGTGGGCCGGCTTTCTGGGAGATAGGGATGGGGCTCAGTGTTCAGAAGGGGTTGAACGATAGTGGCGAACCTCCAACTGGTCGTCGATACTCTTGACCCCGTCGAGGGAACGCACGGCCGCGAGGGCAGCCTGATGCTGCTCGTTGCTGTGGACATGGCCATCCAGGGTGATGACGCCATCGGTGACGGCAATATGGAAGTGATAGTGATGCAGGCCTTCGATGATGCCGTCGCCAAGGAGCTTTATCTCCGCCCGTTTGCCAAGGATACGGTCTTGCAGTAATTTCTTGCCGGCTTCCTTGTGCTCCTGCAGGTTCTTGTCCTTGACCCCTTCGCAGATGAGCTTGACGGCCGTTTCATCGGAAATACGGGAGGTATTGAGGCTGAGATCGTAATGGAGGGGATCCTGCCAGTCGCGATCGAAGTAGTACCGGATGAACCCGGCGCGCTGCTGGTCGCTCTTGCGTACGAGAATGCGGGCCAGATCGGGATCGATCCACTCGCGTTCGGCCCAGCGTTCGACGCGTTCATCAAAGGGGGCGATGACGCGAACACGCAGCACACTGCTGATCCCTTTGAGCAGATCCTGCCCGCCCCGGCCATAGATCACCACGTTCCCCTTGAGGGCATAGTCGAGAATGATCAGCTCGACCCGATGGAAGTCAGTCTCGACCTTTTCATCGATCTTTTCAACGAAGGCCGGAGGCTTTTCGTCGGCGTTCTCGAGGGCCTCCGGAGTGAGACCATAATTTTCGGCCACTGCGGCAATGGAGTCGCCGTCGACCAGGGTGTAGCCGAGTTTTTCCGCTGTTCTGTGGGCAATGGGGATGCCACCGCTGCCCATTTCCCTTGAGATGGTGATGATTGCCATGGGAACTCCCTCGCTACGGATTGAAGCACAAAACGGCCGGATTTTATCAGCATGTTTCTGAAATGACAAGCATTTATCCCGCCCTCGTGCGGAGCACCGGGGAAGCTCTGGTCTGTTCAGTACGCTGGCTTGAAATCGAAGCAGTGGCGCGAGGTGACAAAGCGTACAGTACGGCTTCTCGAACGCATGATGATGGAGTGGGTTTCGGCGCCGCCGGAGTAGTAGCGGACCCCCTGCAGCAGGTCGCCGTTGGTGACGCCGGTCGCGGCAAAAAAAACGTCCCCCTTGGCCATTTCCTCGGTGGTATAGACTTTTTCGAAGTCGCTGATGCCCATGGTCAGTGCCCGCTCCCGTTCCTCATTCGACATAAACACGAGGCGTCCCTGCATGTCGCCCCCCATGCACTTGAGGGCAGCGGCGGCCAGAACCCCTTCCGGGGCGCCACCAATCCCCATGAGCAGGTCGACACCGCTCCCCTCGACGGCGGCAGCGACGGCCGGGGCGACATCGCCATC
Source organism: Desulfuromonadales bacterium GWC2_61_20 (assembly GCA_001799485.1). Lineage (GTDB taxonomy): Bacteria > Desulfobacterota > Desulfuromonadia > Desulfuromonadales > UBA2197 > UBA12091. The sequence goes on along the minus strand of MGTO01000124.1, from coordinate 30,443 downwards.
CTGAATAAGGTGAATGCGGGCGCCGGCCCGGCGAATCTCTTCGACAAGCTTTTCGTGCCGGGGACGATCGAGGATGACCACCGTCAAATCCTCGACATAACATTTTTTAGCGGCGGCCACCCGCGTAAGATTTTCCGTGGCCGAGGCATTGATGTCGATCGCGCCGCGGGCCGATGGGCCGACGGCGATCTTTTCCATATACATGTCGGGAGCGTTGAGAAAGCCGCCGCGGGGGGCGAGGGCGATGGTGGTAATGGCGCCGCTTGTCCCTTTGGCGCAGATATTGGTCCCCTCCAGGGGGTCGACGGCGATATCGACCTGGGGTGCCGAGCCGTTGCCGACCTTCTCACCGATATAGAGCATCGGCGCATCGTCCATTTCCCCCTCGCCGATAACAACGGTCCCGTCGATACCGATGGAATCGAGGGTCCGCCGCATGGCGTTGGTGGCTGCTTCGTCAGCGGAATTCTTATCCCCTTTGCCGACCCAGCGTCCGCAGGCCAGGGCGGCAGACTCCGTGACTCTGACCAGTTCCAGTGCGAGGTTGCGATCCATGCTCATGAACTCCTTCCAAGGGGGGATGAAATCGGGGCATGATGGCATGATTCGGTCGTAATGACAAGTTTTGGGGTGGAAAACATATTGAAAGGCGAATACAATTTTCCTGAAGCATTCATCCATTATCACGGAGGCTCGACCCTATGTGTAGATATCTTTTGCCCGCCACTCTCTGCTTTTTCCTGCTGGTCTCTTCGCCGATGGCGGCGCCGGTGCGCGATGTTTCCCCCGCCGAGGCGCGCGAGCTGCTGAGCAAGGCCCCGCTACCCTTTCTCCTTGATGTGCGGACGACGGGAGAGTTTATGCAGGTCCGCATTGCCGGAGCCCAGCTTATTCCCATCGATCAGGTGCTCGCCCGCCAGGGTGAAATTCCGCAAAACCGGCCGCTGGTGGTTTATTGTGCCGTCGGTTCGCGCAGTTCCCAGGTTGCCGGTTATCTGGCGCAAAAGGGCTATGCCGAGGTTTACAACATGTCCGGCGGCATCATGGGCTGGCAGGTGCGCGGCTACCCGGTCCTGCAGGGCGCGCCGTGATGCGATGCCCGGAAGGGTCGGCAGCGCAGGCGGCAACCCTTTTTCTCTGGGCCCATCGGGGCGCCTCGGCGGTGGCCCCGGAAAACACCCTGGCCGCTTTTCGCGCTGCCGAGGGTGCCGGTGCCGGCGGCATCGAACTCGATGTCCATCTCAGCCGTGACGGCATACCGGTTGTCATTCATGACGAAACCTTGGAACGCACCAGCAACGGGCACGGTCAGGTGGCACGCTGGAGTGCGGCGGAGCTGGTTCTTCTTGACGCTGGTGGGTGGTTTGCTCCGGCTTTTTCCGGGGAGCGGATTCCGACGCTGGAGCAGGTTCTGGCCTGGGCCGGGGAGCGACTGCGCGTCAACATCGAGATCAAGACCGCCGCCGCCGGGGCCGCGGTGTTGCGCTTGCTGCGGGACTTTCCCCGCAGCCGGGTGTTGGTCTCCTCATTCGATCATCGGCTGCTGACGCAACTGCACCAGCAGGACCCCGAGCTTTCCCTCGGTTTTCTCGGAGAGACCCGTTTCTGGCGGCGCGGGGTGCGGCGGGCCGTAGCGGCAGGCGCCGAAAGCTACCATCCGCGTGCCGATCTGGTGAGCCGCCCTCTTCTGCGGGCATGTCGCTCAGCTGGTTTGGCAGTCTACCCCTGGACCATCGATGCCGCGGCCGAGGTCGACCGTTTTTTGCTGCTGGGGGTGTCAGGTCTCTTTGTCAATGATCCGCAATGCGTGGCAAAACATCTTAAATCGAAGCAAACTACCTTGAAATTGCAGGAATAATCAATGCGATAAGAATTGACATCGGGGGTACGCGTGTTATAGGAAAGTGGTGTTAACCGGAGACAAGAAGGTTCTTCCTCGAATGATGACAATATGACCCGACACCTTCCCACATCCCCCGACGCCATTCGCTCCATTGTCTTCGATCTGGACGGGACCCTGTATGTTTCTCCCGGACTCGCCCAGGAGATCGAGCGCGCGGCCGAAGAACTGGTATCCGTCAGCCGCGGTGTTTCGGCCGCAGAAGGGCGCGGGCTGATCCGTGCGGCCCGGCGCCGTCTCGCCGAAATCCTCGAAGAAGAGCCGACCCTGACGCGTACTTGTCTCGAACTCGGGATCGAGGTGGGTGAGTTGCATCGGGTCTTCCAGTCCAGGGTGCGCCCCGAGCGTCACCTGACGGCCGATCCGGTTCTCGGTGCGCTCCTCGATTCCCTGCGTTCGCGTTGCGAACTGTATATCTACACCAACAACAATCTCCCCCTGACCCGCAAGATTCTGGCGCTCCTAGGCGTCGAGGACCAGTTCCGTGGCCTCTTTACCATCGAATTCTCCCGACTGCCCAAGCCCGATCCCGAAGCCCTGCGTCGGGTGCTGGAAAATATCGGCGGCCCGCCCGAGAGTTTCCTTTTTGTCGGCGACCGCGAGCAGGTCGATCTCAAGCCGGCCAATGCCCTTGGCATCCCGACCATCCTCGTTGCCGAAACCGCCGACTTGCTGCAGGTCCACAAACTCCTCGGCATCATCCCCTGAGCTTTTCCGCCCGACCTGAAAGTGCCGTAAAAACCTGTCGTCTTCCCCCCCCCGTCATCGTCCCCCGGTTTCGCGTCTGATCCTGCTTGTTTGCCGGCCTCTTCGCCTGCCGGCGGCTCGCCCTTCTCGGCCCATTTCCCCTATAGGTTCTCCCTTGGAGCACAGCCGTTACCTCGGTTCGGTTCCGTTCCTCCTCGAAATCGATTAACCCCCTGAAAAAATGGAAAATATTCTTGACATCAGGGGGGATGGCGTCTATATTTCCCAAAAAGTGTAAAAGAGTGGGATACAGGCCCAAACAAAGGCAGGCGATGAACTTTACCGGCGAATATCACAACACCATCGATCCCAAGGGGCGGGCAAGCATTCCGGCAAAGTTCCGGGAGCAGCTGATGCAGCAGGGGGACGAGTGTGTGGTGCTGACCAAAAACCTGCAGGGAGGGCTGACGGCCTACCCGGTGGCGCATTGGCAGACTGTCGTCGAAGGGGTGCGCAAGCGTCCGGCCAGCCCGGAAAAAGAATCGGCGACCCGGTTTTTTATCGCGCCGGCAGTCGAATGCCTCTTTGACAAGCAGGGGCGGATTCAGATTCCCCAGTCCTTGCGCACGCACGGTGCTCTGGAAAAAGAGGTGGTGGTCCTCGGCATGTTCGAGAAGATCGAGATTTACAGTCAGCTTCGCTACGAGCAAGTGACCAGCGGGTCGGGCGATCTGTTGCGCGCCGATGCCCGGATCGTAGCCGAGATGGGATTCTAGTTCTTTGACAGCGACGGTATTCAGGCACGTTTCGGTGCTGGCAGACGAGGTTCTCGGACTGTTGCGCCCAGCCCCGGGCGAGCTCTTCGTCGACGGGACCGTCGGTGGCGGGGGGCATGCCCGGCTGATTCTCGCAGCGACGGCACCTGACGGACGGCTGATCGGTTTCGATCGCGATCCCGAAGCACTGGCAAGGGCTGCCGAAGTGCTGGCCCCTTTCAGAGATCGCGTCGTCCTGCGTCACGCGGCCTTCGCCGCGCTGCAGGAGGTGCTCGCCGAGTTGGGCATCGCCGGAATCGACGGTCTCCTTCTCGATCTCGGCGTCTCTTCCTACCAGCTCGATGCCGGGCATCGCGGCTTCTCCTTTCGCAGCGACGGTCCCCTCGATATGCGCATGGACCCGACGCGCGGGGAGACGGCGGCGGAGGTCCTGCACGGACGGGACGAAAAGGAGCTGACGCGAATTTTTCGGGTTTACGGCGAAGAGCGCTGGGCCGGGCGGATTGCCCGCCGTATCGTCAAGGTCCGTGGCCAGAAGGCGCTGACCACGACGCATGAACTGGCCGAACTGGTGCGAGAGACGGTGCCGGGCGGAAAGGTGCCGGGACGCATACATCCGGCGACGAGGGTATTTCAGGCCCTGCGGATTTATGTCAATGGTGAGCTGGATCAAGTCACTCAAGGGATTGCCGCCGGCTTCGAGAGTTTGCGTCCCGGCGGCCGGCTGGCAGTGATCAGTTTCCACTCCCTGGAAGACCGTATCGTCAAGCAGTATTTTCAGTCGTTGCTCAAGCCGTGTACCTGCCCGCCGGGACTGCCGATCTGCTGTTGTGGTTTGACGCCGCGGGCCGAGGCCCTGACCCGCAAGGGGGTGCGGGCAGGCCATGAGGAAGTTGAAGGTAATCCGCGCGCCCGCAGTGCCGTACTGCGGGGGATACGCAAAGTTGCTCAGGACGACTAGTACATAATTATCTGTTTTGTATGCAATTTTCGCCACGGAGGCGCTGCCATGTTTCAGACCCCTTCCATTTCCCTGCCGCGTCTCGCCACGCAGATTCCGCGTCGGCCGCCTCTGCTGCCAACCCTCGGCTTCATTGCCCTGCTCCTGATCCTTTCCCTTTTCTTTGTCTGGTCGCGCTTGTCGGTGCTGCAGCTGGAGTACGGCATTTCCAGCCTGGAAGGCAAACTGCGCAGCGGCCAGCAGGAGACGAGTCGCCTGCGCTTGGAAGCGGCTAGCCTGCGTCATCCCGGGCGCATCGAACAAGTCGCCGTCAGTGAACTCGGCTTGCGTCTGCCGAATCCAAGCCAGGTCATCAGCGTCCGGTGATGGACAAAGGTGAAAAGTGGACGCGGGTCCGCATTTACTTCATCGGCGGTTGTTTCGTCGTCGTTTTTCTGTTGGTCGCCATCCGGGCGTTTCAGTTGCAGGTACTCGCTCGCGATGAGTGGCGCAAACGGGCGGAAAATCAATATCAGCGTGTCGTTCCCCTGATTCCCCAGCGCGGAAGTATCTATGATCGAAACGGGCAGGAGCTGGCCTTGAGTCTCGAAGTCGATTCGATCTTTCTCGAGCCGCAAAAAGTCGCGGGAGGGGGCGAGGCCGCGCGATCTCTGGCCCTGGCCCTCGATTTGCCGCAAAAACAGGTCGCAACCAAACTGACCTCGAAAAAAAGCTTCCTCTGGCTCAAACGGCAGGTTTCGCCGGCGGAAAGTGCCCGGGTCAAGGCATTGAACCTGGCCGGGGTCAACTTCATCAAGGAACATCGCCGCTATTACCCGAGCTCCGAGATTGGCGCCCAGCTCATCGGCTTTACCGGCCTCGATCCCGAGGGGCTGGAGGGGCTCGAACTCAAATATGACAGTGTCCTCCTCGGCCAGGGCGGCTATCTGGTCACCGAGCGCGATGCCCTGGGCCGTGGCATCGGGCCCGGCGGCAACAAGGTGGAGGGGGTGGCTCCCGGTGGCCACCTCTATCTCACCCTCGACAAAAACCTGCAGTATCTGGCCGAGAAGGAGTTGGCGGCAGGCATCGCGGCAACACGGGCCGAGGCCGGATCGGTCGTGGTCCTCGATCCGGCGACCGGGCAGGTCCTGGCCATGGCCAACCGGCCTGGATTCAATCCCAACGCCTTCCAGAACCATCGGCCGAGTCAGTGGCGCAACCGGGCCCTGGTCGACACCTTCGAGCCGGGCTCGACCTTCAAGATCTTCCTCCTCGCCGCCGCCCTCAACGAGGGTTTGCTCAAGGAACGCCAGACCATCGATTGCGAAAACGGTACCTTCAAGGTCGGGGGGAGGGTGATTCATGACCATCACCCTTATGCCCGGCTCACCCCGAAAGAGATTCTCCAGTACAGTTCCAATATCGGCTCGGCCAAGATCGGCAAGATGCTTGAGCGCGAGCGCTATCACCGCTATCTCAGTGCCTTTGGCTTCGGGTCAGCTACCGGGGTCGATCTGCCGGGTGAGAGCGGTGGCCTCATGCGCCGTCCAGGCAAGTGGTTTGAGGCCGACCTGGCGGCCATCTCCTTCGGTCAGGGGGTGACGGTGACCTCGCTGCAACTCGCCTCGGCCGTCGGTGCCATCGCCAATGGCGGGGTGCTGATGCAACCCTATGTCGTCGACCACATCGTCGACGGCAATGGTGAAACCGTCGAGCAGCGGAGTCCCAAGGTCTTACGTCAGGTTGTCTCCCCCGAGGTCGCGACACAGGTCCGGGAGATGATGGTGACCGTAACGGAAAAGAAGGGGACCGGGATTCTGGCGGCCGTTCCCGGCTTTCGCGTTGCCGGCAAGACCGGCACGGCGCAGAAGGTCGATGCGGTCACCGGTGGTTATTCGGCCGACAAGAGGGTCTCTTCCTTTGTCGGCTTCCTTCCGGCCGAAGCGCCGCGACTGGTCGTGCTGGTCATGGTTGACGAACCGTCCGATCAGGTCTATGGCGGACTGGTGGCGGCCCCGATCTTTTCGCGTTTTGCCGCTCAGGCGATGCAATATCTCAACGTTCAGCCAACACTGCCGGTGCCGGCCCAGGACTACCCGCTACCGCTGGTGGTTGAGACGGAAAGCCTGCCCGACGAACTGCCGGCAGAGCCGATCGACAATCCCGACGATGCGCCGCTGATGCCGAATTTCGTCGGGTTGAGCAGCCGGCAAGTGCTGCGTGAAATGGCGCGGAGCGGCCTCAATATCCGTCTGGTCGGAAGCGGCCGCGTGGTCGATCAGGCCCCTCCGCCGGGGCAACCCATCGCCTACGGCGGCGAGACCTGGGTGCGGCTGGCGGCACCGGCCGAAGAGCTCTTGACAGTGACACATTAATCAAGGGAAACTGCCTCTACCAATGAGACTTAAAGACCTCCTTCAGCCCCTTTCGCTCCTCAATGTGACCGGTTCGACCGAGGTCGATGTCGTCACCCTGTGTCACGATTCGCGGCAGGTCGTTCCCGGAACGGCCTTTTTTGCGTTACGGGGGGGGGTGGCGGATGGCCACAACTTTATCGCTCAGGCCGTCGCTGCCGGCGCCACGGTCGTTTTCGCGGAAGAGGAACGGGCTTTGCCCGCCGGGGTCACGGGTGTACTGGTTGCCGATACCCGCCGGGCCCTGGCGCTGGTAGCGGCGCGCTGGTTCGGCGACCCCGGCCGGCAGGGAGCGGTCGTCGGCATTACCGGGACCAACGGCAAGACCACGACGACCTATCTGCTCGAAGCGATTCTGGTCGCCGCCGGTCGTCGCCCCGCGGTCTTCGGTACCGTCAGCTATCGTTTCGGCGACAAGATTCTAGCCGCTGCGCACACCACTCCCGATGCCCTGGAACTCCTCGCCACGGCCGCGACTTTTGTCGCCGCCGGGGCCGATACTACCATCATGGAGGTGTCGTCCCATGCCCTCGATCAGTTTCGCATCGACGGGATCCGCTTTGCCGCCGGCATCTTCACCAACCTGACCCCCGAGCATCTCGATTATCATGGCGACATGGAGCGTTACTTCGCCAGCAAGCGGCGCTTCTTCGTCGAGATCCTGCCGGCGGTGGGCGGCCGCGCCGTCATTTCTGTCGATGACAGTTACGGCCGGCGGCTGGCGAACGAACTGCCGCTGGCCGTGACCTTCGGCCTGGCGGCGGATGCCCAGGTGCGGCCGCTGGAGGTGGCTGTGACTCTGGAGGGGATTCACGGGACGATCCTGACGCCCCAGGGGGTGTTGACGTTGCACTCGCCCCTCCTCGGGCGCTTTAATCTGCAGAACCTCCTCGGGGCCATCGCCGCCGCCCAGGTTCTCGACCTTACTCTGGAGCAGATCGCCCAAGGCCTGGCGCGGGCGCCGCAGGTGCCGGGTCGTCTGGAGCGGGTGGAAAACGAGCGCGGTGCCCAGATCCTCGTCGATTACGCCCATACCGGCGACGCCCTCGACAAGGTCCTGACGACTGTCGCCGCATTGCAGCCACAGCGGATCCTCACTGTTTTCGGCTGTGGCGGCGACCGGGATCGCCGCAAGCGTCCGGTCATGGGTGAGATCTGTGCCCGCATGTCGCATCTGGCGATCGTGACCTCGGACAATCCGCGCACGGAGGACCCGCAGGCGATCATCGCCGAGATTTGCCAGGGGGTGGCCCGGGTTCATGCGCGGGCCTGGAGCGAGACCGAAGCCCTGCGTGGCGTCGGCCGGGGCTATGTCGTCGTCCCCGACCGCCGAGCCGCCATTGCCTTGGCCGTGACCGCCCTGCGCCCGGGCGATGTCTTGCTGGTCGCGGGGAAGGGACATGAGGATTATCAGATCATCGGCAGGGAAAAGTTCCATTTCGACGATCGTGAAGAGTTGCGACTGGCCCTGTCCCGGAGTTCCCGATGAATTTCGATCTTGCCCAGATTGTCCGTGCGACCGGCGGGCGCCTCCATCCGGCAACAGCCCGGGGGAGTGTTGCCGGCGTTTCCACCGATAGTCGCAAGATCGCTCCCGGTGAGCTCTTTGTCGCTTTGCGCGGCCCCAATTTTGACGGGCATGCCTTTCTCGGAGTCGCCGCCGCAGGGGAGGCGGCCGCGGCTTTGTGCGAACGCCCGGTAGCCGACCTGCCCATCCCGCAGATCGAAGTTGGCGATAGCCTGCGTGCCCTTGGCGAATTGGCCCGCGCCTGGCGCGCCCAGTTCGCCCTGCCACTGGTGGCAGTCACCGGCTCCTCGGGGAAGACGACGACCAAGGAGATGCTGGCGGCGATCCTCGCCCAGACCGGACCGGGGCTGAAGACGGCGGGGAACCTCAATAACCTGGTCGGCTTGCCCCTGACCCTCTTTGCCCTCAAGGAGGCAGATCGCTGGGCCGTCCTCGAAATGGGGATGAGCGAACGGGGGGAAATCGCCCGCTTGGCCGAGATTGCGACGCCGTCGGTCGGCATCATCACCAACGTCGGACCCGCCCATCTGGAGACGCTGAAAACCCTGGAAGGGGTGGCGCGGGCCAAGGGGGAACTCTTCATCGCATTGCCACCAGGGGGGACGGCCGTCATCAATGCCGACGACCCGCGCGTTGCCGGTTTGCCGGTGGCCAACGGCGTGCGCCGGCTCCTCTTCGGCGCCTCACCGCAGGCCGAGATTCGCGGCGAAGCGGTAACCGTCAGCGGCGCCACCGTCGGTTTCCGCCTGTTGCTGCCGCAGGGGACGCGGAGCGTGACCCTGCAATGTGCCGGCCGCCACAACGTCGCCAATGCCCTCGCTGCCGCGGCCGCGGCGACCGCCCTGGGGGTCGCGCCCGATCTCATCGTCCGCGGCCTCGAAACCTTTCGAGCCGGCAAGGGGCGCATGGAAGTCCTCCTCCTCGATAGCGATCTCCTCCTCCTCGAAGACAGCTACAACGCCAATCCCCTCTCCATGCGTGCGGCCCTCGTGGCGCTGGACGAAACGGTTGGCGGCGGCGGGCGGCGGGTCGCCGTTCTCGGCGACATGCTGGAACTCGGTGAGGGGACGGCTGCGATGCATTACGAGATCGGCGTCGAGGCGGCCCGCCGCGTCGATCTTCTCGTTGTCCTCGGCGCCCAGGCCGAGGCGGTGGCCGCGGGCGCCCGCAAGGGCGGTTTGGCGGCAGCTCAGGTCCTGCTGCCGGGGAGCCATGAAGCCGCGATCGAGCTGCTGCGGCACGAGTTGCGCGGCGGCGACCGCGTTCTGGTCAAAGGTTCGCGGGGGATGCGGATGGAACGGATTTCGTCGGCACTGTCAGGGATGAGCTTTCCGGCCGGGCCGGGGAACTAGAGGCAAAGGACACCACAGATGCTCTATCATCTGCTCTATCCGCTGCATACGCACTTTTCGGCGCTGTACGTCTTCAAGTACATCACCTTCCGCACCATCTATGCCGCCATTACCGCCCTGGTTATCTCCTTCATCCTCGGGCCGTGGCTGATCAACAAGCTCTCGGAGCACCAGATCGGCCAGAGTATCCGCAAGGTCGGCCCCGAGTCGCATTTCAAGAAAGAGGGGACCCCGACCATGGGGGGCACCTTGATCCTCCTCGCCATTGTCCTGCCGACCCTCCTCTGGGCCGACCTGACCAACCTTTACGTCTGGGTGACGCTGCTGGTGACGATCGGATTTGGCGCTGTCGGTTTCGTCGATGACTGGCGCAAGGTCAAAAAGAAGAACAGCGATGGACTCTCGGCCCGGCAGAAGATGGTCTGGTTGATGCTGATTTCGCTGGCGGCCGGGGTCTTGCTCTACCTCCACCCCGGGTTCAAGACGACCCTGGCTTTCCCCTTTTTCAAGGCGCTGCACCCCGATCTCGGCCTCTTCTACATCCTCTTCGCCATGCTGGTGGTGGTCGGTTCCGGCAACGCCGTCAACCTCACCGACGGTCTTGACGGACTCGCCATCGGGCCGATGATCATCGCCTCGGGGACCTACATGCTCTTCGCCTACCTGGCCGGTAACGCCAAACTTGCCGAGTACCTGCAGATCAGTGCCGTCCCCGGTGCCGGCGAACTGGCGGTCCTCTGCGGCGCCATGGTCGGCGCCGGCCTCGGTTTCCTCTGGTTCAACACCTACCCGGCCCAGGTCTTCATGGGCGATGTCGGCAGCCTCTCCCTTGGCGGTGCCCTCGGCACCATCGCCGTCATCACCAAACAGGAGATCGTCCTCGTCATTGTCGGCGGCATCTTCGTCATGGAGGCCCTCTCGGTTATCGCCCAAGTCACCTCCTTCCGCCTCTATGGCAAGCGCATCTTCCGCATGGCGCCGATCCATCATCATTTTGAACTCAAGGGGTGGCCGGAGCCGAAGATCATCGTGCGTTTCTGGATTGTCAGCATCATTCTGGCGCTGGTCGCTCTCTCCACCCTCAAGTTGAGATGACATGAAACGCTCTTACCGCGACATGCAGGTGGTGGTGGTCGGCGCCGGTGGTACCGGACTCGCTCTCTGCACCTATTTTTGCCAGCGGGGAGCCAGGGTCCTCCTTTCCGACCGCCGCCAGGCCGCAGCCATAGCCGGGCTGGCACCGCTGGTGGCCGCCGGCGTCGAGCTCGATCTCGGCGGCCATGCCACCGCCCGTTTTGTCGCCGCCGATCTGGTTGTCATCAGCCCCGGCGTTCCCCTCGACGTCCCCGCTCTGATCGCCGCCGCCGCCGCCGGCGTGCCGGTTCTCGGCGAGATCGAAATCGCCGCGCGTGATTGCACCGCGCCGCTGGTGGCGATCACCGGTACCAACGGCAAATCGACGACGACGACAGTTATGGGCGAGATCTTCGCCGCCTGGGGCAAAACGACCTTTGTCGGCGGCAATCTCGGTACCCCCCTGATCGAGGCGACTAAGAGAGACGACTGGGACTGGATCGTCGCCGAGATCTCCTCCTTCCAACTCGAGGCCATCGACCAATTTCACCCGCGTTACGGCTTGTTGTTGAATCTCACCGAAGACCACCTCGACCGCTATCCCGACATGGCCGCCTATGTCGCGGCGAAGCTGCGGATTTTCGAAAGGATGACCGCGGACGACGTCGCCATCCTCAATGCCGAAGACCCTCTGGTTCTTTCGGCGACGGCGGCCATTGCCCCGCGGCGGGTCTATTTCTCCTCCCGGCGTCTCCTCCCCGAGGGGATCGGTTTCGACGGAACGGCTCTGGTCTGGCGCCATGCCGGGAGGGAAGTCCGCTTCGCCGCGGCCGAACTACAGTTGCGGGGGACGCACAACCTGGAGAATGTCATGGCGGCGCTGCTGCCCCCCCTCCTTGCGGGCTGCCCGGCCGCGCTTGCCTGGCAAACCGCCTGCGCTTTTGCCGGACTCGAGCATCGCATGCGCGTGGTGCGGGTTCTCGACGGGGTGACCTGGTACAACGATTCCAAGGGGACCAATGTCGGCAGCGTTGTCAAGAGCCTGGCCGGCCTGAACCGTCCGGTCACCCTCATCGCCGGCGGTAAGGACAAGGGGGGCGATTACCTCCCCCTCGCCCCGCTGATCAAGGAGAAGGTGACCACTCTGGTCCTCATCGGCCAGGCGACCGACCGTATCGCCGCCGCCCTCGGTCACCTGACGACGACACGCCGGGCGGCGTCCCTGGAAGAAGCGGTTCAGCTGGCCCGGGAAGTCACGCCGGCCGGCGGTTCCGTCCTCCTCTCTCCGGGCTGTTCGAGTTTCGACATGTTCTCCGGTTACGTCGAGCGCGGCGAGGTCTTCACCCGGGCGGTTCTGGCACTCCCTGCAAGGGGCGAGGAGGGGCGATGAGCGAAAAGCGCGAGTTCGACAGCACCCTCCTCCTCCTGGCCGTGGCCCTGACCTGTTTCGGCATCGTCATGGTCTATTCCGCCAGCTCGGTCATGGCGGTCAAGCGTTATCACGGCGACGGCCTCTATTTTCTCAAGCGGCAGACGATCTATGCCATCGCCGGCTTTCTCGTCATGACCGTGGCGATGAGGGTCGATTACCACCACCTGCGCCGGCTGGCGCTTCCCTTCCTCTTCTTCTGCGCCCTGCTGCTGCTGGCCGTCTTCATCCCCGGGCTCGGCAGCCGCGCCGGCGGGGCGACGCGCTGGCTGCGCCTCGGTCCGGTGACGATTCAGCCGGGAGAAGTGGCCAAGCTCGGCCTGATCCTCTACATGGCCCACTCCCTGGCGAAGAAGAAAGACAAGATTCGCGACTTCAAGCTCGGCTTCGTCCCCTACATGGTCGTCCTGGCCATGCTCCTGCTCCTGTTGCTGCTGCAGCCCGATCTCGGCAGCGCCCTGACCCTCGGCGTCGTCGCCATGACCATGTTGCTGGCGGCGGGGACGCGACTCTCCTATCTCTTCGGCGTTGCCATTCTCGCTCTCCCCTTCATCGGCTGGGCGATTGTGCACAAAGCCTACCGCCTCAAACGGGTCATGGTCTATCTCGATCCCTGGCAGGATCCGACCGGCGACGGTTTTCAAATCATCCAGAGCTGGATCGCCTTCGGCACCGGCGGATTGGTCGGCAACGGCCTCGGCGAGAGCAAACAGAAGCTCTTCTACCTTCCCGAGGCCCATACCGACTTCATCTTTTCGGTCATCGGCGAGGAGCTCGGCTATGTCGGGGTCTTCGTCACCGCGGCGATGTTTCTTGTCCTGGTCCTGCGCGGTCTGCGCACCGCCCTCAACGCCCCTGACGACTTTGGTCGCCATCTCGCCTTCGGCCTCAGTTTCCTCCTCGGCCTCGGGGCCTTTGTCAATATCGCCGTGGTCATGGGGTTGGTGCCGACCAAGGGGCTGACCCTCCCCTTCATCTCCTATGGCGGTTCGAGTCTCCTCTGTACCTTGCTGGCCGTCGGCATCCTCCTCAATATCTCCCGGCAGAGCCGGTCGCAGGAGGGGGCATGAGAATCCTCCTGGCCGGTGGCGGTACCGGCGGCCATCTCTTCCCGGCGGTGGCCCTGGCGCAAAAGTTTCTCGCCGAGGAGTGGCGGGCCGAGGTTCTCTTTGTCGGAACCGATCGCGGCATTGAAGCCCGGGTCCTGCCGGAACTGGGTTTGCCGTTACGTACCATCGACATCGAGGGCTTTGTCGGCCGCGGCCTCGGCGAAAAGCTCGCCGTGTTGCCGCAATTGGCGCGCAGTGTCCGCCAGTCCCTGACCATCCTCGACGATTTTCGCCCCGACCTCGTCATCGGCGTCGGCGGTTATGCCTCGGCGCCGGTGCTGCTGGCGGCCAAATGGCGGGGACTGCCCTATCTGATTCACGAACAGAATGCCTGGCCGGGGCTGACCAACCGCTTGCTGGCGCGCTGGGCCGAGCGTATCTGCCTCTCCTTCGCCGAAGCCGAGAGTGCCTTTCACACCGGGGCGACCATCGTCACCGGCAACCCGGTCCGCGCCGGCATGACCGAGTGCCCGGGCCTCGCCGAGGGCGCTGCCCAGTTGCTGATCTTCGGCGGCAGTCGCGGCGCCCGCGCCATCAACAACGCGGTTATCGAGGCCTTGCCCTTTCTCGCTTCGCTGCGGGGGAAGCTGGGGATCGTCCACCAGACCGGCAGCGACGACCACGAACGCATCGCCGCCGGTTACCGCAGTGCCGGCTGGGATGAGGCAAAGGTCGTCCCCTTCATCAACGACATGGCCGCCGCCTACCGGCGCAGCCATCTCGTCCTCTGCCGGGCCGGGGCGACGACCATCGCCGAACTGACCGCCTGCGGGCGTCCGGCGGTGCTGGTCCCCTTTCCCTTTGCCGCCGGCGACCATCAGAGCGCCAATGCCCGGGCCCTGGCGCGGCAGGGGGCGGCACTGCTGCTGGAGCAGAAGGGGATGACCGGGGAAGTTCTCGGGCAGTTGCTGGCCGGGCTCCTCGACGACCGTCCGCGATTGCTGCAGATGGCCGATATCGCCCGTTCCCTCGGCAAGCCCCAGGCCGCTGAAGTGATCCTGAAAGAATGTCGCACCATCCTGGAAAGGGTTTAAGAGATGTACGGACGTATCCGCAACATCCATTTCATCGGCATCGGCGGCATCGGCATGAGCGGCATCGCCGAGGTCCTCATCAATCTCGGTTATCAGGTCTCCGGCTCCGATCTCAAGGAGTCGGAGATCACCCGCCGCTTATGCGACCTCGGCGGAGTCGTCAGTTATGGCCACCGCGCCGAAAATTTGCAGCAGGCCGATGTCGTCGTCACCTCGACGGCGGTGCGGGCCGACAACGTCGAGCTCCTCGAAGCCCACCGCCGCCTGATCCCGGTCATTCCGCGGGCCGAGATGCTGGCCGAACTGATGCGGATGAAATACGGCATCGCCATCGCCGGCACCCACGGCAAGACGACGACGACGAGCATGGTCGCCACCGTCCTCTCCCATGGCGGCGTCGATCCGACCTCGGTCATCGGCGGGCGCCTCGACCTTCTCGGCTCCAACGCCAAGCTCGGCCAGGGGAAGTTCCTCGTCGCCGAGGCCGACGAATCGGACGGTTCTTTTCTCAAGCTATCGCCGACCATCGCCGTCGTCACCAATATCGACGCCGACCATCTCGACTACTACCGCGACCTCGACCAGATCAAGGAAACCTTTGTCGATTTCATCAACAAAGTCCCCTTTTACGGACTCGCCGTCCTTTGCCTCGACGATCCCAACATCCAGTCGATCATTCCGCTGGTGAAGAAGCGTTTCGCCACTTACGGCTTCTCGGCCCAGGCCGACCTCTACGCCAGCGAAGTCGAGCATGACGGCCTCAAGACGAGCTTCACCGTCAACCACAAGGACAAGGTGCTCGGCCGCCTCGCCTTCAAGATGCCGGGCCGGCACAATGTCCTCAACGCCTTGGCGGCGACGACGGTGGCGATGGAGTTGCAACTCCCCTTTGCCGTCATCGCCGAGGGTTTCCGCGATTTCGGCGGGGTGCAGCGCCGTTTTCAGATCAAGTACGATGGGGGCGGGATCATGGTCGTCGACGACTACGGCCACCACCCGGCCGAGATCAAGGCGACCCTCGCCGCCGCCCGGGGGGGGTGGAACCGGCGCCTGGTGACGGTCTTTCAGCCGCACCGCTACAGCCGCACCGCGGCACTGTTTCAGGAATTCACCACCGCCTTTTATCAGACCGATCATCTGGTGGTGATGGATGTCTATGCCGCCGGCGAAGATGCCATCCCCGGGGTCGATGCCAAGCAGCTTGCCGCCGCCATTGCCGGGCATGGTCATCGCGACGTCCATTACCTCGGCGAGCGGGAAGTGGTGGTCAAGCATTTGAGCGATGTGGTGCGGCCGGGGGACATCGTCATCACCCTGGGAGCGGGGAATGTGTGGCAGGTCGGCGAAGACTTTGCCAATCTGCAAAAGACCAAGGTTTGAGCGAGGCAACGATGACGCGAGATGAACTGAAACAAAAGACGATTGCCGTTCTCATGGGCGGGCTCTCGGCCGAGCGCGAAGTGTCGCTGCGCACCGGCAAGGCGGTGGCGACGGCACTGACCTCGGCCGGCTACCGTGTCGTTCCCATCGATGTCAGCCGCGAACTGCCGGCGCAACTCGCCGGCGCCGGCGCCGACGTCGCCTTTATCGCCCTGCATGGGCGCTTCGGCGAAGACGGGACGGTGCAGGGGCTCCTCGAACTTCTCGCCATCCCCTACACCGGCAGCGGCGTCCTCGCTTCCAGCCTCGCCATCGACAAGGTGGCGACCAAGCAGATGCTCCTCTATCACGGTCTGCCGACCCCCGCCTTCCGCGTCTACAGGCGGGGCGAAGAGCGGGATTCCTTCCTGGGGCAATGCGGTCCTTTCCCTCTTGTGGTCAAGCCGGCGCGGGAAGGCTCGACCATCGGCATCAGCATCGTCCGCAATCGCGCCGAACTCGCGGCCGGTTTCGCTGAGGCGCTGCGCCATGATTCGACGATCCTGGTCGAAGAGTTCATTGCCGGGGCGGAAGTCACCGTCGCCGTCATCGACGGCACCGTCCTGCCGATCATCCAGGTCGTCCCCAAGGAAGGGTTTTACGATTACACCAACAAGTACACCGTCGGCCGCACCGAATATCTCCTCCCCGCCCCCCTCGCCGCCGCCGTCTACGAGCGGCTGCAGCAGGCGGCTGTCGCCGCCTACCGGGCGGTCGGCTGCAGCGGCGCGGCACGCATCGATTTCATGGTGCGCGGCGCCGAGATCTTCTGTCTGGAGGTCAATACCATCCCGGGGATGACGGAAACGAGCCTGCTGCCCAAGGCGGCGGGGCATGTCGGTATCTCTTTCGCTGAACTGACGCAACGGATCCTGGACGGTGCGGGACTGAGCAAGTAGCACAACGGCGGCAAGGGGTAACATGCGCGATCTGAAAGAGCGAAGACCGCAAAAGTTCAAAGCCAACCGGCGCGTCCCGGTGCGGCAGCCCCGCGACTGGAAAAAACTCTTCCGCTGGCTGGCACTGCTCGCTATCCCTTTCAAGCGCCGGGAGAACCGCTGCCTCGACGAGCGGCAGCCGCGCGACTGGACCAAGATCCTCCAGCGCACCTTCACCGTCGGAGTGGTCTGCGGCGGCGCGGCGTTGACCGTGGTCGGGGGACTGATGCTCTGGGAGGTCGTCACCGATTCGCGCTTCTTCCGGGTCGAAACGATCCGGGTCGAGAACATGCAGCGGGTGGCGGCCGACGATATCCGCGAGCTTTCCGACATCCAGCCGGGGATGAACATCTTCAGCCTCGATCTTGAACTCATCGGCCGCAAGATCGCCGAGAATCCCTGGATCGCCGATGCCCGGGTCGAGCGGGTCTTCCCCCGCGACATCGTCATCCGCGTCAGCGAGCACGTGCCGGTGGCGGTGGCCAATCTCGGCTGTCTCTACTATGTCGGGCGCGACGGGACGGTCTTCAAGCCCCTCGGCCTCGGCGATCGCGTCGACTACCCGGTCGTTACCGGCATCGACCGCCAGTATCTCCTCGATCAGCCGGAGGAAGCCAAGCGCCTGCTCGGGGAGGCGATGGCACTGCTGCAGGAGTTGGGCAAGCGGCGGGTCTTCGGTCTCGACCAGGTCTCCGAGATCCGCATCGATCCGGTGGAAGGTTTCGCTCTCTACACCCTCCTCGGCGGCATTCCGGTGCGGCTTGGTTTTTCCGATTTCAGTGACAAGCTCGACCGGCTGGAAAGTATCTATACCGAACTGGTGCCGCGTTTCGCGGTACTGCAGTCCATCGATCTCAATGTCGTCGACCGGGTCATTGTCAAGGTCGACGCCAGCCTCACCCTCAGTAAAGAGGACAATCCAGGGCGGAAGGGATAACCCATGAGCAGCGGACGCGAGAACATCATTGTCGGCCTCGACATCGGCACCACCAAGATCTGCGCCATCGTCGGCAACCTCACCGAGGACGGTCTCGATATTGTCGGTATCGGCACCAGCCCCTCCAAAGGCCTGCGCAAGGGGGTGGTGATCAACATCGAAGCCACCGTCGGCGCCATCCGCAAGGCGATCGAGGAAGCCGAACTCATGGCTGGCTGCGAGATCAAGTCGGTCTTTGCCGGCATCGCCGGGGGGCATATCAAGGGCTTCAACTCCCAGGGGATCATCGCCATCAAAAATCGCGAGGTCAATGCCGACGACCTGCGCCGGGTCATCGACGCGGCCAAGGCCATCGCCATCCCCATGGATCGCGAAGTCATCCACATCCTCCCCCAGGAGTTCATCATCGACGACCAGGATGGCATCCGCGAGCCCCTCGGCATGAGCGGCGTGCGCCTGGAGGCGAAGGTCCACATCGTCACCGGGGCGGTGGCGAGCGCGCAGAATATCGTCAAGAGCTGCAACCGCGCCGGGGTCGATGTCGCCGATATCGTTCTCGAGCAACTGGCTTCGAGCGAGGCGGTCCTCGCCGCCGACGAGAAGGAACTCGGCGTCGCCCTCATCGACATCGGCGGCGGCACCACCGACATCGCCATCTACGTCGACGGAGCGATCAAGCACACCTCGGTCCTCTCCCTCGGCGGCAACCACCTGACCAACGACATCGCCGTCGGCCTGCGCACGCCGATGGCCGAGGCCGAGAAGATCAAGCAGGCCTACGGCTGCTGTCTCACCTCCATGGTCGGCAAGACCGAGACGATCGAGGTACCTTCTGTCGGCGGGCGGGAACCGCGGGTCCTCTCGCGCCAGCTCCTCGCCGAGATTCTCGAGCCGCGGGTCGAGGAGATCTTCACCCTGGTCAACCGCGAAATCGTCAAGAGCGGCTACGAGGATCTCATCGCCTCGGGCATCGTCCTCACCGGCGGCACCTCCATCCTCGCCGGCATGCCGGAGCTGGCCGAGCAGATCTTCAATCTGCCGGTGCGGCGCGGTTCGCCGCAGGATATCGGCGGGCTCATCGACGTCGTCAACTCGCCGGTCTATGCCACCGGCGTCGGTCTGGTCAAGTACGGCAGCCGCAACGTCGAGGTAAAGAATTTCAGCCGCGGCCAGAAGGATACCTTCGGCAGTATCACCAAACGCATGAAAGAGTGGTTCGGCGAGTTCTTCTGAGCGCGTCGGACCGATGCCATATTGTCGTGGAATGGTTAGTCAACCCGGCGGTCGCAGGCGGAGAACCGGCGACCGGCACAGCCGAAAGTGAGGGAGTCATGTTCGAGTTTGACGAGACAGTGGACCAGACGGCGAAAATCAAGGTCATCGGCGTCGGCGGCGGCGGCAACAACGCCATCAACACCATGATCGCGGCCAAGGTCGGCGGCGTCGAGTTCATCGCCGCCAACACCGATGCCCAGGCCTTGCGCCGCAGTGCGGCGCCGATGAAGGTGCAGCTCGGCGGCAAACTGACCAAGGGCCTCGGCGCCGGCGCCAACCCCGAGATCGGCCGTGAGGCGGCCTTGGAGGATCGCGCCCGCCTCGCCGAAATCCTCAAAGGCGCCGACATGGTCTTCATCGCCGCCGGCATGGGCGGCGGCACCGGCACCGGCGCCGCCCCGATCATCGCCGAGGTCGCCCGCGAAGTCGGCGCCCTCACCGTCGGCGTGGTGACGCGCCCCTTCTCCCGCGAAGGGAAGCAGCGCTCGACCAAGGCCGAGGAAGGGATTCTCGCCCTCAAGGAGGTCGTCGATTCCCTCATCGTCGTCCCCAACGACCGCCTCCTCGGTCTCGCCGGCAAGAACATGGGGATCCTCGACGCCTTCAAACCGTCCGACGACGTGCTGCGTCAGGCGGTGCAGGGGATTTCCGACCTCATCACCACCGAAGGCCTGATCAACGTCGACTTCGCCGACGTCCGTGCGGTCATGAGCGTGCGCGGCATGGCGATCATGGGGATCGGTGTCGCCTCCGGCGAAAAACGCGCCACCGAGGCGGCCCAGCAGGCGATCAGCAGTCCCCTGCTGGAGGAGATCGACATCTCCGGGGCCAAGGGGATTCTGGTCAACGTCAGCGGCTCGGCGAGCATGACCATGGACGACTTCAACGAAGTCTCCCGCGTCATCCACGAAAAGGCCCACGAAGACGCCAACATCATCATCGGCCTCGCCATCGACGAGGAGATGGGGGAGACGATCAAGGTCACCGCCATCGCCACCGGTTTCGGCAACTGCTTTGAAAAGGGTCGGCGCGGCCATGACGAGATTCGCCTGAAAGGGGCCATCCCCCTGAACAAGGTCGATCGCGACGTGCCGACCTTCATCCGCAATCAGCAAAAAGATGCTCCCGTCGGGCTGCGCGCCGCCGTCAGCGCCAGCGCCGGTGACGATGCCGAATACGAGATCCCGACCTTTCTGCGCAAGCGCGTCGATTAAAGGTCGAGGAAAAAGAAATTCCCGACGCAGTCTGTTGTGTCGGGAGGACAACAACAACGGGGCTGAAGATCGCGAGCCTCTTGCAGCTGCACCACTCCCTTCGCGCCGGTTCTCCGCCCGGCGTAGTGCGGGGGAAGTGATGATGTATGAAGTGAAATGACGACTCCCTCGTCTGCAGGGACCGCATCGTGCGGTCCCTTTTTCTTTGGTGCGTCCGTTGGTATAAGGTAAGATCGACCAGCCCGATATTCCCCTCGTAGAAAGCGACAGATGTCCCGCACCCTCATCGACAAAGCCCGCCAGCGGCTGGCGGCGGAAGACGGCGCGGCGGCCAACCCCTGGGGGGGACGGCTGACGGTGGCCCTGGTCTTCCCCAATACCTACCACCAGGCCATGAGCAACCTCGGTTTTCTCACCGTCTACCATCTCCTCAACAGCCGCGACGACTGCCTCTGCGAACGCTTCTTCCTCCCCGATCCCGATGACCTCAAGGAACACCGCGCCACCGGCTATCCCCTCTTCTCCCTGGAGAGCGGCCACCCTCTGGCCGACTTCGACCTCGTCGCCTTCTCCATCTCCTTCGAGAACGATTACCTCCACCTGCCGACCCTCTTCGAACTCGGCCGCTTGCCTTTGTGGGCGGCACAGCGCGAGGCCCGCCATCCCCTCCTCCTCTGCGGCGGGGTCTGCGCCTTTCTCAATCCCGAGCCGCTGGCGGAGATCTTCGATGCCTTTGCCGTCGGCGAGGCCGAACCACTCCTCCCCGGGCTGATCGCTGTCCTGCGCGCCGGCGGCCCCCGTCCGGCTCTCCTTGCTGCCCTGGCGCAGCTCCCCGGGCTCTATGTCCCCTCCCTCTATCAGATCGACTACGCTATCAACGGTACCATTGCCGGCTACCGGGCGACGCCGCCGGCGCCGCCGCGGGTGGCGCGGCAGTGGCTGGCCGATCTCGACGCCTCGCCGAGTCGCTCCTTTATCACCACCAGTGCCACCGAATTCGGCGACATGGCCCTGACCGAGGTCTCCCGCGGCTGCTCGCGCGGCTGCCGCTTCTGCGCCGCCGGCTTCCTCTACCTGCCGCCGCGCGAGCGCAGCCTGGCCAATCTCGTCGGCCAGATCGAAGCGGGACTCTGCGCGCGCAAGAAACAGGGGCTGGTCGGCGCTGCCGTCTCCGATTACAGCCAGATCGGCGCCTTGCAGGCGGCGATTCTCGAACGCGACGGCGCGGTCTCGGTCTCCAGCCTGCGCCTCGATGCCCTGACAGAAGAGGAGGTCGCCGCCCTCGCCGCCAGCGGCCACCGCACCGTTGCCCTGGCCCCGGAAGCGGGGAGTCAGCGGCTGCGCGATCTCATCAACAAGGGAATCGGTGAGGAGCAGATTCTGCGGGCGGTGCAGCTCCTGGCGGTCGGGGGGATTCCCAATCTCAAGCTCTATTTTCTCCTCGGTCTGCCGACGGAGAACGCCGCCGACATGGACGAACTCCTCACCCTCATCGGTCGTATCCGCGAAGTCTGGCTTGCCGAAGGGAAGAAGCGCGGTCGCCTCGGCCACATCACCCTCTCCTTCAACCCTTTCATCCCCAAGCCCTTCACTCCCTTGCAGTGGGCAGCGATGGCCGACGAAAAAATCCTCGAAGGTCGCCTCAAACAGCTGCGCTCCGCCATCAGTCGCATCGGCAATGTCGAGATGATCTGCGAGTCGCTGCGCGCGGCGGTCCTCCAGGCCTTTTTCGCCCGTGGCGACCGCCGGGTCGGGGCAACGTTGCCGATCCTGGCATCCGGGAAAAACCTGCGCGCCGCCTGCCGCGAAGTCGATCTCGATCCGGGCTTTTTCGTCACCCGTGAACGCGGGGAAGACGAACATTTCCCCTGGGAAGTACTCGACAGCGGGGTCAGTCGTAGTCATCTCTGGCGTGAATACCAGCGAGCGCAACTCGGGGAATTGACGTCACGTTGTGTGCCGGGGTGCCATCGCTGCGGAGTCTGTGGCTAAAGGGGAGGGAGTAAGGCAGAAAGACAGGGGAGGCGGGTCGTTGCGACCTCAGTCAGACCAGATTTTAACTCAAGAGGGCGACCCCGTCAGGGTCGCCCTCTTGATATTGCAGGAGAGAAGCAGTTACTTGCGCAGCACCTTGATCACCGCCGAGAAGTCTTCCTCGCCGCGGCCGTCCTTTTCGCCCTGGGCATAGAGGCGGCAGGCGCTTTCGGCGCCGGGGAGGAAGAGGTTGGCCTTGCGCGCGGCCTCGAGAACCAATTCGAGATGCTCGTGCACGTATTTGAGGGCGAGGTTGCGGGTGAAGTCCCCGCGGGCGATGCTGCGCCCCTTGGAGTGGAAGAGGGGGGAGGCAACGCCGCCGGAGTCGAGAACCTCAAGAATCTTGTCCGCCGGCAGGCCCATCTTTTCACCAAAGACCAGGGCCTCGGCCAAGGCCTGCATCAATTCGGCCTGAACCAGGTTGACGACGAATTTCATGCGGGTGGCATCACCGACTCCGCCGATGTGGATGGTATTGAGGCCGAAGAAGGTGAAGGCTTCGCGGCAGCGGCTGACCACCGAGGGGTCGCCGCCGGTCAAAATCGTCATCAGCCCGTTGACCGCGTGCTCCTTGGTGCCCCAGACCGGAGCGTCGAGGAACATGACCCGGTGCTTGGCGGCTTCCTCGGCAATTTCCATGGTACTCTCGATGGAGTGCGTCCCCATGTCGACGAGAATGGTGCCGGGATCGATACCGGCAAAGATGCCGTCCGGTCCGAAGATGTCGGGGCGCAAGCGTTCCTTTTCGGGACGGATGATGATGACCATATCCATCCCCTTGGCCGCTTCCTTCGGGGATTTGGCGCCTCTGGCCCCAAGGGTGACCAGTTCGGCGACAACGGCCGGGTCGGAGTCATAAACCATCAGGGCATAGTGCCCCTTAAGCAAATTGGCAGCCATATGTCTGCCAACGGTACCGAGTCCGAGGAAGCCGATGTTCTTCAGCATGCGCGCGCTCCTTGTCGTGGTGGAAGTCATTTCACGTACGTTGGCGATTTTACAACCTTCCGCAGGTCGTACACAACAGAAATTACGGCTATGCCCCGTTCCCTTCCGATGTTTAAGCCGAGATCCCCTCGCGGGAGGAAAAGAACAGGGTGAGAAAGACGAAGGATCAGTAAGTTACAGTATTTTTTCGCAAGTGAAGAAAAAGCTTGCGGAGTGTCGCGATTTGCATTATCAATCGCCAAAAAAAGATGATGCTTCAATCCCGCCGGGCAACCGGTTGCCGCCATAATTCCCAGAAGGATGAATCAGTGCTATCCCTTTCCTTGCCTTCTCGTCCCCGGGTCCTTTTCCTTATCAGTCTTACTTTCTTTCTTGCCGGCTGCTGGGCGGACAAGCCTGCAGCCCCGCGCGCGATCGCCGACCCCCCCCTGCCAAGCGTTAAGATCGAAAACCCGCCGACCTTGCCGCCGGAGCTGCCGGTGCCAGCCGCAGTCGTTGTGCCGCCGGCGCCGACTTCGCCGGTGGCGCCCGGCGTCGGCCCCGAAGCGGCGGCGGTTCCGTCTGCGGTCCCGGCGGCTGCGGTCAAGCCGGTGGCGGCGAAGTCGGGCCGGCTAGCCGGCGAGGATCCCGAGTTCGCGCGCAAGTGCGGCTGGCCGGTTGCTTGCTCGGAACCGCTGCCGGGAGCAATTCTCCCGGCCAAGCGCATCGTCGCCTATTACGGCAATCCCATGTCGCGGCGCATGGGTGCTCTCGGCCAGTACCCCAAGGAGGAGATGCTCAAGCGCCTCAAGGAGGAAGTAAACGAGTGGGAGAAGGCCGATCCGAAGCTGCCGGTGCAACCGGCCCTGCACCTCGTTGCCGTGGTGGCGCAGGACATCCCCGGGAAATCGGGTAAATACCGTAAGATCATGGATGATGACATGGTCAATATGGTCTATGCCTGGGCCAAGGAAGAAAAGGCCCTCCTCTTTCTCGATATCCAGACTGGACATGAGGACATCCGCACCCTCCTCCCCCGTTTCGAGTGGATCCTGAAAAACCCCGATGTTCATCTCGGCATCGATCCCGAGTTCAATCTGGTGACCAGCCTCGTCGTCCCCGGAACCAAAATCGGTACTTACGATGCGGCTGAAATCAATTTCGTCACCGAATTCCTGCAGGGTCTGGTGCAGAAATACAAGCTGCCGCCGAAAGTGTTGACGGTCCATCGTTTTACCCAGAATGGTGTCACCAATGCCCGCAAGATCGTGTTGCGTCCCGAGGTGCAGGTGGTCATGCACATGGATGGCTGGGGCGGGTCGTGGTTGAAGCGTACCTCGTACCGGGATTACGTGGTCGCCGAACCGGTGCAATATACCGGTTTCAAGATCTTCTATCATAATGACACCAAGAAGGGGGATCCATTGATGGCGCCGGCAGACCTGCTTCGACTCAATCCCCAACCCCTGTATATCCAGTACCAGTAGGCGAAAGGGGCCGCCTCACAAGCGACGAAACCCTGCCGGAAGCACGCCATGAGTGAAGACGCCAACAGCCCGTGGATTTGTCACGTCTGCGATGCCCGCTCGACCCTTGGTGAGGGCCAGGCCTGCGCCGTCTGCTTCAAGATCACCTGCCCGGCGCATCTGCAGGTGCGCTCGGTTTACAATGTCGAGAGCCGCCTCTACGAGTTGCAGCCGATCTGTCTTTTCTGCGCCACGCCGGGGCTGCATTGACGAGACCGCCGTTATACGCAAAGAGCCCGCGAATGCGGGCTCTTTGCGCTTTGAATTGAGGTGGGGAAGGTGGCGGTTACAACCATCCCTTGCGCTTGAAATACCAATAGGGGGCAATTCCCGAGACGACCATCACCGCCAGGGCCCAGAGATAGCCATAGCGCCAGCCGAGTTCGGGGAAGAACTGGAAGTTCATGCCATAGATACTGGCGACCATGGTCGGCGGCAGAAAAACGACGGCGGCGATGGAAAAGATCTTGATGACCTGATTCTGTTCGATGTTGATAAAACCTTGGGCCGTATCCATGAGGAAGTTGATCTTCTCAAAGAGGAAAGTGGTGTGGGAGAGGAGGGTTTCGACGTCGCGCATGATATCGTGGGCGGTGGCGAAGTGTTCCGCCGGGTAACGCTGATGTTTCTGCAAAAAGGAGATGGAACGTTGGGTGTCCATGAGGCAGAGGCGGACTTTCCCGTTACTGTTTTCCAGACGGGCCAACTCGCCGATGGCCTCTTCGAGATGTCCCTCGGCCGCCTGAGCTTCCTCCAGAACCATCTCGCTGACCTTTTCCAGTTCGCGATGGATATCTTCGAGGGTGTCGGCCAGATTCTCGACCTTGTGCTCGAAGATGGAAAGGAGAAAATCGAGGGGATTCCCCGCCTCGATCTGGCCGCGGCGGGCGCGCATGCGCAAAAGACGAAAGTCGGGGGAGTCTTCTTCGCGCAGGGAGATAAGCCGGTCAGGCTGCAGGATGAAGGCAACAGTGACGGTGGTGTGGCGCCCCTCGGACTGGCCGAGAAAGAGGGAGTGGACGTGCATCCCGGCGCTGTCGATAAAGTAGCGGGCCGACGATTCGATCTCTTCGACATCGTCAGACTCGGGAAGCTCGGTCCGCAGATATTGCTCGAGCTCGTCACGCTCCTCTTCCGTCGGATCGAGGACATCGATCCATCCGGCGGCGGCGATGGTTCTGGCCAGGTTTTCAGCCTCGATATGAATCTCGGCGACCTTGTTGCCCTGAAAGTTGAAGACTCGCAGCATGATGCCATCCCCTCGCTGTCCCTGACTTGGATCGACCGGGAAGGGCTCCTTGTCGCAGGCGGCGGCGAGAAGTGCCGGACCGCATTCCAGGCAGAGGAAAACCGGCATCAGATTAGAACAAGCCGGGCTCAAGGTCAATCGTTGGTTGCAACTATGGGGAAAATCTTTGACAGCGGGGGAAGAGGATGAGAGGCTGTTCCCAGGTGCCGGCACAGTCTTCACATCTTTTTCCCTCGATTCGATACGGGTGGTATGGTCACACGCAACGACTTGCTCCGAAGTTGGCTCGTTCTCGCCTTGCTCGGGTCCTGGCCGCAGACAACGCACGCCCTCGATCTCGGCTCCGGTCTGCAACAACGGCTGCAAGGGGTCGGTGCGCCCCTGCGGATGGAGGTTGCCGCCGAGCCGCTTTATCAGACTCCTGCGCTGGTCGCCTTTTACGAAGGGCACGCCTATCAACCCGTCTGGACCATCGGTTCATACCTGCGTCCGGGGGCGGTGGAACTTCTCGACGTGATCGCTGCCGCGGCGGAAGAGGGACTCGAGCCGCGTCACTATCATGCTGCGGCCCTTGATGTCTTGCGCCGTCGTTATCTTTTGACCCCCGTCGGTGAATTGGCGAACGATCTAGAATTGCTCCTCAGTGATGCCTTTTTTCAACTCGCCTGCGACTTTCACCATGGCCGCTCAGCCCCTGCGCATGCCCATGGACGCGAGCCGTCACCCGAAGCTCCGCGCGAGCTGGCACAGCTCCTCGATCGGGCTCTGGTCGGTGGCCAGGTGCGGACCACGCTCCAGAGTCTGCTCCCCACCCATCCCGACTATGCGGCCCTGCGCGCGGCCTGGCAGCGTTACCAAAAGATTGCGGAAAACGGCGGCTGGCCACGAATTCCTGACCAGCCCGTGCTCCGCCGGGGGAGTACCGGGCGGAGCGTCTCCCTTCTGCGCCAGCGTCTGGCCAGTGAAGGGGAGCTGCCCGCCGTAGCGCTCAATGGCGAGTGCTTCGACGCGCAGCTGGAGGCTGCGGTCCGCACTTTCCAGCGCCGTTACGGGCTCGCCGTCAATGGTGTCGTCGGGGCGAAAACTCGGGCGGCGCTCAATGTCCCGGCGTCTGCTCGCGCCAGGCAGCTGGCCCTCAATCTCGAACGCCGTCGCTGGCTGTCGCGCAATTTCTCCGAGCGCGCCCTCCTCGTCAACATCCCCGGCTTTACCTTGCAACTCTGGGATAAGAAGCGCGTTACCTTGGCGATGCGGGTCATTGTCGGCCGCCAGGCCCGGCAGACCCCGAACTTTTCCAGCACGATTACCGCCGTCGTACTCAATCCGCAATGGGATGTGCCCCATAGTATCGCCGTCGCCGATCTCCTGCCCCTTGCGCAAGCGGATGCCAGCTACCTGATCCGTCGCGGTTTTCACGTCTATGCTGCCGGGCACCGGAACGGGGACGAACTCGACCCCGCCTCCATCGATTGGTCGTCTCTGGGGCGGGAGAACTTTCCCTATCATCTGGTCCAGGAGCCTGGCCCACACAATGCCCTCGGCCGGCTCAAATTCATCGTCCCCAATGACGAGCGTATCTACCTGCACGATACTCCGTCCCGATCCCTTTTCTCCGCGACAACTCCGGCATTCAGCTCCGGCTGTATTCGTGTCGCTAAGCCGCGCGAACTCGCCCTGCGGCTGCTCGCCGGCACCTCCTACGCCAGCGTTGCGGCGCTCACGGCAGCCCTCGACGAAGGCGGCGGCCGCATCGTTCATCTGCCGGAGCCGAGGCCGATCCACATCGTCTACTGGACAGCCTGGATCGAAGACAACGGGGAGGTCCAGTTTCGCCCCGATCTGTATCAGCGCGATTCGGGGCTCAGTGCCGTGCTGTGATCCGAGGTCCCGATGACACAAAAAAGCCTGCTAATCAGCAGGCTTTTTTGTGTCGAAAAGAGGGGTGCCAGGGCCTATGGCTCCTGCTGCAACAGCGCCGCAAGTCGCGCCGACATCTGTACCTGCTGCTCATCGAATTTGATGGCGACAGTAAAGTCCCCGCCGCCGAGGTCGTCGCTTCTGATGACCTTGCCCCAGGCCGAAACCGTCACATCGTCGAAGTCGATCTCCAGTTCGAGGGCTGTCCCCAAGGGGATCTCGCGGTATATTTCCATCGCAACCCCGGACGGGCTGATATTCAGGGTGCGTCCCAGCGAGATTTGCGTCTTTTGCGGGCCGTCGTTCTGGGGGACATAGGCGATCAAGTAAAGCTTGTCGACACGAGGAGATTTTCGCTTCTCGGGGAGCCTGGGCGGGCGGTGGGTAGTCATAGAGTTCCCTTGTCATGGCGAGGGGGGTGGCTGCAAGGATAGCCGAGGATGACCGTACGGTCAATGGAGCGGGGTGGAGAGAGACGACAGCCGCACTGGGCAGCTTTGGGCGCGGAACAGAAAAAAGCCCGCGCGAGGCGGGCTGAAGAGGCAACAACTGCATTTCCTGGAGGCTCACGCCATCTTCCGCGCCGATTGCCGGAAAGCCGAATCAACTGCTGCGCCCCTTGCGACCGAGATGCACGTTGCCGTGCGCCGTGATGACGTGCACATTGTGGTTGGTGCTGCGCCGGACCAGCAGTTCGTGATGGACACGATCGCTCGGCATGTGCTTCATCTCTTTGATTTGCGGCCGTGGCGGTCGCATTTGTGTCCTTTTCGTCCCTTTCATGACGGTACCTCCTTTTGTTGGCTCTCAGTAACATCATAGCACGCGAGAAGGAGGTTGCTGCGGGGTTTTGGCACGGATGCGGTCAGCCTTGGCGGAACGCCGCCATCATCAACTCGTAGTCCTCCAGCAAGGCCTGCAAGTCCTCTTCATGCTCAAGCTCCTGCTGCAGAATCTGCAAGACCGTATTGTAAGTAATCGGGTCCTTGTCCTTGGTGATATCGAGCAACTCCTTGTAGGTGTTGATGGCGCAGCGTTCCCCCTTGATGTTCTGCTCCAGCAGGGTCTTGACGAAGGGGTCGTCGGGGGCGTCGTAGCCGCAATTGGTCAGGGTATACCACTCCGACGGCTTGGTCGGCGGGGTCCCGCCGAGCTGGATGATGCGCAGTGTCACCATGTCGGCGTGCAGCAACTCCTCGGTGGCATGTTGCAGCAGTTCGGCGCCGACGGCATCCTTCATCGGCCCCTTCACCAGTTTGGCGCCGAGCCAGTACTGGTGGTAGGCGAGCCACTCGTCGCAGTAGGCCCGGCGCAGCAGTTCGATGAGTTTGTCCACATCCATGCCGAGGATTTCCCGTGCTCTCGATCCCATCACTTTCTCCTTTTCGTTCTGTCAAAACTATCCTGGCTTGAAAATTCTGCTAAGTGCAGGTCGGATGAGGTGCCGACCCGTACGTCAGGGAATGGTGGTTGTCAGGATGGGGGTGTCCCCAATGGCATGGTTTTGTGATTTTCTTCTTCCGGCTTCTTCTCCACGTTTTCCGAGAAGAGGGCGCGGAGGCGCTCGACCACAGGTTGCAGATTCTCCGGAGGCGGCTCGAAACGCGCCACGACCCAGTAGGCCAGGGTGACCCCGGCGATGAGGATCGCCAGGGCGATGAGGGAGGTATAGTCGTAGTCCTGCAGGTCGATGAGAACGACCTTGCGCGCCAGGGCCAGGAGGGAGACGAGGAGGACAGAGCGGACCTTGACCGTCGGAGTGGATCCGCTGATGGCGGTGAAGACCGTGTGGTTGAATTCCATGGCGATGAGTACCGTCATGAAGGCGCCAAAGACCTTGATGAAGGCGTTGTGGTTGAGAAAAGACTGTTCGGTGACGATGGCTTGATAGAGAACCAGCCCTGCCTGCGCCAGGGTGACGAAGATGGTGATGGAGACCATCAGGGAGAGGGCAATGATGACCAGCTTTTCCGGCCAGTGGTAAAAGAGATTCCCAAAGATGCGCGTCGACATTGCTTACCTCGCCCTGCTCAGTTGCAATCAAGCGGCTGATTTCCGCGAAAGGAGATGCACTGCCTTAATCCTAGCGGAAATGCTGGCAAGGTCAATCGGCAGGAAGCCCTCTCTGTCCGAGGTCAGTCTTTGACACCATCGGGAGATCGCTCCCCCGGATGGCGGCGTTGAAACAGCAACAGCCCGCGCGGGGCGGGCTGTTGCTGGCTGGAGAGCAGTAATGCCGGCCGCGATGCCGTAGGGCCGGCTTCGCTCTCTTACTGGTGCTGCTTCAACGGCATACCGCAGCCGCACTCGGCTACTTTGTCGCTGACCGTATTGCAGGTACAGCTGCCGCCGCAGTTGCAGAAGAAGAGTCCCGATCCCTTCAGGTCGACCCGTTTGACCGCTTCGCCGCAGCCGCATTTGCTCGGATCGTTCGGGTCGAGTTTGCAGGCACAGCCTTCGGCGCAGGTGCAGAGGAGCGCCTCGGTCCCTTCGACCTTGACGATATGTGCCCAGCGCATCGGCTTGCCGCAGGCACAGTTGCCCGGCTGGGTGCTGACCGCGTTGCACTTGCAATCCGGGCCGCAATTGCAGGTGTACAACACATCTTTGCGCGTCCCTTCGGCGGCCGGCATCGCTGCGGCGGCGGCCGCGCCTTTCAGGCAACAGGGGGCGGCCGCACCAGTCTGTCCCTGCCTGCACATGCCGCAACAGCCGCTCACTACGAAGAGAGCAACCAGGCAGAGCGCCGAAAAGCCGAGGG
>MGTO01000123.1:1085-5959 GCA_001799485.1 Desulfuromonadales bacterium GWC2_61_20 | reverse complement strand
CTCGACGGCGCGCCGTGCCTCCTCGTCGACCACACCACCCAGTCGCCGTCGGCCCGGGGCGGCAACACCCTGGTCAAGACCAAGTACCGCAACCTCCTCACCGGCCAGATCCTGGAGAAGACCTTCAAGTCCGGCGACAAGGTGGACGAGGCCGACTTCGAGCGGCGCAAGGGGCAGTTCCTCTACGCCTCCGGAGACATGGGGGTCTTCATGGACAACGAGAACTACGAGCAATTCGAACTCGGCGAGGAGCTCTTCGAGCCGGTGCGCGGCTTTCTCCTCGAAGGTCAGGAAGTCCAGCTCGGCGTCTTCCAGGGCCGCGTGGTCAGCGTCGATCCGCCGATGACGGTGGAGCTCACCGTCACCGAGACGGCGCCGGCGATCAAGAACGCCACCGCCACTGCCCAGACCAAGGAGGCGATCCTGGAAACCGGCATCAGCATCCAGGTCCCCGGTTACCTCGCCAGCGGCGAGAAGATCAAGGTCGATACCCGCGACGGCCGCTTCATCTCCCGCGCCTGACCACTTCCCTTTCCTGACTTTTCTGGAGGCCGCCCAGCGCAGGGCGGCTTTTTTTATTTTCCCGCCCTGCCATCGGGGCCTTTTGCAGAAATGCGAAAATGTCCTCACCTCTCGCATTGCAGCAAATCAGGCCTGAATCATCCCTCGTCAGTCAACTATAGTGTGCAAAATCATCAGGTTATGCCTCGACGATAAGAATCGACCAATGTCGCCATGGTTCTTTCCGGCTGTTGCGTGACTGCGAACGGAGTTTGGTGGCAACAGTCGTCGTTGTTACCGTGTGTGGCGATGTAACTATGTGGAAAAACTAGAAAATAAATACATATTTGAGGGCAGTTTCTGGCTTGGTACGGCGGTTGCTCTAGGTGATAGCCAGGCAGCAGCAGATAGACAAGCAATGACGGTGGAAGGAGTTCGACTCATGCAGAGCTGTTCGGTATGCCCCTTTTTCCGGAAAAGTGACGACTTCTGCGATGTCGGTTGCGGCTACATCTCCCCCCACGACGTGCGCATGATGGTCGCCTACTGCAACTGTCGCTACGACGACTGCCTCAAGTACCGGGAGCTGGCCAATCGCTTCCCCGAGGTGGCCACCGCGCCCCTCCCCGTGGCGGCGATGGTCGCCGAGGAACCGGTTGCGGCCGTGCCGGCGCAGGTCTCCCCCGCCGCCCCCCTGAAACAACCGTTACGTGCCCGCTGGCCTCTGGCCCAACGGGTCCGCTCTCTTGCCTTTTCCCTTGTCCCCCAACCCAAGACACCCACACAGGAGGAAACAACCATGAGCAACGAGCAGACGATCAAGAATCGCGGCTGGACGGTCACCATGGCCGGCCTCGGCATCAACCTCGCCCTCGGCATCCTCTATGCCTACAGCATGCTCAAGGCCGACATCGCCAAGCTTCTCGGCGCCAATGCCGGCGATCCCTACGCTTTTGCCTGTCTCTCCTTCGCCGTCTCGATGATCATCGGCGGCAAGATGCAGGACAAGTTCGGTCCTCGCCTCACCGCCATCCTCGGCGGCCTTTTCGTCGGCGCCGGCTTCATCGTCTGCGCCCAGTCGACCGGCTACTGGGGCTGGGTCTTCGGCTTCGGCATCCTCGCCGGCCTCGGCTTCGGTTTCGGTTACTCCGCCGCCACCCCGCCGGCCGTGAAATGGTTCCCGACGGCCAAGACCGGCCTCATCGTCGGCATCGTCGTCGCCGGCTTCGGCATCGCCCCGGTCTACCTCGCCCCGGTCTGTAAATACCTTCTCGGCGCTTACGGTCTCTCGCAGACCATGACGATCCTGGGCGTCTCCTTCATTGCCATCGTCTGCGGCATGGCCATGCTGGTCGCCAATCCCCCGGCCGGCTTCGTTCCGGCCGCCGCCGCCAGCGTCGCCGGCGCCCCGAAAAAGGCCGCCGTCGAAGACAAGACCCCGAGCCAGGTGCTGCGCGACAGCCGCCTCTACACCCTGTGGACGACCTTCTTCATCGGCGCCGGCGCCGGCCTCATGGTCATCGGCAGCATCGCCCTGATGGCCAAGAAGAGCATGGGCGAATACGCCTTCATCGCCGTCGCCGTCATGGCCATCGGCAACGCTGGCGGGCGGGTTATCGCCGGCATCGTCTCCGACAAGATCGGTCGCGGCACCACCCTGACCATCATGCTCCTCTTCCAGGCGATCCTCATGTTCGTCGCCATCCCGGTCATCAGCGGCGGCAACGCCAACGGCATCATCATCACCCTCCTCGCCACCTTCATCGGCTTCAACTACGGCACCAACCTCTGCCTCTTCCCCTCTTTCGCCAAGGATTTCTGGGGGGCCAAGAACTACGGCATGAACTACGGCATCCTCTTCACCGCCTGGGGTATCGGCGCCTTCGCCCTGGTCAAGATCTCGGCCTTCCTCGACGCCAAATTCGGCAGCTCGACCGTCTCCTTCGCCGCCGCCGGCGTCCTCCTCCTCATCGGCTCCATGCTCTCCCTGTCGCTGCGTGGCCAGAAGGCCGCGGCCACTGCGAAGGTCCCGGTTCTCGACACCGTCGAAGAAGGCGATCTGGCCCTGCAGAAGGCCGACTGAACTTCATCTGCATAACCTGCAGCAAAGCCCCGCGCCGATTGGCGCGGGGCTTTGCTGTGTCGGCGGGGGCAAGTGGAAATATTCTTTGAATACAGGTAGAGTAAAGAGCAGGTTCACCCTGCCCTCCCTCGTCAAACCGTGCTTGCGGTTTTCCCGCACACGGCTTTCCGATGTTCTTCACTGCAAGGAATGCGCTTTCGCCCAACCCGCTGTTATCCGGCCCAGCGTCTGGCTGCAATTGCGGTAGTGAAAGTAGCCAACCCAGCCTCTGACCATGGCATTGACTTCGTTCACGACCCACTCAAGGGGCATGATCGTCCGCTCTCGTTTCGTGAGTGAGGTGATCCGGTCTTTGACCTTCTGTTCGGCTTTCTTCGCTGGCTGTACATGGGGATAGTAGTTACAGGTGCGATATGCCTCTATGCACTTGATATCTCCCGCTCCATAAAAAGGCCCTTCCACAGTCGTAGCGGAAGGGCCTTTTTACATTTGGCAATCGCCGCGAACGATCAGGGGACGGCGCCGGCGAAGAAGTGGTCGGGGGCTTTGGTCAGGGCGATGGCGTCGCGCCAGGAGAGTCCGATGGGCTTGAGCAGGAGGAGGGCCATGACGCCGATGATGACGAAGGCGCCGGTCCAGTTGAGCAGGGAGGTCATCCACGGCCAGTCGGCCTGGGGCCGGACCGCTTTAACCGGAGCAGCTTCCTCCTCATCCTTGGCCATGAGGCTGGCGGCTTTGCGCATGATGCGGCCGGATGAGAGGAAGATGATGGCGGAGACGAGGAACTGCGGGAGGATTTCGGCGGTCAAATGCCCGGTGGCGAGCATGAAACCGTAAAAGATCATGGCGCCGAGGCCAAGGAGGGTCAGGTGTTGTCCGATTTTAGCGTTCACATTGCCACCTTGGTTTGCGCTGGTTCGGTCGGGTACTGCGGTGAGAAACGACTCCAAACTAGCTCTGTCGCCGGCGAAAGTCAAGACCGGGGTGACGGGTATCGCTATGGGCGGGGGGGCGTCCCGCCACAGAGGGAACGGCCACCGTCGGTGGCGGCGGCGCCAAGAGCGGCGGCGAGGCCGCAATAACCGCCGATTGCCGCCAGCAGGGGGAGTCCCGTTGCCGCTGCGGCTCCTTGCAGGAGGAGGGCGGCGGCGACCAGGCCGAGGACAAGGCGCAGCGGAGTGCCGAGGATGTCGGCGTCCAGGGCCAGAATCAGGACAAACCCCCCCCAGAGGAGGAGCAGGCCGCTGGTGGCGGCAACGGGGGGGAGGGCGCCAAGGCCGCTGTGGGGGAGGAGATCGCAGGCGAGGCGGGTGTACCAGAAGAGGCCCAGGGCCGACAGCAGCAGGGTCGGGAGGGGCTCTTCCCGCCGCCACAGGGCGAGACCGGCGAGAATCTGGCCGGTGGCGCTGAGGAAGAGGCCGAGACCGAGGAGGGCGGTCCCCGGGCGGAGCAGGCCGGCGGCCGGCAGACTGGTCAGAGTCAGGGAGAGACTCAGGCAGAGGAGGCCGGCGGTGGCGATGCCGGGGGCCTGGGTCTCGACCAGGCCAAAACCGCGACTGATGACAGGGGCTGCAGGTTTCACGACGGACCTCCTTCAAGTAGGGGAGCAGGGGGGTGGAGCCGGGTCGGGTAATTGCTCCCGGCCCCACCC
Source organism: Desulfuromonadales bacterium GWC2_61_20 (assembly GCA_001799485.1). Classification (GTDB taxonomy): domain Bacteria; phylum Desulfobacterota; class Desulfuromonadia; order Desulfuromonadales; family UBA2197; genus UBA12091. The sequence goes on along the minus strand of MGTO01000123.1, from coordinate 1,724 downwards.
CTGTTCACAAGGAACAGCGCAAACATTGAAAGAGCAAACTGCATACCAACGGGAGAAAAGCTGGTAAAGATATAAAAGTGTCGTGATTGCAGGTCGTTGGTGGAACTGGCGGCTGCCGGAAGGGGGGAGGGGATGTTGCTCGAATGCAAAATGGAGCAGGGCGATTTGCAGCGTTGCGAAAATCTGCCATTAGTGTTCTGTGCGGCTAGTTCGCCGCACAGAACACTAGAGATAGTCATCCCGCTTGAGGTTGTATTTTTTGATCTTGCGATAGATCGTCGCCATGTTCATCCCGGCCTCGCGCGCCGCCTCCTCGATATTGCCGTGACTGCGGCGCAGCAGTTTGGCGAGGTAGGCGGCTTCGAATTCGGCGATGGCGGCGGAATAGTCGCTGCTTTCGCTGCTGTCAGCGGTCGCGCCGCTGGGAGTGGTGACGACCTCGGAGAGATCGATGAACTGGGCGAGGAGGGGAAGACCGATGATTTCGCCGGTTTCGATGGCGAGACAGGCCTCGATGACGTTCTGCAGTTGGCGGATATTCCCCGGCCAGGGGAAGTGGTGCAGCGCCTCCAGGGCCTCGGGGGTGAAGCCCTTGACGTGGGTGGCGAATTTGCGGTTCTGCAGCTGAATGAAGTGGGC
>MGTO01000123.1:0-1056 GCA_001799485.1 Desulfuromonadales bacterium GWC2_61_20 | reverse complement strand
CGACATTGAGGCGGTAAAAAAGGTCTTCGCGAAAGTGTCCCTTTTTGACATCGGCCAGCAGGTCGGCGTTGGTCGCCGAGATGATGCGAACATCGACCTTGGTCGGCCGAGTCTCGCCGATGCGCAGGAATTCATGTTCCTGCAGGAAACGCAGCAGGGTCTTCTGGACGTTGGGTGGGAGATTGCCGACTTCGTCGAGAAAGAGGCTGCCGCCGTCAGCCGCTTCGAGGAGCCCCTTGCGGTTCTCCGTGGCGCCGGTGAAGGCCCCCTTCTTCGAGCCGAAGAGTTCGCTTTCCAAGAGCGATTCGGGGAGGGCGCCGCAGTTGATGGCGACAAAGCGCTTGCTTTTGCGCGGAGAGTTGTAGTGCAGGGCCTGGGCAATGAGCTCCTTGCCGGTTCCCGATTCGCCGGTGATGAGGACCGAAGTGTCACGCACCGCGACCTTCTGCATCTTCTCCAGCAGTTGATGCAACGGCGGCGAAGTGCCGATGATGTTGTCGAAGCGAAACTTGCCGACGAGTTCCTCGCGCAGTTCGCGGTTCTCTTCGAGGAGCTGGGTGTGTTGCAGGGCGTTCTGGACCCGGTAGACCAGCTCTTCCGGTTCGAAAGGTTTGGTCAGCATGTCGTGGGCCCCCTTGCGCAGGGCCTGGATCGACATCTCGACGGTGGCGTAGGCGGTGATCATGATGACCGGGATATCGGGAGACTTGGCCTTGATCCGCTGTAGCACCTCGAGGCCGTCGAGCCCCGGCATCTTGATGTCGCTGACGACGAGATCGAAGCGATCGGGGGCAAATTGCTCCACCGCTTCGAAGGAACGGGTGAAGGACTTCACCTTGTAGCCGCAGTCGGTGAGGACTGCCTCCATCATGCGGCAGAGACCCTCTTCGTTGTCGATGAGCATGATCCGCTTGGCCGGCATCAGTATTCCTCTCTGCGCAAAGGCAGATAGATGGTAAAGGTGGTGCCCTTGCCAACCTCGCTTTCGAGGGTGATCCGGCCGTGGTGCTGTTCGATGATCTGGCGGGTGATGGCGAGACCGAGGCCCGTCCCCCG
>MGTO01000122.1 GCA_001799485.1 Desulfuromonadales bacterium GWC2_61_20 | reverse complement strand
CCCGTCCGGCAGACCGGCGGCGGCAAAGAGCTCGACCAGCCGCCGTCCGGTCAGGCCGGTCAGGCCGGAGGGCTTGAAGACCACGGTGTTGCCGGTGACCAGAGCCGCCGCGACCATGCCGCAGGCGATGGCGAGGGGGAAGTTCCAGGGGGCGATCACCGCCGCCACGCCGCGCCCCTCGTAGATCAGGAAATTCTCCTCCCCCGGCAGTTCTCCCAGCCGTTGGGGGACGCCGAGGCGGAGCATTTCGGCGGCGTAGTAGTCGAGAAAATCGATCGCCTCGCTCACGTCGGCATGGGCCTGGTCCCACTGCTTGCCGATCTCCAGCACCTGCCAGGCCGCCAGTTCGTAGAGGCGCTGCCGCGCCAGGGTGGCGGCCCGCCGCAGGATGGCGGCCCGTGCCATCGCCGGCGTGGCCCGCCAGGCGGGAAAGGCCGCCCCGGCGGCGGCCATGGCGCGCTCGACCTCGTCGGTTCCGGCCTGACAGACGTGACCGAGGATTTCCGCGGGGCGATTGGGGTTGCGGCTCGGGACGGTCGTTGCGGTGAGTACATCCCGGCCGGCGATGAAGAGCGGCGCGGTCTCGCCGGCCCGGCCGCGAACGGCGGCCAGAGCGGCGGGGAAGGCGGCACGGACCTCGGGGCGGGTGAAGTCGGCGGCCGCTTCGTTGCGGAAAGCCGGCGCATTTGCTGAAGCCGCATCCCCTGGGACGGCATCGCGCTCTTGCGCACGGAGGCGGGACAAGACCGCTTCCGGGTCCTCCAGCAGCTTCTCGATCTCGGCCGCACCGGCGAAGGTCTGGCGCAAAAACGATTCGTTGGCGGTGTTCTCCAGCAGGCGCCGCACCAGGTAGCCCATCCCCGGCACCAGCGCACCGTAGGGGCAGTAGAGCCGCACCCGCCCCGTCGCCGCGAGGATGCCGCGACGCACCGGCTCGGCCATGCCGTAGAGCATCTGAAATTCGTAGCGGTCGTCCGGCACCCTTAAGCTGCGTGCCGTCTCCAGCACCGCCGCGATGCTGCGGATGTTGTGCGAGGCACAGGCAAAGTAGCAAAAGCGGTGCTGGCGCAGGATGGCCGCCGCCATCCGCTCGAAAGCGGCATCGGTGTCGGACTTGCTGCTGCGGACCGGGCACTCCCACCCCATCTGGCGCGCCCGCACCGTCTCAAAATCCCAGTAAGCCCCCTTGACCAGACGGATGGAGATGGGGAGCTGCTCCCGCGCGGACCATGCCAGCAACTCGGCGAGATCGTCTTCGCTGTCGCGCAGGTAGGACTGCAGGGCGATGCCGATATGGGGGTAGTCGCGAAACTCCCGCTTCAGCCGTCGATAGACCTCAAGGGTGATTTCCTTGGTGCGGTACGACTCCATATCGATGCAGAGGAAGGCCCCCGCGGCGACGGCACGTTCGGCAATGCGGCGCAGGGGCGCCAGAATCCCCGCCACCGAGCCTGCGAAATCCATCGGATTGGCCAGACAGTAGAGCGCCGTCGGCTTGACCGCCAGATTGATCGCCGGTGCTCCCGCCAGCCCCGGCAACGCCTGCCAGCGGCGCTCTTCCGCCGCCAGCACCTCCAGCAACCGCAAATAGGTGGCCAGATACTCTCCAGATTCCGCGTGCGACAGGGTCGCCTCGCCCAACACGTCGATGACGGCGGCAAAGCCTTCGCGGTGCAGCACTTTCAGACGCTGGGCCAACTCCTCCGTGCTCTCGCCGAGAATGAACTGCCGGGCCAGTTCGTGGAGATTGACCGTGATCGCCTTGGCCAGCAGCGCCCCACCCAAGGGACCAAGCTTTCCCGCCAGACGGGCTCCCGTCGCCAGCACCGGCGGCAGCTGTTCGTCCGCACCGAAATATTGCCGGATGTGCTCGGTGAGCTGCTGTGAGCCGTGTAAAACCGGGAAGACATCGACAAAACGGAAGAGGCTGGTCTTGAACTCCTCGTTCTGCAGGGACCACTGCAACACCCGGCCGGTCCAGGTGGCGCTGGAGAAGAGCGCGGGCTTTTCGTCGGCGATGGCGGCGAAAAGCGCCTGGCCGCGGGCGACGATACGCTCGTTGAGGTCACTGGGTTGCATGGGCCTCCTCGCCACGGGCGGCTAGAGAATCCGCTTGCCGAACAACGACGCCGCCAGCTCGGCGGCGAGGACGGCAGTCCGGTTGTGCTGATCGAGGATCGGATTGATCTCCACGATATCGAGGCTGCCGCAGCAGCCGCAGTCGGCGATAAGCTCCATCGTCAGCTGGGCCTCGCGGCTGCTTAAGCCCCCAGACACCGGGGTGCCGACCCCCGGACTGGCCTGCGGGTCGAGGCAGTCGACATCGAGACTGACGTGGAGGCGGTGATGTTGTTCGAGCCGTTCCAGCGCCTCGCGCACCACCGCCCCGATCCCCCGTTCGTCGATGTCGCGCATGGTGTAGACGGTGATGCCGCTGCCTTTGAGCCGCTCCCGCTCCCCCGGGTCGAGGTCGCGCAGGGCGAGCAGCACCACATCCTGCGGTTTGAGCTTGGCGCCGGGGCGACCGACCGCGACCAGTTCCGGATAGCCGTCGCCGAGGAGGACGGCCAGGGTCATGCCGTGGATGTTGCCGCTGCGGGTCGTTTCCGGCGTGTTGAAATCGGCATGGGCGTCGATCCAGAGCAGCCCGCACGGGGCGCTGTCGGTCACCCCGCCGATGGAGCCGATGGCCAGGCTGTGATCGCCGCCGAGGAAAATCGGTGTCTCCCCCGCCGCCAGAGCCTGGCGGGCGACAGCGTAGGTGGCCCGGCAGACCGCGGCGATGGAAGGAAGATAGTGCCGGGGAGCCTCGGCCAAGACGGTCTCGCGCACCGGCACGGCGAGGTTGCCGGCGTCGATCACCCGGTGCCCCAGCGCCGCCAGCCCCTCGGCCAGTCCGGCGTAGCGCAGAGCGGCCGGCCCCATGTCGACCCCGCGCTTGCTCTGCCCGAGGTCGAGGGGGACGCCGACGATGCGCAGTGCTCTGCTCATGACGGCTCCTCCGCGCGACAGAGTTTATGGCGCAGGTTGACGAGGAAATCCTGGACATTGGTCAAAATCGGCAGCGCCTGCTGCGAGCCGCGGTTGGCCAGCTTGTCGACGCCGAACTCGCTCATGTCGACCACATAGAAAAAGACCGGCCGCACCGTCCCGTCCGTCCCGACCTGGTAGCCGGGGAGCATGTTGCCCACGGCGATGGCATGCAGCTGGGTGGCCAGGGCGAGGACCGTGGTGGCGCGTCGGGCATGGACGCGCATGGCGTCCTGGGCCTGGCCGACGTCGCCGATCACCCCCGGCAGCGGGCCGTCGTCGCGAATCGAGCCGGCCAGCACGTACGGTACCCCCCGCCGCTCGCAAGCCGCCATGACGCCGTCGGCCAGCCCCAGTTCGCGCAGCGCCGCCGGGATCGAACCGCAGTGCCGCACCTGGTTGATGATGTCGAGATGATTGCAATGGCCGCCCGGCCGCAACTCCTGGCTATAGATATCCTGACCGAGGCCGGTGCGGAAGCGGGCCGCCTCCAGGTCGTGGGTGGCGAGGGCGTTGCCGGCGAGCAGGGCGTGGCAATAGCCGGCGTCGATCAGGGCGCTCATGGCATCGCGGCTGTCGCGGTCGAAGACCACCGCCGGCCCCAGCACCCAGACGATATAGCCATCGCGACGATCGTGTTGCAGGACCTCATAGAGGGTGTCGTAAGAGCGGGAAAAGGGGGATTCGCGGGTGCCGCGGGTGCGGAAAGCGAACTCCGCCGCGGCGCCGGCGGTCGCGGCAAAACCCGCCGCATGGACATAGAGGCCCTCCTCGCCGTGCTCGCTGCGGGCGATCACCACCGGATCGCCTTGCCGGACCCGGCGCGGTTCGACGACCTCCAGGACATCGCCGCGCAGCACCAGCACCCCGTCCATCCGCCCTTGCCGCGCCAGCAACCAGCGGCCGCCGCCGAGATGGATATATTCGGGGAGGTTCGAGGTGGCGTGGAAGCGCTCGGGGAGGACGCCGTCGGCCGGCGCCGGCGCGACCCGCACGACCGGAGCGGACTTCAGTTCCGGACGGGTAAAATCGGGCGGGGTATAGGTCGGGATGACGGTCATCATTGTCTTCCTGTCATTCCGGGTGCTGGGCCCGGTAGTCAGATAATCGGCCAGGTCTGCCCTCTCCGGCGCTTCAGGCGTTCCAGCCGCCGTCGACGTTGATGGTCGCGCCGGTCAGGTAGGTGGCGCCGGGACCGGCGAGAAAGGCGACGACGCTGGCGATTTCCGCCGCCTGGCCATAACGCCCCAGAGCGGTCTGGCTGCGCATGAAGTCGGCATGGGCGCTATCGGCGGGGTTGAGCTCGGTGTCGATTGGCCCCGGCTGCACGGCGTTGACCAGGATGCCCCGCGGACCGAGGTCCTTGGCCCAGCTGCGGGTCAGGCCGGCGACGGCAAACTTGCTGGCATTATAGGCGCTCAGCCCCGACGTGGTGGCGCGCTCGCCCAGCACACTGCCGATGTTGACGATACGCCCGCCCTCCGGTAGCACCTTGACCACGGCTTGGGTCAGGACGAAGACCGCGTCGACGTTGATCGTCATCACCCGCCGGTAGGCCTCGAAGGGGATCTCCCCCACCATGCCGCCGCTGCCGACCCCGGCGTTGTTGACCAGAATCTGCAGCGCACCGAAATCGCGCAGCACGGCGTCGACCACCACCGGCAGTTGCTGCGGGTCGGCGGCGTCGGCGCGGTACCCCTTGACGCGTACCTTCCCCGCCGTCAGTTCCTTGGCCAGCGCTTCGGCCTGCTCTGCCGATTTGCTGTAGGTGAAAGCGACATTGGCCCCTTCCGCCGCCAGGGCGCGCACGATAGCGGCGCCGATGCCACGGCTGCCACCGCTGACCAGGGCAGTCTTTCCGTTCAGGGTATTCATCGTCTCGCTCCTTCTCAAAGTGACGGCCCAAGGGCCGACGGATTCAGGATAAAAAGCCTCTCGCCGACATTGGTCGGTTTGCATCTACAGTTTAAACGCACTGACTACTCCGGCTGGATGTCAGTGACAATAAAAGCGCTGCCAGACTTTTCAGCCCTGAATTTAACCTTGTCTCCTGCAACCACCTTATCGAGCAAAAGCGGGTCTCTGACTTGAAAGACCATCGTCATTCCCGGCATCTCCAGGTTTTTTATCTCCCCGTGTTTTATCGTGATCTTGTTGTTGGCTTTGTCGATCTTGCGGATGACACCTTCTGTCAGAACCGCCGCAGCGGATGACGGCTCAATGGCGGTTGCGTGTCGACTCACCCGCACGGTCCCTTTCATCCCCGCTTCATAGTGCCCTGGCAGCAGGCAGGCAAAATCGATTTTCCCCGCTTGGGTAAATTGCCAGACGATTTCGCCGGTAGCGCCGGGTTGGACCGTCACCATGTTCTCGTCGGCGTGTTCCATCTCCGGGTTCTTCTTCATGACCTCGTAGTGCGCTGTCAACTCTTGTTCAGTGCCCAATACCATTTCGTGTTTCAGTTTGCCGGAGTTCCTGACGACAAATCGCACGGTTTCCCCTTGCGTGACCGTGAGCTCCGCCGGTGTATAGCGCATGGCATCCGACATATCTATCGTAATGGTGCGCGTGACGTTCTGCAGCTTGCCCGGTTGGCCGATGGTCGCGGCAGGGCCATGCCCACCGGCGTGATCGCCACTGGCGCCGGCGGCAGAAGAGAAGAGAAAGACTGTTATCACTGTCATCATGATATTGCTCTGCATACCTTCACCTCTTGAGATTAATGGCCAACATGACCGGTTGGCTTGCGAATCTGCAATTCGATCTCTGGCGCAGGCTTTTCCTTGCGGGGCATCGATTGCCCCGATTCGGCCTGCAAGCGCGCCGGTTCCTGCGTTGCCCCATTCGATTCGATGGCCAACATCCCCGGCGGGTGCTGGTACCAGCCGGGATTGCTGTAATCTCCGGCCTTCTGCTCCCGGCGTACCTTGACCACCGTGAACATCCCCCCCATCTCGACCGAACCGAACGGCCCCTCGCCGGTCATCATCGGAATTGTGTTATCGGGGAGCGGCATTGCCATTTCGGTCATATCCGCCATGCCGCGCTCCGCCATCACCATGTAGTCGGGGATAAGGTTGGTGATCTTTCTGGCCACGCTGCGGTGATCGACCCCGATCATGGTCGGCAGATTGTGCCCCATGGCGTTCATGGTGTGGTGGCTCTTGTGGCAATGAAAGGCCCAGTCACCCTCTTCGGCGGCAATAAATTCGATCTGTCGCATCTGGCCGACGGCGATATCGGTGGTGACCTCGGGCCAGCGAGCATTCTTCGGAATCGGTCCGCCGTCGGTCCCCGTCACCGTAAACTCATGCCCGTGCAGATGCATCGGATGGTTGGTCATGGTCAAATTGCCGATGCGGATGCGCACCTTGTCGTTCAAGCGCACGTTCAGCGAGTCGATCCCCGGAAATATACGGCTGTTCCACGACCAGAGGTTGAATTCGAGCATGGTCATGATCTTGGGCGTATAGCTGCCGGGGTCGATGTCGTAGGCGTTGAGCAGGAAACAGAAATCGCGCTGGACCTCGTCGATCAACGGATGCCTGGCCTTGGGATGGGTGACCCAGAAACCCATCATCCCCATTGCCATCTGGGTCATTTCATCGGCGTGGGGATGGTACATGAAGGTTCCGGGGCGCCGGGCCACAAACTCATAGACGAAGGTTTTACCCGGCTGGATGGCCGGCTGGGTGAGCCCGGAGACGCCATCCATGCCGTTGGGAAGCCGCTGCCCGTGCCAGTGAATGCTGGTATGCTCGGGGAGCTTGTTGCTGACAAAGATGCGCACCCGATCACCTTCAACCACTTCGATGGTCGGCCCCGGACTCTGCCCATTGTACCCCCACAGGTGGGCCTTCATGCCGGGGGCCATTTCGCGCACGACCGGCTCCGCGACCAGATGAAACTCCTTGATCCCGTTGTTCATCCGCCAGGGCAAGGTCCAGCCGTTAAGCGTCACCACCGGGTTGTAGGGATGGCCACTGTTCGGGACCAGCGGCGGCAGAGTCTCCGCTCCGGTTTGCAGCACCGGCTCGGGCAGTGCCGCCAGGGCGGCACGACTGACGGCCGCCACTGCCACAGCCCCGCCGGCGATCCCGATGCTTTTTATGAAATCTCTTCTTGTTTTCATTTGCCATCTCCCCGCTGCGCGTCGGAACTCCATGACGGCAGATGATGTAACGGGATTTCAATGGAGCGCATCGCCCGGCTCGTCCTCTCCGCCGGGAGTGAAACCGACCGCGGCTACGCTCGGCTGACCGATTAAAGAAGCGTGCAAGACCGCATCGGACAGCCAGAACTGCTCTTCGACGGCCAACGCACTCATGACGCTCTTGACTTGCTCACGCGAGTCGGCCAGCAGTTCGAAGACACTGATGAGCATGCCGTTGTAGCGCAGCAGATTCTCTTCGGAGATCGCTTTACGCAGTGGCACCACTTCATCGCGGTAGTGCCGAGCCACGTCGTACGCGGTCCGATAGGCGGAATAGCTCTGGCGCAGGGTCGACCCGGCGGCGCGGACGGTGGCTTCAAAATGCGAGGACGCCGCCAAAGTCCGGGCATTCATCGCATCGCGTTGGGCATCGCCCCAGTCGAAGAGGGGCAGGCGGACGCCGACTTCGAAGCCGCGCTTGGTGGTCTTCTCCCCGGCCGCACGATCTTCGACTCTCTCGTGCCGCAGACCCAGCTTTATATCGGTGAAGCTGGTGATCGTCGTCAAACCCTGCTCCATTGCGGCCGCTGCGTAGTCCGCCTGGGCCAGCTGAATGTCCAGTCGGGCGGCACCGGCAGTTTTGCCGACCGCATCAGGAGAGAGGGGGGCCGGCGGCAACTCGGGAAATCTCTCCGGCAGGGCGAGGATCTGGGCCTGGTCATCCGTCAACCCCAGGAGTCGGATCAACGCCTCCTTCTGCGCCAGCGCCAGATGCTGCGCGGTCGCATATGCGGTCACGGCCTCGGCATAAAACGCCTGCTGGCGGGCGCGTTGCAATCTGCTGTAGTTGCCCACCGATTCCAGCAGCCGGGCCAACTCGGCACTCGCCTGCGCGGCATCGTTGACCTGACGGGCATAGACCAGACTCTGTTGCGCGGCGACCGCCTTGACCCATGCTCGTCGCACCTCGGTAACCTGGGCAACGACGTCGCTGGTCAACTGCAACTGCGCCCGTTCGAGCAGGCGCTGCGCCCGACTGTGCCGTTGCGGCAACGTCAATAGATCGAGGAGGCCAAAGGCGAGCAGGCTCGACAGTTCGACTTCATTCACTGAGCGCAACCGCTCGATGGTCAAGACCGGGTTGGCGATCCGCGCAGTCTGAGCGGCGCTCGCCGCATCCGCCCAGTTCCGGGCCAGCAAGGCCTGGAGTCTTGGGCTGTTGACGAGGGCGAGGATCACCGCGTCATTCTGGCTGAGAGGGTTCTGCAAGAGCTCGCCGGCAATACGCTGGAATTCTTCTCTCTGTTCCCGTGTTTGCGCCAGCACCAGTTGCCCCTGGGTGAACTGGGCCGCCAGCCGATTCGTCTTGGCGAGGGATTGGTCGAAGTCGACCCTGGAGCAGCCGGATAAAATCACCAACACCGGAACGACCAGCAAGACGTTGTTGACAGCTGAAAGCTTCGACCGCCGCCGACTCACGGTTTTCTCCCGTGCCCGCTGTGCGGGTCGGCGACGGAGGGGGCGGCCGGCTGGGGCGGGTGAGGCTCAGACCGAGAGTCGGTGGGGGTGACTTCCGCATCCGGCACTTGCGCCTCCCGGGCATAGAAACGCCAGCCGCCGATCTGCCCCACCTGATCGTTGGCCTCGCGCCAAGGGATTAGCGGCTGTTCCTGGTAGGGCTGATAGTGGGTAAATACGGAGGAATACCGGAAGGGAAATGCGACCGCGGCCGAGTTAGCGGGAACCGTCGACACCTCTTGCGGAATTGGCTGGGCATGAGCCATCAAAGAACCGAGCATCAGTCCTGCCAGCAGGACACAGCGCTGCATGCATTTGTCCATAAATTCTCACCGTGACGGCGGCCCACAGGAAAACTTTATCAGCATTTTCCCGCGTATCAACAAACGAAGGAGAGACAAGGGCGATGGCCTATACCCCCCTCCCTTCCCGTTCCCTGTGCCCTTCCCTGCATCCGGCAAAAAAGTTGCAAGTAAGGACCTCCAGCAGGAGGTCGCCATGCCCGAAGTCAAACCCGGCAGCACCGTCACACTCCATTACATCGGCACGCTGGAGAACGGTCGCATCTTCCACAGCACCGAGGAGTCCGGACCGCTGACTGTCAGCATCGGCGCGGGCGAGGTCTTTGCGGCCCTCGAACAGGCGTTGCTCGGCATGCGCGCCGGCGAGGTCAAAAACATCGTCCTTTCCGCCGCGGACGCCTACGGTCCGCGCCTTGAGGAGAACCTGCTGCGCCTCCCCCGCACCCTCTTTCCCGCCGATAAATCACTCAGCGTTGGCCAGAAATTGAGCATCGACTTTCGCGACGGAACCGCGCAGGTCATGCACGTTGCTGCAGTCAGCGAGACCGAGGTGACCCTCGACGCCAACCACCCCCTGGCCGGGTGCGAGCTGACCTTTGCCCTCAAGGTGGTGGGGGTGGAGTAAAACACATAACCGAACGGAAGAAAGGCGGGGACCTTGACACAACCAGACACAAAACCGGATCGCTACGTGTCGTTCGTCGGCATCGACGGGGAGCAGAATGCCCGCGCACTCATGGTATTGCTGCGCCGCCATATCGACGACCCGGGCAAGAGCAACCGCTTCTGGGAGAAGTTCAAGGAGAAGTTGGCGCTGGTCGGCCAGCCGGACGGCAATGGCGGCCGCTGTCTCGACGAGCTGTTTTTGCTGCACTCGTACATCAACAATATCCGCGAGTTGTTCGAGGCGTACGACGATCGGGCGGCGCTGGCGTTGCTGGAGAGGATTGAGGCGGAGAGTTGCTGAGACAATTCGGGGGCAGATGAAATCCGTATTGTCCCTGGAATTCCGGGCGGGGTATAGGGCGGGAGAACGGCCATGGTTGGCTCCCGGTCATTGCGGGTGCTGGGCCCGGTAGTCGGCGACGGCGCGCTTCAGGTCGCGGTACTCGGCGCAGGAAAAACGGCAGAGTTTGTCGAGCCGGGCCAGGTGCTCTTCGGCCTTGGCCAGGTTGCCGCCTTGCAGGTAGGCCTCGCCGATGTACTCGTGCGCGCCGCGGTGTTTGGGGTCGAGGGCCAGCGCCCGTTCGTAATGCGGGAAAGCGGCGGCAAGGTTGCCGCGCATCCGCTCGGCGTAACCGAGGAGATTGTGGGCCTCGGCGTTGCGATCGTCCCGCGCGACGACGGCGTTCAAATAGGCGATGGCCCGATCGTAATTCTTGGCCGCGATGGCCTGGTTGGCCCGGTCGAGATCGGAGTCGACGCGTTGCACCGGAAACGACCCGCCCCCGCCGGCGGCAGTTGCCGATGGCGGGGCGACGGGGGTCAGGAGCAGGGCGAGGAGGACGAAAAGTGGGGGGGCGAAGGCGCGCATGGCAATTCTCCTGTTCGAGTTTTGCTGCCGATAATGGTTCCAACAGAAGTATAACATCTCGACCGGCGGGAGATAGCCGGGGCCCGGAGTTGGCTGCCACGGGATAGCGGCACCTCGCTCCAACACGCAAAACCGCCGTACCGGTCAATGCCGGCACGGCGGTTTTGCGTTACAACCTTCCTCACGAATGAAAGAGGGCGTCCCTTACTTTGCCACGACGATCGGTTTGCGATCGCACATCAGTTCGTTGCGCTCATCGTGGTAGAGGCTGCATTGCGCCTGCAGGGCCTGGCGCAAGCGGGCGCGGGCGCGATGGAGGCGGACCTTGACCGTCTCCAGGCGAAGGTCGAGGATGGCGGCGATCTCGGGGTTGCTACACCCTTCGAACTCGCCGAGGAGGAGAACGGTGCGGTAACTTTCGGGCAACTGGTCGACGATGCTGCGGATACAGGCACTCATCTCGCGGCGCACGTAAGCGTGGTCGGTACCGGGCGCGGCGCGGTCGGGGAAATCGTCGAGGGACTCCTCCTCAGCGACGAGCAGCTGCTCGCGCTCCTGTTGCCGGGTCGCGGCCGAAGCGACGTGATCGCGGGCGGTGTTGGTGGCGATGCGGTAGATCCAGGTGGAGAGGCTCGCCTCCTCGCGGAAGGAGGCGAGCCCCCGGCTGACTTTCAGGAAGACGACCTGGGTCAGATCGGCTGCCTCGTTCTCGCCGACCAGATGGCGCAGGTAACGGCGGATCTTCGGCTCGAATTCCCGGTAAATACTGTCGAAATCGTGCAGGGTCATGCGGCATCCAGGGTGATGGGGGTGGTGGCGGCGATGGTAGCATAAACCGGGCAGCGGACGCGCAACTCGTTCAGAAACGCGCTGCGCTCCGCCGCCGCCAGCTCGGCATCGAGGCTGACGCGGATGGCGAGGCCGGAGAGCCCGGCATGGCCGGCACTTTTGCCGGCGAGGACCAGCAGATCGAGGGCGCCGTCGATCTGGATCGCCATGCCGTGCAGCGGCAGCTGGCGCTGGGACGCGATGATCCGCGCCGTGGTGGCCAGGCAGCCGGCCAGGGCGGCCAGGAGATGATCGATCGGCGTCGCCCCGGCGTCGCTGCCGCCGACCGCCAGCGGCTGATCGACAATAAGAGTGCGCGTCCCGGCCGTGACTTCAACCTTGAAGCGGTCGTCCGCACGCGCCGCGATGCCGTAACTTCTCATCTTGGTCATGGGCAGTTCCTCCAAGCGTTACAGGGTTGCGGCCAGCTGCTGCGCGACGGTGCGGGCATGGGCCTGAATCTCTTCCGGCGACATCTCCTCGATGCCGAAGCGGCTCCGGTCGAAGTCGTAGAGCCGATCGACCGCGATCACTTCCGGCGTCAGCCCGGCAAGCACTCCCTGCATCATGCGCGAGGCACAGTTGACGTGGCACCCCTCCAGGGCGAGCACACGCGGCGCGGTGCGCACCAGGTCGCGCTGGCCGGTGTCCTTGGTGAAAGCGCCGCCGAGGCAGATGCGGGCGGTCTTCTCCGGGGCCAGGGTGTGACAGAGGAGGTTGGCCGCCTGGCGCGCCACCTCGCCGCGCAGGCAGGCGCCTTCGCAGCAGAGCACCGCCACCGGCTTGGCCTTCTGCCGCTCGGCGTAGTCGTCGCAGAGACGACAGTTGTTCTGCGCCTGCGCGATCCGCACCGTTTCGTACCCGTCCTGATTCTCCGTCTTGTTCTCTGGTGGGCAACAACTTCTGTTTTTCATACTTGTCCTCCGTCGGTCAGATGAACTGCTGTTGTCTGCCTTAGACGGGGGATGAGGGGGAATGGATACACATGAGCGTGGAGAATTTTTAGTAGCGATGGCGTACAATGGCCGGGCGACGCTGGAGTTGCGGAGAGGATTGAGGCGGAGAGTTGCTGAGGTAGTTCATGGGCAGAGCTCAAACCGCGCCGATCAGATGCGATCGAATTCATCCGGTTCAACCGCCGGAACTTTGTCTAAGGCGGCATGAAACTTCTCAACAGAACCACGAGCGGCACGACCGGCCAGATATGTTTCCGTGGTCAGGGCCGAGAGTTTTTCAGCCACTGCCGAGGCGATAAATTGATTGAGGGAAATGTGATCCTCGCTGGCAACTTCCTTAGCCATCTTATGGATCGAATCGGGAAGACGAACACTGATTGTGCTCATGGTTATACCTCCAGGGATGTAAGAAATTCGCGGGGGGTCATCACAACGACACTAAACCGCGCTGCCTGTTTATAATCGGTGACGTTCCAGGTGACGATAGCCGCATTGGCCTTGACCGCAAGCTCCAGAACAAAATCGTCATCCGGGTCTTTTAACACGGGTCGCCAAAGATAGAAGATTTTATTCAAGATCGCTCTCGAACAGAGGAAGTCGATGATATCATCAATCTCTTCCGCCGAGAGGGCGGTTATGCCACGCTTCAGAACCGCTTCGTATTCCGAGACGAGCGGAGTCGATAGATGCAGGGTAAAACGGTCATGTTCCACCAGCGAAAGGAGGCGAAACGAGGCACCACGCGACGATTTGAGCGCCGCGACGAGAACGTTGGTATCCAGAACGATATCGATTTTCATAGTGGTAGTATAGGCGATACCATAAGTATGTCAATAGTCCCGTAGGTCGCGTTACGGTTCATCAACGCGACGCCTGCCGGACCAGCGCCGCTGCCGGGCCGTTGGTGCCGTCGGAGGTGCGAACCGGCGGGTCGCGTCCCGCCAGATGCCATACTTTTTTGCAAGCGCCAAAAAAAGTATGCAAAAATGGCTTTTTCTCCTGCGGAGGGCATCTCTTGCGCCGTCCTTTATGTGACCGGTTTATTCCGGGGGCGTTGACTGCGGCGGTGGTCCTTGGCACGGAAGGCGGGGCCCGATTCTTATGCGGGCCCCAAAAACGGTGAATTTTGCGCTTTGATCTCAATCAACTCTCTGCAGCACGCATCCCCCAGGGGGCCGAATCCATTGGCCCCCGCCTTCCGTTGCCGAAAGCACCGCGCTGGTCTTGTGCAGCGTCATCGTGAACATCCTGAAAAGCCGGCAACAGAAATGCCGAGCGCAGCGCCAAAATGGTCCTTTCTTTGGTGACTTTCTTTGGACCAGCAAAGAAAGCCACCCGGCTGCCGGCCGGGACCGGCGACTCTGGACTGGTGTCTGCGGTACGAGCGTGGTGAAATCCGGCAGG
>MGTO01000121.1 GCA_001799485.1 Desulfuromonadales bacterium GWC2_61_20 | reverse complement strand
GCGAGAGGGATCTCCTCGCCGACGAGTTGTTCCGGATAGCCGTGACCGTCGAAGCGCTCATGGTGGCTGCGCACCGCCGGCAGCAGCTTGCCCAAGGGGTGGATCAGTTCGAGAATCTCCACCCCGTGCTGCGGGTGGGCACACATGGCGGCCAGTTCGTCGGGATCGAGGCGTCCCTGTTTCTGCAGGATGCGGTCGGGGACGCCGATCTTGCCGATGTCGTGCATGACCGAAGAGAGGGAGAGCCACTCCATCTCTTCGGCGGCGAGGCCGAGCTGGCGGCCGATGGCGATGCTGGTGCGGCGCACCCGGGCGGTGTGGCCGCCGGTATAGGCGTCGCGCTTCTCCAGGGCCGAGGCGAAGGCGAGGGTGACCTCGTTGAAGGTGTCACGCAGCTGCTGGAAGAGGTTGGCGTTTTCGATGGCGACGGCGACCTGGTTGGCCAGGGCCTGAAAGAGGACGAGGTCGGCCTCGACAAACGGTCCGCTGCGGCGGTTGAGGGCTTGCAGCACGCCGAGAGTCTTCCCCTTGATGCGCACCGGCGCGGCAATCATGTTGTCGGTGTGGTAGTCGCTGACATAATCGGCGACGGCGAAGAAGCGCGGATCGTTGGGGACATCGGCCACCACCACCCCCTGACCGGTGCGGGCGACCCAGCCGGCGATCCCCTCATCCATGCGCAGGCGGATGACCTTGAGCTTTTCCCCTTGCGCCCCGGTGGCTACTTCGAAATAAAGTTCTTCCGTCACCTCGTCGACGAGGAGAAGGCTGCCGGCATCGGCGTTCATGAGTTTGGCGGCGGCCTCGATGGCGCCGTGGCGGATGACGCGCGGGTCGAGGGACGAGGTGAAGAGCGCGGTCAGCTGGAGGATGGCATCGGGAGAAGGAGGAGCGCTGTTCGTCATTGCGTGATCCTTTGTCCAGGGGCAACAAGGCTATTTATCCGCAGATGACGCAGATAAATTCGTATAAAAACAATTACTTAAAGAGTTTTGACTCTGATTTATCTGCAGACATCTGCGTCATCTGCGGATCAAGAAGTTTCTCTGTGTTAAGTCAGGAAAGCTCAATAAAGCGTGCCACCGCCGCCGGGATCTGTGCTTCGGTGATGTTGCCGAAGGCGAGACGCAGGTAACCTTCGAGACCGGATCCGAAGACCTCGCCCGGCAGGCAGATGAGGTTGGCTTCCAGGGCGAGGCGGCGGGCGACTTCGCGACCGGTGCTGCCGGGGAAGGGGTGCTTGACCCAGGCGAAGAAAGCGCCGCTGGCGACGAGCTCGAAGCGGTTGGCGGCGATGTCGAAAGCGGCGCGGAAGGCGTCGTGGCGCCGTTGCATCAAGGTGGTGTTGCTGGCGACCCAGGTGTCGAGTTCCTCGCAGCCATAACGGATGGCGTGCTGGGTCAGGTGCGGGGCGCAGACGACCATGGAATCCTGCACCTTGAGGGCATGGTGGAGGAAGCGTTCGGAGGCGACCAGGGCGCCGGCGCGGTAGCCGGTGAGGGCGAAGGTCTTGCCGAAGGAGGCGATGTGGATGAAATGGTCGCGCCAGTGCGGATCAAGAAAGAGGTCATGGGGGGCGCCGCCGGGGACGAAGGCGTTGTAGGTCTCGTCGAGGATCAGGGCGATGCCGCGCTGGCGGGCGAGCTCGAAAAGGGCACGGATGGTCGCGGCGGGGAGGATGGCCCCGGTCGGGTTGCTCGGGGTGACGAGAAGGATGGCACGGGTGCGCGAGGTGATGGCGGCGGCGATGCGTTCGAGGTCGGGCTGGCCGCCGCGGGTCGGATCAAAGGGGATGCCGGCGCATTTGACGCCGAGGGTGGCAAGGGCCATGGGGTGGTCGAAATAGGCGGGCAGGGGGACCACCACTTCGTCGCCGGCCTGGCAGAGGACGGTGAGGGCGAGCCAGAAGGCCTGGCTGGCGCCGACGGTGAGGCAGACCTCGGCCGCGCTCGGACCGGCGCCGTAGCGGCGGGCGAGCCAGGCGGCGATGGCCGTGCGGCTCTCGGGGAGACCTTCGTCGGGGCTGTATTTGGCGACGGTCGGGTCGTCGAGGAGGGAACGCAGGTGGTCGATGAGCTGCGGCGCCGGGGGATAGTCGGGGATCGCCTGACAGAGATCGATCAGGGGCCTCTCTTGGGGGAAGGTGCGCCCGGCGATCCACGTCTTGACCTCGGAGATCGGTGGAAAGTGGACCTGTTCGATGTGCGGCGAGACGGAAAATTTCATAGAACCTCACACTTCCACCCTCCCCCAGCCCCTCCCATTGCAGGGAGGGGAGAAGATCGCTCCCTCTCCCCTTGTGGCCCCAGAGGGTCTAAAGGAGAGGGCTGGGGTGAGGGGAATGATTAGGCTTCGCGAATAATCTCCACCAGCAATTCGGCGACACGCACCAGATCGGCGACGCTGACCGACTCGTCGACGGTGTGGACGTCGGTCATGCCGGTGCCGAGGATGGCGGTGACGATGCCGTGACCGTTGAAGATGTTGGCGTCGGAGCCGCCGCCGCCGGGGCGCAGCTCGATGGCGCGGCCGAGGCGGGCGGCGGCGCGTTGGGCCAGTTGCACCAACGGATCGTCGGGAGCGACGGACATGCGCGGGTAGTCGGAGACGATTTCGACTTCAATCTCGGCGCTGACCCTGCTGCCGTCGATTTCTTTGGTCATCTGCCGCGCCGCGGCGCTGAAGCAGTCGGCCATGTGCCGGGTCTGGGCTTCGAGTTTGGCCGGATCGTGGCTGCGCGCTTCGCCGTCGAGGACGACACTCCTGGCGACGATGTTGGTGGCGAGACCGCCGTGAATGGTGCCGATGTTGGCTGTCGTCTCGCTGTCGATGCGCCCGAGGCGCATGGCGGCGATGGCGCGGGCGGCGACCTCGATGGCCGAGATCCCCTTCTCCGGGGCGATGCCGGCGTGGGCTTCGCGGCCGCTGAGGGTGACACGGATCTTGTTGGCGCAGGGGGCGGTGAGGATGAGGCGGTCGGTGCCGGCGGTGTCGAGGGCGAAGCCACGGCGGGCGGCGATGAGGCTGTAATCGAGGGACTTGGCCCCGACCAGGCCGATCTCTTCGGCGATGGTGACGACGATCTCCAGGGGGGGGTGGGGAATCGCTGCCTCGCGTACGACTTCCAGGGCCTCGATGAGCTCGGCAATGCCGGCCTTGTCGTCGGCGCCGAGGATCGTCTCGCCGGCGCTGGTGAAGACGCCGTCGACCAATTGCGGCACCACCCCGACGCACGGTTCGACGGTATCCATGTGCACCGAAAAGAGGAGAGGGGCGCCGGGGCCGGTGGCGGGGAGGCGGGCGATGAGGTTGCCGACTTCGCCGCCGCAGCGGGTGGCGGCGCCGTCATCGACGACGGTGGCGCCGAGTTCGCCGAGACGCCGGCGCAGATAGACGGCGATTTCTCCCTCGGCAAGGGAGGGGCTGGCGATGGCGGCGAGACGGGTGAATTCGTCACAGAGACGCGAAACGTTGATCATGACAGGAATCCTTTGCCGGACAGGGTTACCATTTTTTAGCATGAGTGCCGCGAAAATGCCCGATAATTTCATCGCCGGCACGGGGAGAGCGCCCGGATGAAAAAGTGCGCCGGTGGCTGGACATGGAAGGGATGTCGCTGCTATGATGCGCAACCTTCTGCCGAGCAAGAAGCAGCGGGATGAAATGCGTAAAGGATGGACCCTTTCTTGAATCTGTATCGACCGAACTCTTCCCGACCCACTTCCCTGCGGCGTTTCGGCCGCCGCCTTGGCGACGGGATATCCGCCCTCTTCGCTCGCCGCGGGCGCCTCGTCCCCCGGCCACAATCAGGACGCCGTCGCGGTCCGCTCATCGCCGCCGGTCTGGTCGCCGTCGTCCTGGTCGCCCTGCTGCTGCGCGAGTTCATCCCGGCGACCGAGGCCCATGTGCCGCCGCCTCCGGCACCCCCGGAAATCCGCCGCCTGGTCGTCAAGGGGACGATTCCCGACGGCGGCACCGCCTCGGTCCTTCTCGGCAAATACTGCAGCTCGCAGGAACTCTACAGTCTGGTCGAGCGCTGCCGGGTCGTCTTCCCCCTGACCTCCCTGCGCGCCGGCAACACCTACCGGATCAACCTCGAAGAGGATCGCTTCAGCTCCTTCGAGTACGATATCAGCAGTGAGGAGCAATTGATCATCCGCCGTCAGGGTGAACTGCTGATGCCGACGCGCGTCGTCATCCCCTTTACCCGTGAGGATGCCATCGTCTCCGGGTCGATTTCCTCTTCCCTTTATGAAGCCGTCGCCGCCATCGGCGAAACCGATGCCCTGGCTGAGGAGTTGGCCGATATCTTCGCCTACGATGTCGACTTCATTCGCGACATCCGCGTCGGCGACAGCTTCCGCGTTCTCGTCGAGAAACGCCTGCGCGACGGCAAGCCGCCGACCTACGGGCCGATCCAGGCGGCGACCTTCACCAATCAGGGGGAGACCTTCACCGCTTTCCGTTTTCAGGACGGCAAGAACCCCGTCTCCTACTACGATGCCAGCGGCAAGGCCCTGCGCAAGGCTTTTCTCAAGGCGCCCCTCCCCTTCAGCCGCGTCTCATCCGGCTTTTCCATGAAACGCTTCCACCCTATCGCCAAGACCTGGCGGGCCCATCCGGCCGTCGATTACGCCGCCCCCGTCGGTACGCCGATCAAGACCGTCGGTGACGGTTTCATCGCCGCCATCGGTTTTACCTCGGGGAACGGCAACTATATCCGCGTCCGCCACCCCAACGGCTATGAAACCCTCTATCTGCACATGAGCAAGTTCGCCGGCGGCATGGTCCAGGGGAAGCGGGTGACCCAGGGGCAGGTCATCGGTTATGTCGGCAGCAGCGGCTTGGCCACCGGCCCTCACCTCTGCTTCCGCATGGTCAAGAACGGCGCCCCGGTCAATCCCGCCCGGGTCAAGGCCGCCGCCTCCCAGCCGGTGGCGAAGGAACGCATGGTCGAATTTGCGACGCTGACCGCGCCGCTCCTCGCCCGTCTCGAAGGGCGTGAAGTGGTGGTGGCGGCCCAAGCCGTGGCCGGGACCACAACGGAGCCGCCGCGATGAACGGCTGGCACGGTCGTCTGCTTCATGTCGACCTCGGCCGTGGTCGCTGTCGAAGCGAGTCCATCCCAACCGCACTCCTCCATGCCTACCTCGGCGGCCGTGGCCTTGGCGTCCGCCTGCTGCGTGACGATTACCACCGCGACCCCGCCGATCCCGATCTCCCCCTGCTCTTTGCCGTCGGTCCCTTGTGCGGTACCGTCGCCCCGACCTCCTCCCGTCTCGTCGTCGTCAGCCGCTCGCCCCTCACCGGGACGGTCTTCGCCGCCTCGGCCGGCGGGCCTTTCGCCCGGCGCCTCAAGGCGGCCGGATTCGACGCCGTGCGTATCGTCGGGGTCAGCCCGCAGCCGGTTGTCCTCACCCTCACTCCGCACGGAGGGGAACTCCGCCCCGCCGCCCAGCTCTGGGGGAAGCGGGTCGCGGCCACCGTCGCCGCTCTCGCTGAGCACGGCAGCGTCGCCGCCATCGGCCCGGCCGGCGAGAACGGCGTCCTCTATGCCAGTATCGTCATGGGCGATGGGGAAGCTGTCGGCCGCGGCGGTCTCGGCGCCGTCATGGGGAGCAAGCAACTCAAGGCAATCACCGTCGCCGGCGACCTGCCGACGGTCGTCGCCGACCCTGTACGGCTGGAAAGCGCACGGCAGAATGTCATGCGTCTTTTTCGTGCCTCGCCGGTCCTCCTTGGTGAACTCGGCCTGGGCGAGTTCGGCACCCCGGCCTTCGTCGACCTCATGGCCCAGCGCCGCCTGACGCCGACGGAGAATTTCCGCAAGACCCATTTCCCCTCTTGCGCCAGTTATGCCGGCCCGGCCCTTCACCGGGCCTTCGCGCCGCTGCGCTACGGTTGCGACGATTGCCCCATCGAGTGCAAGAAGCGGACAGCGCAAGGGCTTGCCCTCCCCGAATACGAAGCGGTCTCGCATTTTGGTGCCCTTAACGGGATCGCTGACCTGCAAACCATCGTCGCCGCCAACGCTCTCTGCTCCGATCTGGGTCTCGACCCCATTTCGGCCGCCGCCACTCTTGCCGCCTGGGGCGAGATGCGGGGGCGTTTTCCCCGGCCGGCCGAGGTCGGACCGCTCCTCGAAGCGATCGCCGCCCGCCGTGGCGACGGCGAACTCCTCGCCCGCGGCTCACGGCGGCTGACCGTGGCCCGCGGCCGGCCGGAACTGGCCATGGCGGTGAAATCCCTGGAGCTGCCGGCTTATGACCCGCGCGGGGTTTACGGCATGGCCCTCGCCTATGCCACCGGCAACCACGGCGGCTGCCACCTGAGTGCCTATCCGATTGCTCACGAAATCCTGCGCAAACCGGTGCCGACCGATCGCTTCTCCTTTGCCGGCAAGGCGCGCATGATCAAGATCGCCGAGGACAGCAACGCCGCCATCGACTCCCTGGTCGCCTGCAAGCTGGCCTTTCTCGGCGCCAGTCTCGAAGAGTACGCCGACCTGCTGGCAGCGGTGACCGGCTCGGAGTATTCAACTCAGGCCCTCATGGTCATCGGCGAACGGATCTGGATGAGCGAACGTTTCTATAACCAGCAGAACGGTTTCACCGCGGCCGACGATACCCTGCCGGAGCGCTTCTTTACGGAGCCCGGGAGCAGCGGCGACGGCATCGCCATCCCCCCCATCGACCGTTCCCGTTTCGCCGAGGAACTGGCCAAGTATTACGCCATGCGCGGCCTCAATAGTCAGGGCGGCTTCGCCGATCCGGCCTTTCTGGAGTACCAGCCGTGAAGACACAGATTGCCTGCTACGGGGCCAAGCTGGTCAGCGACCGCGTCGCCGCTCCGGGACGCGTCGCCCTCCTCGCCCAGGACGACGTCCTGTTGCACTACGGGGCCGATGATCTTGTCACCCTCGGCCGGGAGCTGCTCCCCCGCCTCAATGTCACCGCCCTGGCCATCGCCGCTCCGGCTCGCCCCTGCGGTGACCTGCTCATCGCCCGCTGTGCGGCCGGGGATGAGGTCATCGTCCCGCGCGATACCGAGACCCGCACCTTCCTCCATGACATTCCCATCGTCCGCCGTCCGCCCGATGGCGTGCATGACCCGGCACACCTGGCCTCCCTTCTCGGCGGCCGCAAGGGGATCGCGGTCGAGGGCCTCGGCATTATCGCCACCGGCGTCACCCCCGAACAGGCCTACATCAACGTCTCCTCGGTCTATCACGCCCTCTTTGTCAAACTCCTCCTCGACCTGCTGCGCGACGGGGTGCGGACGGCGGCGGAACATGAGCTGCTGGCCGACCTGCGCCGGGAGGTCACCGCGGCGCCCGGTATGGAGGGCCTCAGCTTTCGCCCCGGCCCTCTCCTGAAGCCGGAGGAAATTCTTGACGAAATGGCCCGGGTCGGGCGTTATACTGTCGAGCGCGGCCTGGTCGATTCGTTTTTCGGCAACATCTCCTGCCGCGCCGGTGCTATCCTCTACATCTCGCAGACAGCGTCGAGTCTCGATGCCCTGGCCGGTTGCATCGATCCGGTCCCTTTTGACGGTTCCTCGACAGTGGGGCTCACCGCTTCAAGCGAATTGCCGGCGCACCGGCGCATCTACGAGATGACCGAGGCGACGACGATTCTCCACGGGCATCCCCGCTTTGCCGTCATCCTGAGCATGCTCTGTGAACATCAGGCCGATTGCCGGGTCGTCGACTGTTGGAAGGATTGTCCCGCAGTCCGCTACCTCGGGGGGATTCCGGTGGTGGCGGGGGAGATTGGTGCCGGCGGTCTGGCCAAGCGGGTGCCGCCGGTCATTGGCGCCACCGGGCGCGCCATTGTCTTTGGTCACGGGGTCTTTACCACCGGCAAGGACGGCTTCAGCGAAGCCTTCCGTGCGCTGCTCGAGGTGGAGCAGTGGTGTCAACGCGACTATTTTCGTCTTCTCGATACGGCCCTGGCCGCATCACCCAAACGGTAGGGAGGTAGCAACGATGGCGGTCAGAATTGGTGACCTGTTATTGCAGGATGGGACCATTACCCCGGCTCAGCTCGAAGAGGCTCTCAAATACCAGGTCATCTTCGGAGGAAAGATCGGCACCAATCTCATCGAAATGGGGGTGGTGAACGAAGACGACATCGCCCGTGTCCTCGGGAAAAAGTTCGGGGTTCCGGCGGTGAAAGTCCAGGAACTGGAAAATGTCCCCCGCAGTGTTATCGACCGTTTCCCCGGCGATCTGGTGCAGAAGTACAAT
Source organism: Desulfuromonadales bacterium GWC2_61_20 (assembly GCA_001799485.1). Taxonomy (GTDB): domain Bacteria; phylum Desulfobacterota; class Desulfuromonadia; order Desulfuromonadales; family UBA2197; genus UBA12091. Next base: position 10,350 of record MGTO01000121.1, on the reverse strand, counting down.
GCCGTCCCCCTCTCGATCGAAGGGCGCCGGATCACGGTCGCCATGACCAATCCGTCCGATCTCGCCGCTGTCGATGCCATCGCCTTTACCACCGGGCTGGTGGTCAAGGTGGCGGTTGTTTCCGAGCTGCGCATGGCCAATGCCCTGGAGCGTTATTACGACATTCAGCGCGATCGCCGCTTCATCCACGTCACGCGACCGGACGGACTTCCGCGCCCCAAGGCGGCGGCCCCGGACCAGACCGGCACCTTCCCCCCGGTGACGGCGTCCCCCGCAGCCGTTTCGGCGAGCGCCGATTTCGACCTCGGCGTCGATATCGAAGCCGTCGACGACCTTGGCGGAACCGCCGAACCGTCGCGGTTCCAAGGGGAGCCCGGGCAGAAGGAAAAGCCGGCGCCGGCCATGGAGGAGATCTGGCCCGATGAGGAGCCCCGCCCGGCGCCGCCACCCCCGCCCAAGCCCGTCGCCGCGAGCAAGTCCCCGCCTCCCGCCAAGCCGGCGCCGATCGCGCCGGCTCCCCCCGTCGAGGAGATTGCCGATGCCGAGACGGTTTCAGAGAATCTGGCCGAAGCACGGAATCGGGATGACATCCTCGATACCCTGGCGGACTTTCTCGCCTACGAGTTTCCCCGTTCCGCCGTGCTTCTCGTCCGGGGGGACATGGCCCTTGGCTGGCGGGGGACGATCGATGGCAAACCGCTGAAGAATTTTGACCAGATGCGCCTCCCCCTGGCCGAACCCTCGGTTCTGAAGACGGTCGCCGAAAGCCGCGCCTTCTACCTCGGTCCGATTCCGCGGACCCCCTTCAACTCGGTCTTCCTCCAGGAGATCGGCGGCAAGGTCCCCGATTCCGCGCTCCTCGTCCCGCTGCAGATGATCGGTCGGGTCGTCGGCATCATTTATGCCGACGGCCAGGGGCTCGATCTCGGCGAGCGCCTTTTCGAGGTGCAGAAGCTCACCGCCAAGGCGGCCATGGCCTTTGAAATCCTCGTGCTCAAGAACAAGATCCTGAGCATGTGAAATCTGCTAATCTGGTGGGGAGGAGGACAACTGCCATGAACTACCTCGTCCACCTCCATCTCTCCCCGCAACAGACCCTCGTGCGCCTCGGGAGCCTCGCCGGCGACTTCGTCAAGGGGCGCATCGACGCGCACTGGGACGCCGAGCTGGCGCGGGGGCTCGCCCTGCACCGGCGCCTCGACGCCTTCGCCCACGACAACCCTGCCTTCAACCGCAGCCGCCAGCGTCTCAACCCCGCTCTCGGCCTCTACCGTGGGGTTCTCGTCGATATCTTTTTCGATCATTTTCTCGCCCGCCATTGGTTGAGTTTTTCTTCCCTCCCCCTCGAAAGCTACGCTGCCGCGATTTATGCCGATTTGCGCGACCATGCTGCCCTCTTGCCGCCGGGTTTGCAGCGGGTGGCGCCGCGCATGATCGAACACGACTGGCTCGTCTCCTATCGCGACCTCGAGGTGGTCGAGCTGGTCCTGCGGCGCATGTCGGGGCGCGGGCGGCACGGCGGTCTGGCGGCGGGGGCGGGGGAGCTGGGCCGGCACTATGCCGGGGTCGAGGACGATTTTTTTGCCTTCATGGCGGCGGGGGAGATGTGGCTGGAGGGGGAGCTGATAGCTGATGGCTGATGGCTGATGGCTGATGGCTGATGGCTGATGGCTGATGGCTGATGGCTGATGGCTGATGGCTGATCAGTCCTGCTCGCCGCAAACCTGAAAGCGGCGCATGAAGCGGCGGTCGATCCAGTCCTTGAGGCGCATGGCGGGGCGGCCGTCGACGACGAGGCCGTTGCGGCGCAGAAGGCCGCGGCCGTCGCCGAGGTTGAAGATGAGGAGATAATCGCGCTGCGGGGCATAGCCCCGCAGCGTACTGTTTTCCAGTGCGGCGAGGAGGTTGTGCAAGAGAATGGGATTCTGGCGCACGGCATGGACGCCGACCTTGTCGAGGGGACGCGGGGCGAAGTGGATGCAGTCGCCGCCGCCGAAGAGCTCGGGGTGGGCGGTACACTGCAGCCGGGCATTGACCAGGAGGGCCCCGTCGGGACCGACGGGGAGTTGCGACTGCCGGAAGAGCTCCGGAGGGACGACGCCGGTGGCGACGAAGGCGAAGTCGTAGACGAGGAAGCGGCCGTCGTCGAGGACGGCGCGGTTGTGGTTGACGGCGACGACCCGGCTCCCCTCGCAGAGGGTGACCTGGCGCCGGGCGAGGGAAGCAAAGGCTTTCCGGCGCAGTCGCGGGGGGAAACCGCCGAGAAGGCGGGAGCCGGCGACGAGGCTGATGGCGGCGCTGACCTTGTGCTCTTCGACCAGGCGGCAGAGGTTGCCGGCAATCTCGATCCCGGCCGGGCCACCGCCGACGACGACGAGGCGCAACGGTTCGCTGGCGGAAGTGGCCCGGGCGAGGATGGCGGCACGGGCCTCGGCGAGGCGGGCAATCGGCTTGACCGGGACGACACCGGGCCCGGCGCCGCCGAGGCGCTCCAGCGGCACCCGGCTGCCGATGTTGAAGGAGGCGACATCGTAGGAGATCTCCGCCCCGCTGTGCAGGATCAATCGCCGGGCTGCGGCATCGACCCGCTCGACCTCGCCGGCGATAAAGACGCCACCCGCCCGCTCAACCATGGCACGGACGTCGAAGCGCACCTCCTCGGGGCGATAGCTCCCCCCCAGCAGCCCCGGCCCCATCCCCGAATAGAAGTGAAACGGTTCCGGGCTGATCAGAGTGACGCGGTGGCCGCGCCCGGTGAAGGCCGCCAGCTCCTTGAGGATCGTCAGGTGGGCATGTCCGCCGCCGGCCAGAACCAGATGTTTTTTCATCTATTACCTCCTCCTCCGCCTCACGCCGGCAGCGGCCAGTCGGTCTCGTAGCCGGCGGGAAAGAAATTCTCCCGGGTCCGGTTGAAGTAGCCGAACTGGATGCGCGGAGCCTCGCGCTTGACCCGGTCGAGCATCGTCTTCATCCCCATTCCTTCTCCTTGCACCTGCAGCGCCTCCCCGTACATGGTCGGATCGATGCTGAGGTTGCGCATCTGGATGAGGTCGACGCCGAGCTCCTGCACCACTTCGATGAGGCGCGACACCTCCTCCTCGCGGTCGCTCACCCCCGGATAGACCAGGTAGTTGAGCATGGTGAAGAGACCGTTGGCCTTCGCCCGGCGCAGCGATTCGCGGACATCGGCGAAGGCGTAGCCCTTGGGGCGGTAGTAGGCGTTGTACTGCTCCTCCCGCACCGAGTTGAGGGAGACGCGAATCGATTCGATGCCGGCTTGAGCGAGGGCATCGACGGCATCGGGGAGCGACGCATTGGAGTTGAAGTTGATGGTGCCGTGGCTGGTCTGGCGGCGCATCTCCCGCACCGCCGCACTGATCGTCGACCATTGCAGGATGGGGTCGCCCTCGCACCCCTGGCCGAAGGAGACGATGGCGTTCTCGGCCTCTTTGAGGTGGGGCACGGCGACTTCGCACAGCTCTTCCACCGTCGGCACGAAGGTGATGCGGTCCTGGCTCGCCGGGCAGCAGTCCGACTCCTGCAGGGAAATGCACCCCAAACAGCGGGAGTTGCACACCGGCGAGGTCGGCAACGGCGCTTCCCAGCGGCGCAAGAAGAGGTTCTTGGCGGCGAAGCAGTGATAGTCGACGGCGCAGCGGGCGAGCTGCTCGAAGAGGCGGTTCTGCGGATGGGTTTTGAGGATCTGCCGCACCAGCGGGTCGAGGGTGCGGTCGTCGAAGTGGCGCGGTTCCCACTGCTCGTTGCGGTCGACGCGGACGGCGGCGGCGTAGAAGCGCTCCTCCTCGACGCACCAGCCGACGGCGGTGTACGACCACAACGGCAGCGTCACCCCCTTGCGCCCGTAGTCGGCGGCGGGGAGGAGGGTGCGGGTGAAGGCCGGGGTGAGGAAGGCCGAGACCGCCTGGATCTTGCCGCCCCCCCACTCGCGGGGGAGGCGATCGACGGTGCGCACTTTGCGCGTTTTGGCATCGAGGCCGATGGGCGGGGTGTCCGGAATGGTGAAGAGGCGGCTGCCGGCGGGCAGGGGGATCAGCTCGTCCGCGCGCGGTGCCCGGGCGACGGTACCGTTCATCCCGGCCATGCGCAGTTCGGGATATTCGAAAACTTCGCCTCTTTCGTCGGCGACGACGGCGAGGATGGTTTTGCTTCGGCTCATGATCGACTTTCTTTTGGTGCTTAAAGGGGATGGTTGCGTCGGCGAGAATAGCACAGCGGCGGCGCGCGGGCAATTTCCCCTTGCAGATGATCCTGTCACCACCCGTTCGCTTCGCTCACTAGAGGCACGGAGACACGGAGAAAACCTTCTGATTTATTGATCTTCTCCGTGCCTCCGTGGTAAATGCCTGTGATCTTGGTGGAGTAGCAACTTGGGTTGTGTGGATAACCAAGATCGTTTATTCTCCCGATCATGCGCACGCTTCTCACCACCCTGCACAGCAAATACATTCACGCGAGTCTGGCCTTGCCCTCTCTCGTCGCTTATTGCGGCCCGGATTGCGGTGAACTCCTCATCCGCGAGTTTACCGTCCACGAGCCGAAGGAGCAGGTTCTCGCCGCGCTGATCAAAGAAGAGCCGGACGTCGTCGCCTTCTCCGTCTATCTGTGGAACCGCAACGCGACCTTGGAGCTCGCCGACGCCCTGGCCGTGGCGCTCCCCCAGATCCGCGTCGTTTTCGGCGGGCCCGAGGTCATCGCCGACGGCGCCGAGCTCTTCGCCCGTCATCCCGGCGTCAGCGCCGTCATCCACGGCGAAGGGGAGCTGCCGCTACGCGCTCTCCTTGCCGCCTGGGCGCAGGGTGACGAACCGAGCGGCGTACCGCGGCTGAGCTGGCGGCGTGGTGATGAAGTGCAGATCGGAGTGGACGGGCCGGTTCTCGCCGATCTCGATGCCCTCCCGTCCCCCTTTGCCGCCGGTCTGGTCGATCTGTCCCGGGGGCTGGTCTACTACGAAACCAGTCGCGGCTGTCCCTATGCTTGTGCCTTTTGCATGAGCGCCCGCGACGAAAAAGTGCGCTCCTTCTCCCCGGGGCGCATCGAGGCCGACCTCAAGCTGTTGCTGGCCGCCGAGGTGCCGCTGATCAAGTTCGTCGACCGCACCTTCAACTACGACGGCGCCCGGGCGCGGCAGATCTGGTCGTTCATTCTGCAGCACAACCGCACCAGCCGCTTCCACTTCGAGATCGGCGCCCATCTCCTCGACGCCGAAAGTCTCGCCCTCCTCGCCAGCGTCCCGCCCGCCACCTTCCAGTTCGAGATCGGCGTGCAGTCGACCCTCCCCGCCACCCTCGCCGCCATCGGCCGTCGCGCCGATCTGGCGACGCTGGAGGCGAATGTACGCGCCTTGCGGGCCGTCGGCAACATCCCCGTGCATCTCGACCTCATCTTCGGCCTCCCCGGTGAAGGCTATGCGGACTTTCTCGTTTCCCTCGATCGCGTCGCCGCCCTGCATCCCGACCACCTGCAGCTGGAGCCGGTCAAGCTCCTCCCCGGCTCCCCTCTGCGTGACGACGCGGCCCGTCTCGGTCTGCGCTTCGATCCCCATCCCCCTTATAGCGTTCTTGCCACCCCCGACCTCGACTTCGCCGAGATCGAGCGGTTGCGCGGCATCAGCCGCCTCCTCGACCTCACCCTGAATTCCGGCCGCGCCAACGGCCTCCTCGCCGCTCTCGCCGCGCGCTGCGGGTCGCTGTCGGCGGCGCTGGCGCAACTCGAATCATCCTGGCGCCGCCACGGCCTCTTTCGCCAGCTTTTGGCCCAGCGCGATGTCTTCGCCGGACTCGCCGCCGCCGTGCGCGAGGCCTATGCCGGGGTGGAACAAGCCATTCTCCTCGACCTCCTTGCCCGCGACTGGGCGCGTCGCGAACGCCTGGTGCCGGGGCAGGCGCCGGAACTATTCGATACGGCGCTGACTGAAGCCGAGGCGACAACCGTGCAGGCGCGGGTGCGACAGGAGAGCGCGGCGCTGCGCGGGCGCGGGGTCAAGCTGCAGCACTTCGCCGCCCTCTTTCACCATCTCCCCGAAACGCCGGGGCGGCAGCTGCGGCTCTTTCTCTACCACACCGCGCCGGGGGCGGGGCTGGCGGTCGAGGAGGTGGTGATTGATGTGACGGAACCCTAGACGGTCGTGGCGAGCGGGGCGGGGTCTTGTTGCGGGAGGAGGAGGCGGGGGCGAGGGGAGGAGAGGGCGAGGGGATCTGATCGGCTGGCCCGTTAGTTGACGAATCGCCGATTCGGCGCAATACTGGCCATGTCCACCCCCCTCTCAACAAGGAGACGATGATGAAAAAAACAGTCATGGCTCTGTTGTTTCTTGCTGTCGGCAGCGCATTTGCCGACTCCGTCGTGCCCCTCAATCTGGTCGATGACAAAGGTATGGGTGCCGGTGTCGGAACCGTGACCATCGCGGAAACGAAGTATGGTCTGGTCTTTACGCCGGCCTTGCAGGGCCTCCCCCCGGGCCTGCATGGCTTTCACCTGCACCAGAATCCCAGCTGCGAGCCGAAGGAAAAGGACGGCAAGATGGTCCCGGCCCTGGCGGCGGGAGGACACTTCGACCCGCAGGCGACGAATCGCCACGGCACCCCTTGGGGCGATGGCCATTTGGGCGATCTCCCGCCCCTCTATGTCGACGCTAATGGCACTGCCACGCAACCTGTCCTGGCGCCCAGGTTGAAAGCTGCCGATGTGGTGGGGCGATCACTGATGGTGCATGCCGGCGGCGACAATCATGCCGATCATCCGGCGCCACTCGGTGGTGGCGGGGCGCGCGTTGCCTGCGGGGTGATCAAGTAGTTTGCCGTGGGCGAGAAAAAGCATTGCTAAGCGCGATCGTAAGCACGTAAGATGAAAACCGCTGATGACAGCATCATGCCGGCCAGCGGTTTTTTTGCATAAATATCCAGCCAGTTAATCAGGTAAGATTTCTCTGGAGTTCTGAATCTATCGTTACATATAAACCATGTCATTGAATAATTCTGGAGGTGTCATGATCGCAGTTGAATCAAATCTATGTCAAACAATGAATAGATATTTAGTGAAAAATATTTTTTTATTTTTGTGCCAAATAGCGATTATTTGTGCGCCATTCACCGTTACCGCCCAGGAAGATGAATACGATGAGTACGTGCCGCAGCCATCCGTCTACTGGCATGTGAGCATGGACGAACAGGGAAATACCACATCGAACCTTACGGTGAGGACTGCCAAAGACGGCTCTGACCTGGCCGGGGCGCGACAGGAACTCGTCACGGCACTGCAGGAAGCGCTTCAGTGTACGTTCGACGACGACCGGGCCGAACCCGACAAAAACGGCGTCCAGATAAATTCCGAATGCAAAGTGCCAGTCCGAAAAGACGGTCTCGTCAACAGTGTGGTGATCGATCCGGCACCGATCAGGAAGCTGCTGGCAGCACACGGTCAGTTCAAGTTCGACCTTTCCATTACCCTCCCTAAGCTTGGATTCTCCAGCGTCGGCCGGGATGGCAGAGCCTTCAGCCATGGCGCACAAACGACCCATTCCCTTACTTTCGAGCCGGAAGAGCAGAACACAGACAAACTTCCACTGGAGTTCGGCTATCGCAAAAGCTATGTGGTTGCGCTTTGCGCGACGAGTTTGTGCCTGCTCATCGCGCCGATCGTGCTGATCCTGATTATCCGGCGGCGGAGCCTGATTCTTGCGGGCAAGGACGCTGCCGCGGCGTGGTTCGGTTACTGGCGGGTCCACCGCTGGGTTGCCGAGGGCGTCTGGGTGGTCTGGATCATCGCCATCTCGGTATTCAGTGTCGAGACATTCATCGGTTATCTCACCGGCAGCAATCAGCCCATTCTCAACGCGCTGGTGCTGTTCCTTCCGCCGGGTATCGTGTCGTTCCTTTGCCAATACCTGGCCCGACCGCTCTGGCTGCACGTGCGGGGCGTCGCCTGGGACAGACGGGAAATGCTGGTGAAGGGGTTCTGGGAACATGCTGCGGCCATCCTGCCGATGGTCTTCCTCATCATCGGGATCGGTTCCCTGGTCCAGAATGCCGGCACGGCCATGCTCTGGTTCGCCGGCGCGGGAATCGCGAAACTGGTCGGGGCATGGATGCACGGCAAGATCTCACAGGCCACGCCGCGGCCGCTGCACAGCGGCGAACTCAGGGAGAAAATCCTCGAGATGGCCCGCCGGGCTGGCGTCAAGATCCAGCAGGTCTACCTGCTGCCGGCGAAGCGGCTCCAGATGGGCAACGCCTTTGCCATGCAAGGCGGCAGGGTCATGATCACCGACTACCTGCTCGAACGGCTGACGCAGCAAGAGACCGACTGCGTCATGGCCCATGAGATCGGGCACGTGAAGATGCGCCATACGGTGCTCTTGTCTTGGGTAGGGATGCTGCTGCTCTTTGCGCTGTTCAACGTGCTTCTGTGGGGAGCGTTCATGATCGCTCCGTCGTTACTGTCCCTTCTCTGGGCGGACGATTTCGAGCGTTTGCTCGTGGTCCAGGAATGGCTCAACGAGTACCTGCATTTCCCCCTGGCGTTCCTGCTCGCCCTGCTTTCTCGCTACTACCTCTCGCGGCGCTTCGAACGTTCGGCCGACGAATTTGCAACCCTCGTGACCGGCGCACCGGAAGCCATGATAACGGCGCTGGTAAAACTCTCGAAGATGAACCTGATGCCGATCACCTGGGGCAGCTGGGATGAGCGGCTCTCGACGCACCCGGCCACGCTCCGGCGGGCGAAGGCCATCGCCGAGCGGCACCAGATTCCCGCGGAGCGGCTGCGGATCCTGCTCGACATGCCGGCCACGCGGGGCGAGGAAGATGGTTATGCGGTCCCCGATGAGGCAGCGAGCACGGACCTCGTCTATTCAACCGAGTTCAAGCTGCAGAAAACCCTGGCGATCATGCTGCTGCTTATGCTGACCGTTTCGATGACGCCAGTCGTCTGGGTCCGGTTCGTAAGCACCGGCGGTTTTTCCGCTGCAGCATTATGGGCAGGATTTGTGCTCGTGCCGCTGGTCTACCTCGCGGTAGCTAACTACGCGAGCCTTTTGGGGTACGGGAAGATGAAGCGGGGCATGCGGGAAAAAACGGCCCGAGCCGGCTTCAATATGGATGACGCACGGAGCTATTTCGTCGGACTTTCTCCGGAGGAGCATCCCCGTGCCTACGAGAACCACACGGTCTGGGATATCGGGTTTCTGAACATCACCAGTGACGCCTTGGTCTACTCCGGCGACAGAGTCGGTTTTCGCATCCCTCGCGAGCAGGTCACATCGATCACGCAAGGCCTTTCCTTTCCGAGCTGGTTCGATATTACCGAGACCTATGTACGCTGGACCGAGGAGGGGCGGGAGCGGATCCTCCATTTCCACTCACTCGACGGGCACGCCATGACAGCAATTGCGAAGCGATCGAAATCGTTGCTGCTGGACCTCATGAGTTGGAAGGACGGTCGTCTTTCGGGCAGGACGGCGACGGCTGCGGAGAACGCCCTGGGGCGTCCCCTGCTCCCCGATGTGCAAGGCTCGCATCCCCGGCATGCGTTGACTTTGAAAGGCTTTCTTACTTCCGTTGCCTTTGTCGCGTTATTGATCTTCGGGCTTGCGGGGCTGTTCTCGCTGGAGAGTTCGTTGACCTGGTACGGGTTCGGGATGGGCGCCTGGACGCTGCTCGTCGCAAACATGCCGAGCATGAGATACAAGGAGATGCCTGCCGCTGGCGCCAAAGTTCCAGTCAAGAGATCAAGGGAGCTGACTTCCGATCGTGTCGAGGTATCCTGTCCCACATGTGCTTTCAGCCGATCCGTCCCTCGCCGGAATTTGCCGGCGAAACCTGTGCGGGCCACCTGCCCGAAGTGCGGGGATTCATTCTCCTTTGACCGGCACGTGGAGATGCCGGCTGAACCTGCCTAAGCAGCGAGAACGACGACGTTGGTTTTTTGCCGGCCGGGGTTGGGGGCGGGGTTGGAGGTCGAAGAGGTTGGGCACAATCGGGGGTAACGTCAGGATAATCAACCTTGGATCGGCTTGACGGGAGGGGTTATTGGCCTACGATGCCAATAAATGGGAGGCAGTCATGAAGGGTAAAAGCTTCAAGATCGGCATTCGCAGTGAACAAGAGGCGCTCGACGATTTCATCGCTACTGCCGAGGCGATCTCGCGCGGCGAACAGGTGCGCAAGGAGCACGGCGTCTACTTCACCAGCCTGGAAGCCTTTCGTAAAGCGGTGACGCCGAAGCGCCTCGCTCTGTTGCATCTGATCCGCACCGCCCGCCCGACCTCCCTCAATGAACTGGCGCGCCTGAGCAAGCGCAACATCAAGAACGTCGCCGACGATGTGAGGCACC
>MGTO01000120.1 GCA_001799485.1 Desulfuromonadales bacterium GWC2_61_20 | reverse complement strand
CTGCAAGGTCTGCCATGTCGAAGGGGCGGAAGGGGGCAAGCTGACCCCGCTCTCCAAGACCCAGGTGCAGTGGGATCGCTTTTTCAACAAGGACAAACACAAGGTTAAGGCTGACGTCTGGAAACAATTTTCCGAGCAGGACCTCAAGGATATGCAGCAGTTTCTCTTTGATCATGCCGCCGATTCCGATCAGCCCGAGACTTGCGGTTGATACTGGCGTTACCTGCAGCAACTTTCTTCAGGAGGCACAACATGCGTAGATTGTTTATCATGCTCGCGGCGATCCTCATCGCCATCCCGACCGGCGGCTTTGCCGCCGACGATCTGCAGTTGCAGATCCAGGAGTTGCAGAAACAGATCGACGAAATGGCGACCCGTGTCGATTCCGCCGAGAAGAAGACCGCCACCGACCGCATCAACTGGTACGGCGACTTCCGCAACAAGGCCGATACCCTGCATTACCAGGACGTGACCTTCAATCCGGGGATTCAGGTCAATATGACCGACTTCTTCATGAAGGTTGGCGGCGGCGCCCTCGGGAGCTTTGCTGCATTCAATCCAGCCACCCCGGCTGCAGGGCTTGATCCCGCGATCAATCCGACAGCGCTGGACAATATGTTCAACAATCTTTATCTGAGCAATCCGAATCTATACGCCAACCTGAATGCGGCCATGGGGGGGTTTGACCCTACCAATCCCGCGACTTTCCCTGGTGTTATGCCGTTCCCCCTCGGCACCAAAAGCACTTACGACATCAACAACGACATTCTTTACACCACCCGTCTGCGCCTCGGCATGAAGGCCAAGGTTGCCGACAACGTCAACTTTTCCGGCCGTCTCCTCATGTACAAGAACTGGGGCGATTCGACCGGCTCCAAGGTCTTCGATTCGTGGAACTCCTACACCATGGACGGCACCGACGGCGGCAACACCACCGGCGACTGGGTCCGGGTCGAGCGCGCCTACTTCGACTGGAACGAGATCGGCGGCAGCAATTTCTACCTCTCCATCGGCCGTCGTCCCTCGGCCTACGGCCCGCCGAGCCAGCTGCGCGAAGACGAACTGCGCGGCGGCACCCCGACCGGCCATCTCGTCCACTTCAACTTCGACGGCATCACCGCCGGCTACAAGCTCAGCGAGCTGACCGGGATCGAAGGCCAGACCGTTCGTTTCTGCTACGGCCAGGGCTATGAGTCGGAACTCGGCAACGGCGAGCTCTTCAACGAGATCTCCACCAAAGACACCCACCTCGGCGGCATCAACTTCGACGTCGTCAACACCGGCACCCACTTTGTGCAGATGACCGCCTTCCGCGCCATGGACGTCAACGACGGTTTCAAAGGGGTGATTGCCTTCCCCAGCCAGTACGCGGAAATTTTCGCCCCGACCATGAATAAGGACCTGCAGAAGTTCCCCAACTTCAACTTCGTCACCCGCGTGCAGCCCTCGACCGTCATCGGTGACATCAACCTCGCGGCCATCGGCTATGTGCTCGAGACCGAGGGCGGCTTCAACGCCTTCGTCTCCGGCGCCATGACCCAGGCCGAGCCCAACGGCAAGGCCGGCATGTTCGGCGGTCTCCTCTCCGATGCGGTCTTCGAGGCGAAGCTGAGTCAGGATGGCACAGAAGTGATCATGGCTCCGGTCCGCGCCACCTCCGACGAAACCCAGGAAGGCTACTCGGTTTATGCCGGCGTGAAGTTCCCGGCGCCGAGCGGCAGCGTCGGCCTCGAATACAACTACGGGTCGAAGTACTGGATCCCCTTCACCCAGGCCCAGGACGACATGATCAACAGCAAGCTCGCCACCCGCGGTCACGCCGGCGAAGCTTACTATATCGTCAATATCAACCCCAACATGTTCCTCAAGCTCGGCGGCATCTACTACGACTACGAGTACACCGGCAGCGGTTCGCCGGTCGGCACCCCGCTCAAGGTCAAAGACGTGCAGGCCGGTACCGCCTACTCGATGCTCCCCGTGGTCGACACGGCGTGGGACGCCTACGCCTCAATCACTGTAAAATTCTGATCCAACCTGCTAGACTCGCGGGGGAGAGGCGCGATCCTCTCCCCCCTTTAAAGCTTGCAAACATATAAACATACGCATTATTGGAACAGGCAAAGGAGAAAGACGTGACACGCCTACTTGAAAAAAAACTGAGTCGCCGCCGCTTTATCGGGGTCTCCTCCTGCGCCCTCGCCGGGGTGGCAGTCGGCTCCCAGGTCAAGGTCCTGCGGGCCTTGGCCCAGGAGGGCAAGGTCGGGGCGGTCACCACCCTGCCGACCAAGGATGTCTTCACCAGCTGCGGCATGTGCGTCAACAAATGCGGCGTCATCGCCAGGGTGCGCGACGGGGTGATCCACAAGCTCGACCCCAATCCCAATTTCGCCGTCAAGAGCCGGGCCATGCTTTGCGCCCGCGGCAATGCCGGGACCAAGGTGGTCTATGATCCCGACCGCCTCAAGTATCCGTTGATCCGGGTCGGTGAGCGCGGCGAGGGGAAGTGGCGGCGGGCAAGCTGGGACGAGGCCCTCGATCTGGTCGGCAAGAATCTTAACCAGATCGCCGAGAAGTACACGCGCGCCGGCGTGGTTTTCGCCTCGACCGAGGGGACCTTCCAGGACCACTTCTTCAACCAGATGGCGGAATGTTACGGTTCTCCCAACACCCTGCGCCACGCAACGCTCTGTCTCTCCTCGAACATTCAGGGCTTCTCCGCCACCTTCGGCACCAATCCGACCCCCGATGTTCTCAACGCCGATTACATTATCATGAGCGGCGCCAATCGCAGCGAAGCCTTCATTACCCCCGACACCATCGACCTGCTCAAGGGCGACGGCGGGATGCGCAAGCTGATTTATCTCGATCCGCGCTTTACCAAGACCGCGGCCAAGGCCGATGAGTGGTATCCGATCAAGCCCGGGACCGACATGGCCTTCATTCTCGCCATGATCAACGTCATTGTCACCGAAAAGCGCTACAACAAGGATTTCGTGGAGAAGATGACGGTCGGCTTCGACAAGCTCGTCCCGCACATTGCCACCTACACCCCGGAGTGGGCCGCCAAGGAGTGCGAAATCCCGGCAGCCGACATCCGCCGTATCGCCCGTGATTTTGCCGACGCCGCCCCCCATGCCGTCTATTATCAGGGCCGGCGCTCATCCTTCTTTGCCAACGACACCCAGATGCGGCGGGCGATGGCGATCCTCAATGCCATCATCGGCAACTGGGACGTCGAGGGAGGGATGATTCCCAACCGCAGCATCGCCATGACCAAGCATGACTATCTCGCCCCCTACTACGACGATATCCCGGGTCGCCTCGACGCGGACTCGGTTGCCTATCTCTCGGAATCGGACGGCAGCTGGTCCATCTTCCGCGATCGGGTTCTCGAAGGGAAGCCGTACCCAGTCAAGGGGATGATGATCTACAAGCAGAACTGCGTCGCCTCGGTGCCGAACCGCGCCAAGACCTTGAAGATGATGGCGCAGATGGATTTCATCTGCACCATCGACGTGACCATGAGCGATACCGCCTGGTACTCCGACGTCGTCCTCCCCGAGGCGACCTATCTCGAGCGCCTCGATCCGCCCGAGGTTCTCGGTGGCATCGTTCCGGTCGTCGCCTGGCGTCAGCCGGCGGTGGAAGCTCTTTTCGAAAGCAAGCCGTGCCTGTGGATCATGCAGCAGCTGGCCAAGCGACTAGGCCCGGATATCGCCGACACCTTCAACTTCACCATGGAAGAGGCGATTGAGCATCAGTGCTCGAATAACCCGAAGATCCTCGCCGATCTCAAGAGCAAGGGTGTTTACTATGAGGCCGACAAGCCGGTCTACGGCAGCAGTTACGGCAAGCCGCTGAAGACCAAGAGCGGCAAGATCGAAATCTATTCGGAGAGATATGCCGAAAAGGGTCTCGACCCGCTCCCGGTCTACAGTTCGCCGAACGTTGTCCCGACCGGGAAATACCGGTTGCTGGTCGGGCGCCATGCCTACTTCACCCACGGCACCACGACCAACAATCCCTATCTCCACGACATCATGCCGGAGAATACCCTCTGGCTCCATCCGCAGGAAGCGGCCCGTCTCGGGCTCGACGATGGCCGCCTGGTGCGGGTCAAGAGTGCGGTCGGCGAAGAGACCCTCAAGCTGGAAGTGACCGAAAAGATCCGCCCCGACAGCGTCTACATGGCGCATGGCTTTGGCGTCCTCTCCAAAGGGCAGAGCAACGTCTACGGGGTAGGGGGGTGCGACGCTGCCCTGATCGAGGAGAAGACCTGTATGATCTCCGGCAACGTGGCCATGCATGAGACGCTGGTCGAAATCTTCCCGGCGTAAACACTAGCCACAGAGGTCACAGAGCACACAGAGAACGGCTTGAAGAATTGTGTAAGGCCAAGATTTTCTCGGTGATCTCTGTGTCCTCTGTGGCAAAAAAAGAACTTTGCCCTTGAGGAGTTGTCCATGAAAAACAAACGTTATGCCATTGTTTTGGATACAAAACGTTGCATCGACTGCAAGGCTTGCACGGTTGCCTGCAAGGCCGAGAACGACGTCCCCGTCGGCCGCGACAACTATCGCAACTGGGTCGACGAGGAGAAGCTGCGCGGCACCTATCCCAACCTCGGCCAGAGTTTCACCCCGAGCCAGTGCCAGCACTGCGCCAACCCCCCGTGCGCCCATGTCTGCCCAACCAAGGCGACGGTCGTCAGCCCGGACGGTATCGTTCATGTCATCGCTGACAAATGCATCGGCTGCAAGTATTGCCAGACCGCCTGCCCTTACAACGCCCGCTACTACAACGAGGTCATCGCCGCCGTCGACAAATGTACCTTCTGCTCGCACCGGGTCTACGCCGGGGGTATGCCGGCGTGCGTCGAAACTTGCCCGACCAAGGTGCGGGTCTTCGGTGACATCAACGACCCCAACAGCGAGGTGTCACGGCTCCTCGCCAAGAATCCTTCGCGGGTGCTCAAGGTTGCTCAGGGGACCAAACCGCATCTGTTCTATCTGACCTAAGGAGACGCGCCATGCATCCAATTTTTCAACATCGTCCGAGCCGGAAACTCTGGTTCGGTCTCCTCAGTGCCGGCGTCGTCATCGGGATAATCGGTGCCTTGAATGTCCTCATCAACGGCCATGCCCATGTCTATAACGTGACCCGGGAGATCCCCTGGGGCATCCTCATCGCCACCTACGTTTTTCTCGTCGTCTCCAGCACCGGGCTCTGCCTGGTGTCGAGCCTCGGCCACGTCTTCGGCATCGAGAAGTTCGAGTTCATCGGCAAGCGGGCGATCATTCTCGCCATCATCACCCTCCTCTGCGGCTTCGGCACCATCGGCATGGAGATCAACCATCCGATCCGCCTGGGGATCTATGCCATCATCAGTCCCAACTTCTCCTCGGCCATCTGGTGGATGGGGACCCTCTACGGGCTTTACCTCGTGCTCCTCAGCGGCGAGCTCTACTTCCTGATGAAGGGGATGCACAAGGGGGCCTTCGCCCTCGGCATGGCCGGTTTCATCGCCGCCATCTCGGCCCACTCCAACCTCGGCGCCGTTTTCGGACTCCTCGAAGCCCGCCCGTTCTGGTACGGTTCCTTTCTCCCCATCTACTTTATTCTGTCGGCCCTGGTTTCCGGTGGGGCGATCGTCAGCATGATCGTCTACTTCAACCATAAAGAGAGTGGCACACCGATGCCGCAAAAGTATGAGGACTTCATGGGGACCCTGGGCAAGCTGCAGGCCCTCTTTCTCACCATCCTCATCTTCTTCGTCATCTGGAAGATCATCCCGGCCGTCTATGGCCACCCGCCGGAGAAATTCGAAGCGACCATGGCAACGTTGACCGGCCCTCTGGCCTTCAACTTCTGGTTCTTCGAAGTGCTTCTCGGTATGCTCATCCCCGTCGTCATCCTCCTCAACCCCCGGACCCGTACTCCCGGCGGGGTTATGTGGGCCGGGCTCCTCTCGACCTTCGGCATCTTTTTCATGCGCTTCGACCTGGTCGTCGCCGGTCAGCTCGTATCCATGCGCGAAGGTGCCGCCGATCTCACCAATGGCCTGCTGTCTTACGTCCCGTCCATCACGGAATTGGCTATCGTGATCGGGGCGATCTCTCTCTGTCTCTTTCTCTACACCCTGGCGGAACACCTCCTCCCCCTCGATGTCGAAGAAGACCACTGATTCATAACGGGTTGCAAACGGGGGCTCCCACCCCTCGCCTCCTTGGGCCGGCGTCAGCGCCGGCCCTTTTTTGCCGATTGATGTGCCGGGTCTGGTCGCAGCGGAGGGACTTGCCGAGGTCGTTGTTTTTCCCGAGTAAAACGGCTATAATTCCGCGACTGTCAAACCAAAGGAGATGCCCATGTTTGGACTAGGCACCATGGAACTGGTAATCATTCTCGTCATTGTCCTGGTGATTTTCGGGGCCGGGAAACTGCCGCAGGTCGGCAGCGCCCTCGGCAAGGGGATCCGTAACTTCAAAGACGGGATGAAGGATGGCGAGGCGGATGTCAAAACGGAAGTGAAGATGGAGAAACCGATCGAGGTGGAAAAGAAAAAGGACGTCTGAAGTAAATCTTCCATAACTTGCCGATTAAGCAGCAAGAGCCACCATTCCGTGCGGATGGTGGCTCTTGCTTTTTTTTTGTCTGCTGGCGAGGGGGGTGGCCAGCGCCCCCCGCGTCAATCGCGCTGGCTGCCCTTGAGGCGTTTGAGCCAGGCTTGAAATTCACTTTCCTCATGTTCGAGTTCGAAGGCGTTGACCAGCCCTCGGCGCAAGGCGACGGCGACGGCCCGGTTGCGCAGATTGAAGGCGTCCCCGAACTTTTCGCTGTGAAACTGCTCCTGGTCGATGCCGAGTTTGCCGTAGAGGGAATTGAGGCGACTCTGGACACCCCGGCGCGAGAGATAACGGCGTTGGGCGATAAGGTTGTCGGTGAGGCCGAGGGCGATGTCGAGGAGGGCTTCATACTCGATGTCGGAGAGGGCGCTCTGGCTCAGGGCGGTGCGCCCCTGGACTTTGCGTACTTCCGGATCGATCCAGCACTGCTCTTCGAAGAGGACGGTCTGAATGGCGCTGGCGATGCGCTCACGCGGATTCGACTTGAGGATGTAGCCGTAGACCGTCTCGGGGGGGACGATACGGGCCAGGGCGCGCACGTACATTTCATCCTTGTACTGGCTCCAGAGGACGATGCGGGCGGCGGGGCGGCGCTCCCACAGGGCCTTGGCGAAATCGATGCCGTTCAGTTCAGGCATCTGGATATCGCTCACCACCAGCGGTACCTCGCGCTCCAGGGCCATTTCCAGGGCGAGGAGGCCATTGTGCGCGCGGGTGATGCGTGTGGCCTGGTCGAAGGAGCGAAAGAGGGTTTCAAGAAACTCGAAGTCTTTCGGATTGTCTTCGGCAAGGAGAATATCGAGAGTCGGCATAACGCAATCTACTCCTCGGCAACGGCGCGCAAGTGAAGGGGGAGGATGAGCTCAAAACGGGTGCCCGAGGTGAAACGCGAGGCTCCCCATAGCACCGTGGCGCCAATGGCCCGGGCGCGTTCGCGAATGTTGTTGAGCCCGCGTCCCGAGCTCGACATGCTGGAAACGGCAGAAAAGCCGTTGCCGTTATCCTCGACGGAGAGAACCAGCTCGCTGCCACGAATGGCGAGAAGAACTTCAAAACGACTGGCGTGGGCATGTTTGCAGACATTGTGTATCGCTTCGATGGCGATGCGGTAAAGGGTGACCTGAGTGAGGCGCGGCAGGGGATGACGCTCGACTTCCGGCGAAATATAGAGTTCGCAGTCGGGCATGCCGGCCCCGCCGAGGTGGCGGTCTATATGCGATTGCAGCGCGGCGCCGAGGCCGAGAATATCGAGGGTCTGGGGATGGAGGTCGTCCATGACTTCGCGCAGATTGGCCATGGCCCGCAGCATCTCCTCTTCGAGGAGGGCGGCGGAAACCTGGCACGGTTTGGTGCCGGAGTTCCCTTCGGGGAGGCACGTTTCATTGCGCCGCATATCTTGCAGGCCGCGGAGGACCGAGGAGAGATCGGCCAGGGTCTGGTCATGAATATCCATGGCGATGCGACGCCGTTCGTCCTCGGCCCCTTCGAGGAGCTTTTCCGTGCCGACGACCCGGATCAACTGCTCGGTCATGCGGTTGATCGAGCTGCCGAGATCGTCGAGTTCGTCGGCCGAGCGCCGGGGCGCCGCCACCGGCACCAGATCGCCTTCGGCGATGCGGGCGGCACCGGCCGAGAGGAGCTGAATGCGGCGCAGGATGCGGCGGGCAAGGGTCAGGGAAAGGAAGACGCCGAGGAGAATGGCCGTACCAAGGACGATGATAGAGACAAAGGCCGTGCGGGCAACGAGCTCTTCCATGTCCTGGTTGTGGAGGTCGCGCAGCTGTTCACGTTTTTTTTGCGTGGCCAGGGCCAACGATTCGAGGACAGGCCGCAGACGGGTGAGCGCGGCAATGACGCTGTCACTGTCATAGCCATGGTTGGGGTTGAGCTCCGTGACCGTCTGTCGCAGTTCTTGCTGTTCTGCCGGCGACGGCGGAATCACGGCTATGGCGCGAGTAACGGCGCTCTCAAGGTGGACATAGAGGTCATTCATCTGCTCCAGACTTTGCGCGTCGAGAGCTGTCAGCGCCTTGCTGTGGGCGGCGCGGGCGAGCATCCCCTTGGCCGCCATCTCGGCTTCGGCCAGGGCAATGAAAGAGGTTTTGAGGTTGAGGGCCTGCTGGCGTTTGACGGAGAGATCCCAGTAGGTGTACTGCAAGAACCCCAACAGAAGGGTCATCAGCAGCAGGACCGTTGCCGGTGCCAGCAGAATTTGATGTTTCAGGGCCAGTCGCATGCTAGTACCGTAGCACAGACATAGGCGTATTACACTGTGCGGAAGCACACTGGCCCTGGCGCCGGAGGGGCCAGGACGAAGAGCGTGGCGTAATGGGGTGAAGAGCCGGGCTCAATCGAGGGCCAGGGTCGTGTAGAAAATATTTTCGCCGCGTTCAATCAGTAACCGCAGCACCGTCGCCTTCTCCTGGCGGTGGATAAGGGTGAGAAAGGCCGCCGCGTCGGTCACGGTTTCGCCGCCGGCTTCGAGGATGCGGTCGCCGGGGCGCAGATTGGCGGCGGCCGCCGGACCATCGCCATCCACGGAGATAACGATGACGCCGGGGCCCGGTTGTAACCCATGTCTGCGAGCGGCTTCGCTGGCGGAATCGGCGAGGGTCATCCCCAGCTTTTCGCG
This sequence comes from Desulfuromonadales bacterium GWC2_61_20, assembly GCA_001799485.1. GTDB lineage: Bacteria > Desulfobacterota > Desulfuromonadia > Desulfuromonadales > UBA2197 > UBA12091. The sequence continues at coordinate 9,199 of MGTO01000120.1, read as the reverse complement.
AAATTCCCCCTTGCTGGCCTCGCTCTTGGGGCCTTCGGCGAGCTGCGCAACAATGATCTTGACCTCGACGGTTTTGCCGTCGCGGAAGAGGGAGGCGACGACTTGTCGCCCGACCGGGGTCGCCGCCACCAGTCGCGGCAGGTCGGTGAAGTGGCTGATTTCATAGCGGTCGAAGGAAAGAATGATGTCGCCGCGGCGGATCCCGGCCTGATCGGCGGGCGAGCCCTTTTCAACCGCGGAGACGAGAGCGCCTTTGACTTCCTTGAGGGCGAAGGATGCCGCGAGTTCGTCGGAGACCAACTGGATGTTGACCCCGAGCCAGCCGCGGGTGACGTGTCCTGCATCCTTCAGTTGCGGCACGATGTTCTTGGCGGTGTTGATCGGAATGGCAAAACCGATTCCCTGCCCGCCGGCGATGATGGCACTGTTGATGCCGATGACTTCTCCGGCCAGATTGAAGAGAGGGCCGCCCGAGTTGCCCGGGTTGATCGAGGCGTCGGTCTGAATGAAATCGTCGTAGGGGCCGGCGCCGATGACCCTCCCCTTGGCCGAGACGATGCCGGCGGTGACGGTCTGGGCGAGGCCGAAGGGGTTGCCGATGGCCATGACCCACTCGCCGACTTCCAGGGTGTCGCTGTCGCCGAGGCGGGCGACGGGTAAATCGATTTTGTTCTCAATTTTAAGGAGGGCGAGATCGAGCTTGGCGTCGCGACCCTTGATGGTGGCGGTGAAACTGCGTCCGTCGGCCAGTTTGACCTTGATTTCATCGGCGTCATTGACGACATGGTCGTTGGTCAGGATGTAGCCGTCCCGGCTGATGATGAAGCCCGACCCGAGGGAACGCTCCTTTAACGGGGGTTGCGGCTGGCCCTGGAAGAAGCGGTTGAAGAAGTCGTCGAAGAACTCATCCTGCGGTGATCGCGGCAGGGACGGGGCCGGACGGCGCGGGCGGTTGGTCTTGCTGGTGCTGATGTTGACGACCGCCGGTTTGAGTTCCTTGGCCAGGGTCACCAGATCGGGGAGGGACGCGGCGACACTTTCCTGCGGGGGCAAGTTGAGAAAAAGGCAGGTGACGAGGACCGCCGTGAGGACGCTACGGTAGGTGCGCATGGAAACCTCCTCTGGGAAATGTGGAAACTATGTAACCATCCCCCCCCAGCTTGTCAAGGGCAGCGGTGGCTGAAGGAAAACCTGTTCAGGCTTTTTTTGTGCGCGGGGGGGGGCCGGAGAGGGGAAGGCGGACGGTGAAGGTACTCCCCACGCCCGGTTCGGAGGTCACGCTGACGTCGCCGCCGTGGACGACAGCAATCGATTTGACGATGGCGAGGCCGAGACCGGCACCGCCGGCTTCGCGATTACGCGCCTCGTCGATGCGGTAGAAACGCTCGAAGATGTGCGGCAGGTGTTGTGCCGCTATACCGTAACCGGAGTCGGCGATGGCGACAAAAGCTAGGTCGTTTTTCACCGCCAGGGACAGCGAGACGCGTCCCCCCGCCGGGGTGTATTTGATGGCATTGGTGACGAGGTTGAGGAGCATGCGATGGATCTGGAGTTGGTCGGCCCGAATGCGGATTTCCCCTTCGACGTTGAGATGCAGCTGGACGGCGATGGTCTTGGCTTCGGCGATGTGGTTGCCGATCAGATAGAGATCTTGCAGCAGGTCGCTAAGGCTGAATTCAGTGATCTTGAGATAGAGTTCGCCCGCTTCGCTTTTGGCCAGACTGAGAAGATCCTCGATGATATGTCCCATGCGATCGATTTCTTCGAGGTTGGAGACGAGAGTGGCCCGTAATTCCTCGGGACCCTTGGCCCAGCGCAAGGCGACTTCTGTTTCTCCCTTGAGAATCGCCAATGGTGTCCTTAACTCATGGGAGGCATCGGCGGTAAAATGCTTGATGCGACCGACGGAGTCGGACAGTCGTGCCAGCATATTGTTGAAGGTTCCCGCCAGCTGGTTCAACTCATCGTCGGAGTCGCTGACAGGAAGACGCTCGCCGAGATTTTCCACGGTAATCTGGTGCATCGATCGATTCATGCTGGCAATGGGGGCGAGGGTGCGGCCGGCCAGAAACCAGCCGGCCAGGGAGATGCCCAAAATGACCAGAGGGCTCCACATCAGCATAACCTCGCGGAAATGATCGACAGTTTCCTCGATTTCAGCGAGAGGTTCGCCGATCTGGACGATTTCGAATATCCGGCCCTGCTCGAGAATCGGGTAGGTCAGGACGCGCAGGGCCCTGCCCTCCTCCTGTTCGATGGAGGCATAGTGGGGTTCACCGCGGGATGCGTGCAGCAGGGCTGCCTTGTCGAGGGGGAGGCGGTTGGTGCCGAGGTTGGCCGAGGTGCAACTGATTTCGCCACGATCATCCAGAATCTGGACGTAGGCACCCCAGGTGTGACTCTGGATGAAGTCGCGCAGATTGGCGCAGCTGGGCTGAATCTGAGTGGCGGTATGATAGTAGTTGTGGAAGGAGAGAATGTCTTCGGCGATGAGTCGTGAGCGCTCATCGGCGTGCGTGAACAAGGTCTTCTCCAGGTAAGTCAGCCAGAAAAAACCGCTGGCCGTCAGGATGACGGCCAGGGTCAGGGAGAGCCAGAGGGTCAGGCGAAGGCGGATGCTGCTGAAGTACAACCTATTCCTCCTTGAGGACGTAGCCGACGCCCCGCACCGTATGAATCAGCTTCTTTTCAAAGTCGCGGTCGACCTTTTTCCGCAGGTAGTTGACGTAGACGTCGATGATGTTGGTGAAGGAGTCGAAGGTGTAATCCCAGACATGTTCGGCAATCATGGTCCGTGTCAGGATCTGGTGCGGATTGCGCATGAAATATTCAAGCAACGCGTATTCCTTGGCGGTCAGGTCGAGCTCCTTGTTGTTGCGCCAGACCTTGTGTGCCACCGGATCGAGACGCAGATCGGCGAAGGTCAGTTCGGCCCCGCGATCCTGGCTGCCGCGGCGGAGGAGGGCACGGACGCGGGCGAGAAGTTCGGCAAAGGCGAAGGGTTTGGTCAGATAATCGTCACTCCCGGAGTTGAGTCCCGAAACGATATCATCGACGGTATCCTTGGCGGTCAGGCAGAGGACCGGCGACATGATTTTGCGTTCCCGCAGTTTTTGCACGACCGCCAGGCCGTCCATTTTCGGCAGCATGATATCCATAAGGATCAGGTCGTAGCTATTGGTTTCCGCCATGTAGAGCCCTTCTTCGCCGTCAAAGGCGGCATCGACGGTGAAACCCTCTTCTTCCAGCCCGCGCTTGATGAAGCTGGCGACCTTTTTTTCATCTTCGACGACGAGGATGCGCATGGTCAATCTCCTTCGGTCTTCTGTTTGTGGGTATGTTAAGGTGCCGGCGAACTAAATGGCCGATTGAGCCGGGTAAACGTAGGCCCTATTTGAGGCCGAGTTTGACCAGAATTTCGTTGGCCGTTTCCTCGACCGCCTTGCCGGTTACATCGACGACGACCCAGGGGTGGCGTCGGTAGAATTTGCGGGCCGTGCGCAACTCTTCTTCAATCTGCTCATAGTCGGCATAGGCGGTGCGCGGGTCTTGCCCCAGGTTGCGCAGTCGCGCCGCGCGCAGTTCGACCAGGCGTTGGGCGTCGATGATCAGCGCCGCGACCCGGCCCGGATCGACCTGGAATAATTCGGCGGGCGGATCGATGCCCGGGACCAGCGGTACATTGGCGACACGCCAACCGCGATGGGCCAGGTAGATGGAGAGAGGCGTCTTGCTGGTGCGGGAGACCCCGACCAGGACGATATCGGCCTTATGCAGATTGCGGGTTTCCTGGCCGTCATCATGCTTGACGGTGAACTCGATCGCCTCGACCCGGCGAAAATACTCCTCATCGACGCCATGCAACAACCCGGGGGTCTCATGCGGGGAGAGACCGAAAAACTGCGACAACCGCATGAGCAGTGGGGTCAGCAGGTCAATGGAGGGCATCCCGAGGGATTCGCACTCGCCATGGACCAGCAGGGCAAGTTCCCGGTTGACGATGGTGTAAACGACCAGCGCCCGATGTTTGAGGGCATCGTCGAGAGCCTCGTAAACCTGACTTTTGCTGCGGACATTGCTGATGCGTTTAAGGTCTGCTTTTTTGCCGGTGAACTGGGTCAAGGCCGCCATGACCATCTTCTCGGCGGTCTCTCCAGTAGCGTCGGAGAGGAGAAAGACGGTCTGGAGAGGGTTCATGGCTTGTTCCGGAAAGAGCTGGTCGTTTTTGGTCGGGCAACCGGCAACGACGAGAGGGCAGTAGGGCCATGTCGCTACCACTTAGGATATCAGGCTCATTAAAATTAATGACAGATTAGAGCCGATAGGGGATTAGTTGTCAAGGCTTTTTTATTGCTTTTTAACCTGCCATTCTGCTACACAGGGGCCATGGATAAAACATGGCTGGAACTGCATCTACAGGTGCCGGAAGCGGTCGTCGACCTGGTCGGCAATGCCCTGACCGAGCTCGGCTGTGCCGGGTTGACGGTCGAGGAGCGACAACTCGACACCTTTGTCCCTCCCGATCCCGACGAGCCGGCGGCGGGGGACTATCAGGTGCGGGCCTACTTCCCCCGTCCCGCCGATCTTGCGCTGCTGCGACAGGCGATTGGAGACCAACTCCGGTGGCTGGCGACAATGTCTCCCGGATTGACGACGGTCGTTCCCGAATTTATCGAGGTGCGCAACGAGGATTGGGCCGAGGGGTGGAAACAGCACTTCCCGGCGGTGCGCATCGGCCGGCGCCTGGTGGTCAAGCCGACCTGGGAGGCCTTCTCCCGGGAGGGCGACGATGTCGTTATCGAACTCGACCCGGGGATGGCCTTCGGTACTGGCACCCACGGCACCACGCGCCTCTGTCTCGAAGCGGTCGCCGCTCTCTTCGAGGAGAGGGTGCGCCGCCGGGTCCTCGATGTCGGCACCGGTTCGGGGATTCTCGCCGTCGCGGCCGCCGCCCTCGGAGCGGAGCGGGTCCTGGCCTGCGATATCGACGCCGATGCCTGCGCCATCGCCGGCGACAATGCCCGGCTCAATCACGTCTCGGACCGGGTCGAGGTCAGTGGCGCCCCGTTGCAAGCCCTGGAGGGCGGCTTTGACCTGGTTCTGGCCAATATCCTCGCCGAAGAGAACATTCGCCTCGGCGACGCACTCGTCACCCGGGTCGCTCCCGGCGGGGTCCTGGTCCTGTCGGGGATTCTCCTCGAAAAGGAGCCCCTGGTTCTAGCCGCCTTTGCCCGTTATCCTCTCACCTCGCCGCAGATCACCCACCGCGAAGAGTGGTCCTGCCTCCTCTACCGCAAGGCCGGCTGATGCACCGCTTTTTTGTCCCGCCCGCCGACCTTGCCGGCGCCACCGTGACCTTGAGGGGGGAACCGTTGCACCATCTGGCGGTTGTGCTGCGTCTGGGGGCCGGCGCTGAAGTTCTCCTCCTCGATGGACAGGGTCAGGTCTGCCGCTGCCGGATCGAGCGGCTGGACCGGCGGACGGCGGAGGCGACGGTCCTGGAACGCTGGGTCGAGAGGGAAGGGGTACTGCCGCTGCGCCTGTTGCAGGGGGTGCCGAAGGGGGAGCGCATGGAACTGGTCCTGCAGAAAGGGACCGAACTCGGCATCGGCAGCTTTACCCCGGTGCTGACCAGTCGCAGTATCGGCCGTATCGATGCGGCTCGGGAAGAGAAGCGGCAGCTGCGCTGGCAACGCATCATCAGTGAAGCGGCGCGCCAGAGCCGGCGGCCGTTGCTGCCGCGCCTCGATCCGTCCCTGCCCTTGGCGGACGCGCTGGCGGCGACGAGCGAGACGCTGCGGCTGATCCTCTGGGAGGGGGAGAGTCGTCCCCTGGCGGCGGTTCTGCCGGCGCCGGCCCCGGCCAGCGTCGCCCTCCTCGTCGGCCCCGAGGGGGGCTTCTCCCCCGAGGAGGCGGCCCTGGCCCAAGACCACGGTTTTGTCGCAGTCGGCCTCGGCCCCCGCATTCTGCGCAGCGAAACCGCCGGCTTCGCGGTCGCGGCGATCCTCGGCCACCGCTATGGCGATCTTGGTAGCGCTGGGGCGGACAAAGAAAAAACCGGCTGACGGGGGAGGCATCCCGTCAACCGGCAAAAGTCTCGATTCCTAGTGGGAGTAGGAACCGCTGATGCACTCTGATGGTTGCTACTCTACACGTGGGGGGCGCGGATAAACAGGGGGATTGCCGTAAATTTTGCGGCGGGCTCGGGCGGTAGGGAAGTGTATATTTGCACAGTGTATGCGGCAGGCCAATCGTAAGGGGATCGGCCTGCCGCATTTGTTGGCGGGGGAGGAGCCTCACGACTTCAGATAAGCCGTTACGCTCGCGGCGATGGTCTGGAAAATGCGGGTCAGTTCAAGCTCGTCCCGCTCGAGCAGGGTGATGCGGAAACCGTTCTGGCTGGTGCAGAAGGAGGTCAGCGGTACGGTGCAGATGCCGGTCGAGGCGAGGAGATAGTAGACGAAGCGCTTGTCCTGCGCGCATCCCGGCGTGTTGACCAGATTCTCCACCAGACTGCGCACCTCGGTGTTGGCGATGGGCAGGGACTGTTGGCCGTTCAGGAGCCCGTCGGCAAAGGCGACCGCCATGTAAAAGGCGCCGTTGGTGCGGTTGACCTTGAGTCCCGGCACCCCCTTGAGGATGTCGTAGGCGATGTTCGAGGCGCGCTCGTAGCGTTTTTTGCGCTCCTCGAGATAGACCGGATACTGCGGGTGGGTCATCATTTTCGAGATCGCCATCTGCGGCAGGGTGGTGGCGCAGACCTCGACCAGCTTGGCGTTGAGGATACAGGCAACATATTTGGCGAAGACCGGGTCCTTGTCGGCGTTGTAGACCTCGATCCAGCCGCTGCGCCCGCCCGGCCAGGGGAATTCCTTGCTGATCCCCTTCATGGCGATGGCCGGCACGTCGCCGATGAGGTCGGAGATCGGCAGGGTGGACTGGCCGTTGTAGGTGATGTTGTGGTAGATCTCGTCGCTGACGATGAAGAGGTCGTACTCCCTGGCGATGGCGACGATCTCCCTGAGCACCACCTCCGGATAGACCACCCCGGTCGGGTTGTCCGGGTTGATCAGGAGGATGCCGGCAATGGCCGGGTTGTACTTGACCTTGTTGCGCAGCTCGACCAGGTCGGGGAGCCAGTGATTGTCGGGGTCGAGGCGGTAGGTCACGGCCGGCTGGCCGGCGTTGGCGGCCTCGGCCGAGGAGTGGGTCGAGTAGGTCGGTGAGGGGACGATGACGCGGCTTTCATGGCGCAGGGAGCCGTAGACCTTCTGGATGGCGTCGCCGAGGCCGTTGAAGAAGAGGATGTCCTCAGGGGTGATCTGCAGCTTGCCGCGACGATTGGTCAGTTCGCAGATGAACTCGCGCGCCTCAAGAACGCCGCGGGTCGGGCAGTAGCCGTAAGAAGCATTCTCCATCGCCAGATCGGCGACGATCTGCTTCATCCAGGCCGGGATCTGTTCCCCCTTGGCGACCGGGTCGCCGATATTTTCCATGTTGGTCTTGAGGCCGAGCCTCTTGAGTTTGTCGGCAATATCGACGATGGCGCGGATTTCGTAGGTCATTTCCCCGCCGCCGACCGGCACGATGTTGTGGCGCATGTTTGCTCCTTGAAGGTGAATGAATGCTGTTGTTTCAAAAATGAAAAAGGCCATGGGCGCGATGCCCATGGCCTCTGTATTTGACAGGTGCGTCGGCGGCGTTCAGCGCGCGGACGGCAGGCGACAGGCGATCCCGGAAGACGCGGCCGCCGCTGCGGCCGCGCTGCTAGCTCGCGCGGCCGTCGTCGAGGGGATAACGATGTTGGTGCCGTGGGTCATGAATCGCTCCTGTGAGGGGATTTGATTAACATGAGGCCCCGGGGAAAGTCAATCGCTTCGTCGAACAGAAGGGGGCGCACAATCTAAAAGCGGCGTTTCTGCCGCGACATCTTGCCGAGAATCCAGCCGAAGAAGAGCACCCCGCCGCCGGCCAAAAACCAGGGGATCATCTCGCGATAGCCGAGTTTGGCCCCTTCTGCCCGCAGCGTGTCGAGTTCGGCCGTGAGCCGGGCCGTCTCCTTGCGCAGCTGGTCCCGTTCTTTGGTCAGACCGATGACATCGCGGGAACCGGCGACCAGCGCCTCGTATTTGCGGCGACTCTCGTCCAGGTCGCTCTTCACCTGTTCGAGTTCTCCGGGGAGTCCGGGCGGGGTGGCTGCTGCCGGTGCGGTTTTGCCGACGGGGGTCTTGCGCAGTTCGTCGAGGGCGGCCGTCGCCGCTTTGCGCTCGCGCTCGGCGCTGGCAAGTTCGTCCCGCAGCCGGTCCCGCTCCTTTTCCAGTCCGGCCAACCCGGCGGCCTTGGGCGCCGCGACGACCAGATACTGCTTGAGGATGTAGCCTTCTGCCCCGGAGGGGGTTTTAACCTTGAGAAAGCGCCCCTGGTCGGCGAGAACTTCGACACTGTTCCCCGATTGCAGGGTCGTCAGCGCCGGGGCGTTGTCGGCGGGGCCCTGGCGCAGACTGACAAAAAGCATGTCGGTGACGTAGCGGGTCTCTGCGGCGGCCGCCATTGTCGGCAGCAGCTGGCAGAAGGCGGTGAACAGAACGAGAACAAAAAAGCGCGGCATGACCATCCTCCTCCAGGAATTCGCGCCTGACGCGAAATCAAACTGCGGTCGCACTTTCCGGCTGCAGGCGCACGATTCCCCGGAAATGTGGAAAAAGAAGCGTATTGTGTATAGCACTCTCTCAGATTAAATTCAAATAAATCAATTTACGGTTTTTTCCCGTTTGATATGATCTGCTCACCCGGTCATTTATTGTTAACGATCATGCCGGTCGGGAACTATAATGCATTCTGTTTCGCATCGCCAAGAACAGACGTCGGGGAAAGGAATAGAAGTCTATGGGTAAAGTCTGGTGGCTGCTGGTTGCGTTGTTGTTGTGTGCGGCGCTGCCGGCGGCGGCGGAGACCCTCTCCGTCGCCGTCAAGGCCGGTTCGCTGCGAACCTCGCCGCAGGTTTTCGGCTCGATCGCGGCGACCCTGCGTTATGCTGATCGCGTCGAGGTGCTGGAGCGCAAGGGGGCCTGGGTGCGGGTGCGGGCCGGGGGGAGTGGCGCCGGCTGGATACATGCCTCCGCCCTCAGCAGCAAAAAGCTGACTTTGCAGGCCGGTCAGACAACGGTCCGCAGCGGCGCCTCGGAGGATGAGCTGACTC
>MGTO01000119.1 GCA_001799485.1 Desulfuromonadales bacterium GWC2_61_20 | reverse complement strand
GCCGGGGCACCGGTCAACTCGACGGTGTAGGAACGCGCCGTCACATCGACGATCTTGCCCCGGAAGATATCGGCGATGCGCAATACTTCGGCCCGAGTCCCCTCCTCGGCAGTGACCTTGATCAGCACCAGTTCACGTTCGACGAAGTCCGCACCGGTGAAGTCGATGACCTTGATCGTATCGATGAGCTTGTTGAGCTGCTTGGTGATCTGCTCCAGAATCTGATCGTCGCCGGTGGTGACTATGGTCATGCGCGAAATCGACGGGTCGAGAGTCGGCGCCACCGAAAGGCTTTCGATATTGAAACCGCGACCGGAAAAAAGCCCGGCGACACGGCTGAGAACGCCGAACTCATTTTCGACCAGAACGGATATGGTGTGTTTCATTGCATATGCTCCTTCAAAGCTTAGATATCGGACCGATCAGTCTGATCCGACCGATCGGTCCGATGAATTCAAGACCTTACCGCCTTTACGACGCCAGCACCATTTCGCTCAGCCCCTTGCCCGCCGGCACCATCGGCATGACGTTCTCCTCGCGGGCGATCTTGAACTCCATGATGACCGGTCCCGGCGTCTCCAGCCCCTGCTTCAGCACCGCTGCGACCTCCTCCGGCTGGCTCGCCGAAAAGCCGGTGGCGCCGTAGGCCTCGGCCAGCTTGACGAAGTCGATGGGGAGCTCCATGCAAGTCTGGCTGTAGCGGCGATCGAAGAAGAGCTGCTGCCACTGCCGCACCATGCCGAGGAAGTTGTTGTTGAGGATGATGATTTTCACCGGCAGGCGGTACTGTACCAGCGTCGCCAGCTCCTGCGAGTTCATCTGGAAGGAACCGTCGCCGGAGACGTCGATGACCTGGCGGCCCGGGCAGGCGACCTGGGCGCCGAGGGCGGCGGGGAGACCGAAGCCCATGGTCCCGAGCCCCCCGGAGGAGAGAAAGGTGCGCGGCTGGCGAAAGTCGAAGAACTGCGCGGTCCACATCTGGTGCTGGCCGACCTCGGTGGTGATGATGGCATCGTCGTTGGTCAGTTCACGCAATTGTTCGATGACGTACTGCGGCTTGATGGTGCCGGCCGACGGTTTGTAGGCCATGGGGTGCTTCTGCTTCCACCCCGCGATCTCTTCGCGCCAGGGGGCGAGGGCGGCGGCCAGCTCCTTTACCTCGTCGGACTGGGTGCGGAGTTCCAGCACCAGCTTCTGCAACACGTCCTTGTTGTCGCCGACGATGGGGAGATCGACCCGGACGTTCTTCTTGATCGAGGTCGGATCGATATCGACGTGGATGATCTTGGCGTGAGGGGCGAAAGTGGCGATCTTGCCGGTGACGCGGTCGTCGAAGCGGGCACCGACCGCGATGAGCAAGTCCGCGTTGGTGATCGCCATGTTGGCGTAGTAGGTGCCGTGCATGCCGAGCATCCCCAGGGAGAGGGAGTGCCGCTTGGGAAAACAGGCCATCGCCATGAGCGTTGTCGTCACCGGGGCCTGGATCAGTTCGGCGAATTCCATCAGTTCGGCCGAGGCATCGGAGAGATTGACCCCGCCGCCGACATAGATCACCGGCTTGCGCGCGGCCAGAATCATCTTCGCCGCCTTCTCGATCTGCCGCGGATTGCCGCTGAAGGTCGGCTTGTAGCCGCGGATCTCGACACTGTCGGGGTATTCGAATTTGGCCGTGGCCATCTGCACGTCCTTGGGCAGGTCGATGAGGACCGGGCCGGGGCGGCCGGTGCGGGCGATGTAGAAGGCCTGTTTGACGATCCGCGCCAGGTCCTTGACATCCTTGACCAGATAGTTGTGCTTGGTGATCGGCCGGGTGATGCCGATGATGTCGGCCTCCTGAAAGGCATCGTTGCCGATGAGAGGGGTCGGCACCTGGCCGCTGATGATGACCAGCGGGATCGAATCCATGTAGGCGGTGGCGATGCCGGTGATAGTGTTGGTGGCGCCGGGGCCGCTGGTGGCGATGGCGACCCCGACCTTGCCGGTGGATCGGGCAAAGCCGTCGGCGGCATGGACGGCGGCCTGCTCATGCCGGGTCAGGATATGCTTGATCGGCGAGTTGAAGAGGTCGTCATAGATATTGATAACGGTCCCGCCGGGATAACCGAAGACCGTATCGACCCCTTCGAGCATCAAACATTCCAGCAGAATCTGCGAACCGGTTTTTTTCATTGCATCTCTCTCCTCAGACGAGACAAAACGGCGAAAGCTTATATTCTCACGCGGAGCCGCGAAGGGCGCGGAGAACTTCAAGGACATCTGGACGTCAAACTGCGAATCACCGACAACAACACCAATCCATCAAAAACTGATAATTACTCTGCCTACTCCGCGTTTCCGCGTCTCCGCGTGAAACAGCCTTTTTCTTATTTGCACACCGCCCCGGTATTGGCCGAGGTCACCACCTTGGCATAACGGGCCAGCCAGCCGCTCTTGATCTTCGGCTCGGGACAGACCCAGCGCGTACGACGCGCCGCCAGAGTAGCGGTGTCGACCAGGAGTTCCAGACGCCGGGCCGGGATATCGAGGCGGATGCGGTCACCGTCCTCGACCAGGGCAATCGGTCCGCCCTCCGCCGCTTCCGGCGAGATATGGCCGATACAGGGACCGCGGGTGCCGCCGGAAAAGCGACCGTCGGTAATCAGGGCGACACTGTCGCCGAGACCGAGTCCCATCAGGGTCGCCGTCGGCGCCAGCATTTCGCGCATGCCCGGCCCCCCTTTGGGCCCTTCGTAGCGGATCACCACGACATCGCCGGCCACGACCTTGCCGCCCATGAGCGCCGCCATCGCTCCTTCCTCGGAGTCGAAACAGCGCGCCGCACCTTCGAAAACCATCATCTTCTCGGAGACGCCGGACTGCTTGACCACGGCGCCATCGGGGGTGAGATTGCCAACGAGAATCGCGATCCCTCCCTCGGCGCGCACCGGATTACTGAGGGGGTGGACCACCTCTTCATCGACACTGGCAACGGCAGCGATGACCTCCTTGACCGTCGGTCCGGTCAAGGTCGGATTGTCGAGGATGCGGTCGCGCAACTGATAAAGGACGGCCGGCACGCCGCCGGCGGCATCGAGATCCTCCATGAAATGGATCCCCCCGGGATTCATCGAGGCCAGCTGCGGTGTCGATCGGCTCAGCCGATCGAATTCGGCGAGGGGGAGATCAACCCCGGCCTCGCGGGCAATGGAGAGGAGATGCAGCACCGTGTTGGACGAGCCGCCGAGAGCCAGATCGACGCGGATGGCGTTCTCGAAGGCGGCCTTGGTCAGGATCTGCCGCGGGGTGAGCTGTTGCCGCACCAGCTCGACGATGCGTTCCCCCGAAGCGAAGGCGATGCGCCGCTTGAGGGAGGAGACCGCCAGGGCGGTGCCGCAACCGACCAGACTCATGCCGAGGGTCTCGGTGAGGATCGCCATGGTGTTGGCGGTGAAGAGCCCCTGGCAGGAACCGGCGGTGGGACAGGCCTTGTCCTCGCAGACCTGTAGTTCTTTTTCGTCGATGACGCCGGCCTTGTAGCGGGCCATCGCCTCGAAGGTGTCGGTGACGAAGGAGAACTTGCGCCCCTCACGGCCGCGGCCGGAGAGCATCGGCCCGGCGGTGACGACAAGACAAGGGATGTCGAGACGCGCCGCCGCCATGAGCATGCCGGGGGTGATCTTGTCGCAATTGGTCAACAGCACCAGCCCGTCGAGACGGTGCGCTTCGGCCACCGACTCGATCATGTCGGCGATGAGCTCGCGGGTCGGCAGGGAGTAATGCATCCCTTTATGCCCCATGGCGATGCCGTCGCAGACCCCGGGGATACCGAAGAAGAAGGCATAGCCGCCGCCGGTATGCACCCCCTTTTCGATGAAGCGCTCGAGGTCGCGCATGCCGGTATGGCCGGGGATGAGATCGGTGAAGGAGGTGGCGATGCCGATGAACGGCTTGGCCATCTGCTCGCGGGGGACACCGGTCCCCATGAGCAGGGCGCGATGCGGCGTCCGTTCGAATCCCTGGGTAATGGCGTCACTGCGTTTGGCGGTCATGAGGCGGCGGATTCCTTGTGGCTGAGGCAGAAAGTGGGGGGGCGGGTTTGGCCACGGCAAACAGATATCTCGGGCCGACAACACCCCCAGAATACAGGAAAGGGTCCAGGCCTGCCGGGCCCGAACCCCTTCGCCGTGCAATAGTGGCGATGGCTATCTCTACTGGCGGCGAGCGCGGAGGATCTGATCCATTTCGTCCTTGCCGGCCAGCTTCATTTTCTGGATTTTCTTCTTTTCCAGCTCCTCAGCGGGGGAGAGGAAAGTCTTGTCGTTGTACTGTTTCAGTTCTTTTTCCAGCAGCAGGTGTTCTTCATAGAGCAAACGGAAGCGGGGATTCTGGTCGGCCAGCCGCTGAATCGTCGCCTTGTCGGACTCCTCCATCGAGCACCTCCCACGGAAAGGGTTGACAATAGGTCTAGAAACGCCGTTTAACAATAACCAAAGGGTTCGGTGATGTCAACCGTCAATTGCCCCCGCCGCCTGGCGATTAAGCCACGCCAGCTCGGCCTCGGCGAGGCGCAGGTAGCGGGGGAGAAGAGCCTCGCCACCCCCCCCTTCCCCGGCCCTGAGCCGGTCGAGGACGAGGAGCGCGGCGAGGGCGGCGCGCGGCGCAACGAGGGGCCAAGGCGCGAAATGGGCGCGGGGGCCAAGGTGGCGAATGATCAGGGTGCGGTAGACTTCGGCGCCATTGCCGACGAAGACCGTATCGGCGGTCAGCCGCGCCAGGAGTCGTTCCGGGGGAACCGCCACTTCCGCCTCCAGGGGCTGGGGCCGGCCATGCCTACAGTCGAAGAGGCCGGCATAGACTTCCTTTTTTCGGGCATCGAGGAGGGCGCAGACGGGAAAACGCACGAAGGGGAGGCCCGCGGCCAGGGTCGCCAGGGACGAGACCCCCGCCGCCGGCCGCCCGGTGGCGAGGGCGAGCCCCTTGACGGTGGCGATGCCGACACGCAGTCCGGTGAAGGAGCCGGGGCCGAGGACCACTCCGAATGCGTCCATCTCGCCAACACCGAGACCGAGATCGGCCAGGAGCTGGTGGATCGTCTGTAGCAGGCGGTCGGTATGGTTGGCGCCGGTTTCGAGGAGGACTTCACCGAGGAGGTGCTCCCCCCGGCTGATGGCGACACTCCCCGCCGGCGTCGAGGTATCGAGGGTGAGGAGAAGTTCGCTCATGGTCACCCGGCGAAAAAGAGGCGCACGATGTCGTTATAGAAGGCCACGATCATGAGCAGGATCAACAGACCGAGGCCGATCTGCTGGGCGATCTCCCGGGCGCGCATGGACAACGGCCGCCGGGCAATGAATTCGAGGAAATTGAACAGGAGGTGACCGCCATCGAGGATCGGGATCGGCAGCAGATTGAGAATACCGAGCTGGATACTGAGAAAGGCCAGCACCGAAAGGACGGCGGCGAGATCGGTCTGGGCCGCCTGTCCGGCGATCTGCACGACGGTAATGGGGCCACCGATACTCTTGGTCGAGACATTGCCGGTGAAAAGCTTCTGGATGAAGACCAGGGTCAGCTTGACCAGTTCGACGGTCCGCTCGCTCCCCGCCTGTAAAGCGGCCACGGGGCCGAACCGCTTGAGAACCGCGGCCTGTTGCGGAGCAATGCCGATGAGAAAAGCGTCGCCATTGCCATCGGCTTTGGCCGGTTTGATGGCAAAAGTGAGGCGTTCCCCCTGGCGCTCGACCGTGTAGGTCTGGGCTTCCCCCTGCCCCGTCTGGATAATCTGCTTGAGGTCATACCAGGAGACAACCGGGGTGGCCCCGATGGCGACGATCCGGTCACCGACGAGGAGACCGCCGGCCTGCGCCGGCATCCCCGGGGCGAGGGAGCCGATGACAGCATCCTGCTGCGGCAGCAGACCGAGGGATTGCAAGCCCTCAATGCCGCCATCCTCGGGTGCCATCTCGACAATCCGGGTCCCTCCTCCCCGCTCAACCGTCAGCTTGAGCGGGGCACCGACGTGGGAGATGAGGGCCTGGTTGGCCAAGTTCCAGCTCGCCACCGCCTCGCCGTTGATGGCCAGAAGACAATCGCCGGGGACGAAACCGGCCTTCCCCCCGTCGCTCTCGGTCACGACATAGCCGACACAGGCCGGCTGGTCGAGATAGGCCGGCATGTTGACACCGACCAGGTAGGCCAACGGCATGACGACGAAGGGGAGCAGTAGGTTCATCAGCGGCCCGGCGGCGATAATGGCGGTACGCCAGGCGACGGGTTTGTCGGCAAAGGAGCGTTCCTTCTCGGCCGCCGTCAGTTCGCCGTCTTCGCCGGCCTCCCCGCTCCCCTCGCCGAGCATCTGCACATAACCGCCCAAGGGGACGACACAGACCTGGTAGGTCGTCTCGCCCCACTGGCGGGCATAGAGCTTCGGTCCGAAACCGAGGGAAAACTTGAGAATCTTGACGCCGGCCAGTTTGGCGACACAGAAGTGGCCAAGCTCATGGACGAAAACGAGAATGCCGAGCATGACGATGCCGGCAACGATGGTGACGATCATGAAAACTCCCCCTGTTTAGGCGCCGCTGCTGATGGTTCGGCGGGCTTCGCCGCGCGCCCAGAGATCGGCACGCAGGACTTCGTCGATATGGGTGACCTCGCTGCCGCGGTGACGGTCGAGGGTGGCATGGATGATGGCGGGGATATCGAGAAAGGCGATGCGGCCACCGAGAAAAGCATCCACCGCCTCTTCGTTGGCGGCATTGAGCACGGCCGGGGCGGTGCCGCCGGCGCGCAAGGCATGATAGGCCAAGGCCAGACAAGGGAAACGAGCGGCATCGGGCGGGGCAAAGGTCAAGGTGCCGATGGCACAGAGGTCCAGCGGCGGCAGCTTCAGGGGAACGCGCTCGGGGTAAGAGAGGGCATAGGCAATCGGCGTCTTCATGTCGGGGATCCCGAGTTGCGCCAGGACCGAGCCATCCTGGTATTCGACCATGGAGTGCACGATACTCTGCGGATGGATATGGACATCGATACTCTCGCCGGGGAGATCGAAAAGCCAGCGCGCCTCGATGACCTCCAGCCCCTTGTTCATCATCGTCGCCGAATCGATGCTGATCTTGCGCCCCATGCTCCAGTTGGGATGGGCCAAGGCCTGTTCCGGGGTGACCCGCTGGAGGTCGGCCAGGGCCGTGGTGCGGAAGGGACCGCCCGAAGCGGTCAGGATGAGGCGGCGGACATCGCTTTTCCGGTGCCCTTCGAGGGCCTGGAAAATCGCCGAATGCTCGCTGTCGACGGGAAAAAGCCGCACCCCCTTGCGCGCCGCCGTGGCCATGACCAGACCGCCGGCGGTGACCAGCGTCTCCTTGTTGGCCAGGGCAATGTCCTTGCCGGCTTCGATGGCGGCCAGGGTCGGCACCAGACCGGCGGCGCCGACGATGGCCGAAACCGTCATCTGCGCCTCGGGGTGAGCGGCACAGGCCATCAACCCCTCGACCCCGACGACAATCTCGGGCGGAGCGACAGCGAGCACGGTCTTGAGTTTCAGCGCATCCTCGGCCGTCCGCACCGCCACCATCGCGGGGCGAAAGTGGCGGATCTGCTCGACCAGGCGCGTCAGATTGCTCCCGGCGGTCAACGCCACGACGGCGAAACGCTCGGGAAATTCCGCGACAACCTCCAGCACCGAGACGCCGATCGATCCGGTCGATCCGAGAATGGCCAGTTTTTTCATCGGCGACCCAATCCCCTAGAAGACCCAGATGGCATAGTAATAAGCAGGAGCAAAGGTGAAAAGGAGACTGTCGAGGCGATCGAGCAAACCACCGTGGCCGGGGATCATGGTGCCGGAATCCTTGACGCCGGTGGCGCGCTTGAGCATCGACTCGAAGAGATCGCCGACCTGGCCGAGGAGTCCGAGCCCGGCCCCGAGGAGCAGACAGTCAACCACCGTCAACTGGGGAAAGAAAATGACCTGGCAGAGGAGGGCGCCGAGGATGCTGCCAAGGAGACCGCCCAACGCCCCCTCGATACTCTTTTTCGGGCTGATGGCAGGATAAAGCCGGCGGCGACCGAAGGCACTGCCGACAAAATAGGCGACGGAATCGCCGACCATGACGATGACCAGGACGAGAAAAATCCACTGCCGGCCAAAGGGGAGAAAGCGCAGCAGGGCCAAATGCCCGAGGAGGAGGGGGAGGTAGAGAAAACCGAGGCATACAGCGGCGAGGTGGGTCGTCACCGTGGCGAGATCGCGGTAGCGAAAGAGAAAGAGCAGGGCAAAGACGAGGACCGCGGCCGTCAGTCCGGCCTCGAAGAGATGCGGCCGCTGCCAGCAGAGGAGCACGGTCAAGCCCGCTCCGGCAGCCATGGCGAGAAGTCTCTCGCCGCGGCGTTCCGTCGGCAGGAACATGCTGTAAAACTCGCCGAGCGCGAGGGTGGCGACGACCACGACCAGGCCGGCAAAGGTCACGGGGCCGGCGTTGATCAGAAAGAGGATCAGCAGAGGGAGAGCAATGAGGGCGGTGATGATCCGTTGCTTAATGACGATCCTCCCCGGGAGTGGTGGCCTGTTCTGCCAGCTGGGCCGCGGTCAGGCCGAAACGACGCTGACGCTGGCGAAAGCGGTCAAGAGCGGTCTGCAGTTCGGCCTCGTCGAAATCGGGCCAGAGGACATCGGTGAAATGCAGTTCGGCATACGCCAGCTGCCAGAGGAGAAAGTTGCTGATGCGCATCTCGCCGCTGGTGCGGATGAGGAGATCGGGGTCAGGTATCCCGGCGGTATCGAGGGCCGCGGACAGCTCGCTTTCGCCGATTTGCTCGGGGAGGAGTGCGCCGCGCTTGACCTGCTCCGCCAGGCGGCGGACGCCCCGCACGATTTCGTCGCGGCCGCCATATGACAGGGCGAGGGTCAGAACCATCTCACCATTGGCCGCCGTGCGTGACACCGTCTCCTCCAGCACCCGCTGCACATCGGCCGGGAGCCGCCCGGTTTCACCGATGACCCGCAGGCGCACCCCGCGCTGGAGCATGGTGTCGAGCTCACTCTGCAGGTAGCGGCCAAGGAGACCCATCAAGGCCCCAACCTCTTCCACCGGGCGCCCCCAGTTCTCCGAACTGAAGGCATAGAGGGTCAGGTAGGGAATGCCGCGGGCATGGCAGGCGGCGACGATGCGCTGCACCGTCTCCACCCCGCGCCGGTGTCCGACGATACGCGGCAGATGACGTTGCTCGGCCCAGCGGCCGTTACCATCCATGATGATGGCGAGATGACGGAGAGGGGGCATGACAGAACGATCCCGGAAACGGTGGAGGTCATCAAACTAGCACAAAGGGACGGGATCAGGCAAGGACGGAAGGGATGGGGCGGGAAGAGAAGCGGGGCGCCGCAAAAGCGGCGCCCCGGCTCAATGCTCAGGCAACGATGGCGCTGACTGGACAGCTGTCGGCGCAGGCGCCGCACTCGGTGCAGGTCTCGGTGATCTTGTACTTGTCGCCAGCTTCGATGATGGCCGAAACCGGGCAGGTGTCAACACAGGCGCCACAGGCGATGCACTCGTCGGTAATCTGCATAAATCCTCCTTCTTCGCGGTTGATGGTGGAGATCGTCAGATCTCCATGATTTCCTTCTCTTTGGCGGCGACCATTTCGTCCGCCTTCTTGATATAGGCATCGGTGAGATCCTGGATTTCCTTCTCGCCGCGCTTGAGCTGATCCTCGGTGATTTCCTTGTCTTTCTCCTGTTTCCTCAGCGTTTCATTCCCTTCGCGGCGAGCATTGCGCACGA
This sequence comes from Desulfuromonadales bacterium GWC2_61_20, assembly GCA_001799485.1. Classification (GTDB taxonomy): domain Bacteria; phylum Desulfobacterota; class Desulfuromonadia; order Desulfuromonadales; family UBA2197; genus UBA12091. The sequence goes on along the minus strand of MGTO01000119.1, from coordinate 4,205 downwards.
CGATCTTGGCCTCCTCGCCGATGTGCTTGATCTGCTTGCCCATCTCCTTGCGCCGCTCCTCGGTCAGGGCCGGGATGGCGATGCGGATCAGTGCCCCGTCGGAAGAGGGGTTGAGGCCGAGGTCCGACTTGAGAATGGCGCGCTCGATGTCGGGAATGAGCTTCCTTTCCCACGGCTGGATGGTGATGAGCCGGGCCTCCGGAATGGCCAGGGAAGCGACCTGGGAGAGGGGCGTGGGGGTTCCGTAATAGTCGACCCGGACGTCATCGAAGAGGGCCAGGGAGGCGCGGCCGGTACGCACCCGGGACAACTCCTTGCGCAGCGACTCCAGGGCTTTCTCCATCCCCTTTTTGGTTTTGTCGGTAACCGCTTCGGACATACATCACGCTCCTTTGACGATGGTGCCGATCTGCTCACCGAGGACGACCTTGCGGATATTGCCGCGGGAATTCAGGTCGAAGACAATGATGGGCAGCTTGTTGTCCATGCAGAGGGATATGGCGGTGGCATCCATGACCTGGAGCCCCTTTTTCAAGACATCGATATAGGTCAGACTGGGAAATTTCACCGCCGTCTTGTCCTTGAGCGGATCGGCGCTGTAGACCCCGTCGACCTTGGTCGCCTTGAGGATGACTTCGGCGTTGATCTCCATGGCCCGCAGGCTGGCGGCGGTATCGGTGGTGAAGTAGGGATTGCCGGTACCGGCGCCGAAAATCACCACCCGCCCTTTTTCCAGATGGCGCACGGCGCGGCGGCGGATATAGGGCTCGGCCACCTGCTGCATATCGATGGCCGACTGCACCCGGGTGGTGACGCCGACCTTCTCCAGGGCATCCTGCATCGCCAGACTGTTCATCACCGTCGCCAGCATTCCCATGTAGTCGGCGCTGGCCCGATCCATTCCTTTGGAAGCGGCGGCGACGCCGCGGAAGATGTTGCCGCCGCCGATGACCAGAGCGACCTCGACCCCGAGATCGATGACCTCGCGCACTTCGGCGGCGATCCCGGCGATGACGTCGGGATCGATACCATAGCCCTGCTTGCCGGCGAGAGCCTCGCCGCTCAATTTGAGCAGAATGCGACGGTACTGCGGCGTTGTGCCCATGAAAAATCCCCCGAGCTTACTTGGAAAGAGCCGCTACCTCGGCCGCGAAATCGTCCTGTTTCTTCTCCAGCCCTTCGCCGAGCTGGAAACGGGCGAAACGCTTCAGAACCACTTCGGCGCCGACGTCCTTGCCGAGGGCCTCGACCACCTTGGCGATCTTCTGATCGGGATCGATGACGTAGGCCTGTTCCAGTAGGCAGACCTCCCCGAAGAACTTGTTGATCTGGCCATCGACGATCTTCTCGATGATGTTCTCCGGCTTGCCGCTCTGGGCCGCCTTGTCGCGAGCAATTTCGCGCTCCTTGGCGACAACCTCGGCCGGCACATCCTGGCGGGTGAGATACTGGGGATTGGCGGCGGCGACGTGCATGGCCAACTGGCGGGCGGCGGCGGCGACACGGGGGTCGGTCGCCTTGGCGGAAACGAGTTCGACGAGGACGCCGATCTTGCCGCCGGCGTGGATGTAGGAAGCGACGGCGCCCGCGGGGTTGTCGAAACGCTCGAAACGGCGGATATTCATATTCTCGCCGATGGTCGCCACCTGATGCACCAGCTCCTCACCGACGCTGCGCCCGCTGCCGGGGAAAGCGGCCTGGGCCAGGGCCGCGAGGTCGGCCGGGTTGTTCTTGAGAATAACCGCGGCGACCCCCTGGGCAAAGCCCTGGAAGGCGTCGTTCTTGGCGACGAAGTCGGTCTCGGCATTGACCTCGACCACGACCCCGCGCTGCGCTTCGCCCAAGGCGACGATCGCGCCTTCGGCGGCGACGCGCCCCGACTTCTTGGCGGCGGCGGAAAGCCCCTTCTTGCGCAGGATATCGACGGCGGCGTCCAGGTTGCCATCGGCTTCGGTCAGGGCCTTCTTGCAATCCATCATGCCGGCGCCGGTCTTGGCGCGCAGATCGGAAACCATTGCTGCGGTAATAGCTGCCACGTTCATCTCCTTGGACCAGCGGTCCCGAAAAGGCTCCGGAACCTTCGTCAGTGAAAGTTATCTGTGTATGCTGCCCCGCCCGCGCAACCTCGCGCGGAAAAATGGCGGCCAGATGTCTGGCCGCCACATACTACGGATTGCGGCCGGAGCGCTCAAGCGTTGCCGCGCGTCAGGCGACGGCGTCGTCGCCATCCTTGGCTTCGAAAGCGGCGGCGGCCACCGGCTCGCCCCCCTCTTTGTCGGCACGCAGGTTGGACTCGCGAGCCTGCACCCCTTCGAGGCAGGCATCGGCCATGCGGGCGGCGAAGAGGCGGATGGCGCGGATGGCGTCGTCATTGCCGGGGATGATGTAATCGATGTCGTCGGGATCGCAGTTGGTATCGACCACGGCGACGACGGGGATGCCGAGCTTCTTGGCTTCCTGCACGGCGATGTATTCTTTTTTCGGATCGATGATGAAGATGGCGCCGGGGAGCTTGGCCATCCCCTTGATGCCGCCGAGGGTCTTTTCCAGTTTCTCGCGCTCACGCTCCAGCTCCAGAGCTTCCTTCTTGGTGATGAGCTGGTAGGTGCCGTCCTGGGACATGAGTTCGATCTTCTTGAGGCGGTCGATGCTCCCCTTGATGGTCGCGAAGTTGGTCAGCATGCCGCCGAGCCAGCGGCTGTTGACGTAGAACTGACCGGCGCGCAAGGTCTCCTCGGCGATGGCGTCCTGGGCCTGCTTCTTGGTGCCGACAAAGAGGACCTTATCCCCCTTCTGAACCGTCTCCTTGACGAAGCTGTAGGCGGTCTTGAAGTAGCGGACGGTCTTCTGCAGGTCGATGATGTAGATGCCGTTGCGGGCGCCGAAGATGTACGGCTTCATTTTCGGGTTCCAGCGTTTGGTCTGGTGGCCGAAATGAACCCCGGCCTCGAGCAGCTGCTTCATGGTGATCTGGGACATGTGTTACTCCTTCTTCCTGGTTGGGGATTCCTCCGCTCCCGTCCACCCGATCAAGAACCCGCACCATGCGGGCACCCCTTGACTGGTCGGGGAGCGTGCGTTTTTTGAAGCGAGTTTCTATAGCACGGCGCTTGTGGGATTGGCAAGGAGAAAGTGATGCGAAAGTGGGGCGTGCGGAGAAAGTCAAGGTATCGGCTGTCGTTTTAAGAGGGCGGGAGATAGCACGGGCGGGGGAGAAAAAAGGGGCGGAAGCTTTGGGCGGGGCGGATGGTTACGGTCAGGTCAGTGGGGATCCGTAGGATTCTCTTATTGCATTACCAAATGATCTGCAGTCCGGAAACCGTAGCCAGATTGTGGTCTGATGTCACCAGTTTGGCTTTATGGATCAGGGTACTGGCGGCGATGATCCGGTCGGCAGGATCGCCATGGGGGCAAAATTCCGCTAACGCACTCTTGACGGCAATCTCCGGGGTTATCGGGATGACAACAATTTTCCGGGCCGCCAGTATAAGTTGAATAAACTCCTGGGCATTCGTTCCGGGATCGAGCCGTCCCTTTGCCACCAGCATGGCGATCTCCCAGAGCGATATATCACAACAGGCCAACCGCCCGGCTGCGTCAGCCTGGGCAATCGCTGCCGTCGCCTTCTTGCTGAGTCGATCGGGATCGAGAGCATCAAAGACCAGGGCGCAAGTATCAAGGATCAGCACGACTGACCTCCCATTCATCATCAAGGGGAGAGATGACATCATCGATACGGCTGGTTGCTCGCAGCGCGGCCAGGCGTTGTCGCGCCTTTTGCCGTTCATCCTCGGGGGGGAGAAGGCGAGCGATGACCTTGCCCCGCGAGGTCAGGGCGATATCCTCGCCCTTGCGTACTTTATCGAGGTAGTCGGGGATGTGGTTGCGGAATGTGGTGACGGATACTTCGAGCATGGCACACCTCCTCTTTCTGTACATTTTAAACGTACATCTATTGCAGGACGAGGTCAAGGAATGAATCTTTTATTTTGATGGATAACGGGGCGCTGCGACAGAGGATGTGCAACTCTATGCGAAGGCCTATTTGGGGGCTGGTTATGCCGATGATTGTGTATTCGCTCCACAATTTGCACAACATGCCAGCAGCCCCCCTGACTGGACTCGAATGCCAGGATTTGGTGGAGATAGATATACTGTCCCTAGAACTCCCAGCATGCCGGACACGCCGGAGAACCAGGCAGTCT
>MGTO01000118.1 GCA_001799485.1 Desulfuromonadales bacterium GWC2_61_20 | reverse complement strand
GATGCGGGCGAGGCGATCGAAATCGCTGCTGCTGGCAAAGGAGATGGCGATGCCGCTGGCGCCGGCGCGGCCGGTACGGCCGATGCGGTGGATATAGTCCTCGGCGGCCATGGGCAGGTCGAAGTTGATGACATGGCTGATGCCGTTGATGTCGAGGCCGCGAGCGGCGACGTCGGTGGCGACGAGAAGGCGGACCTTGCCGTTGCGCAGATCGCGCACGGTGCGGTTGCGCGCCCCCTGATTCATGTCGCCATGCAGGGCGGCGGCGCGATGCCCCTGCTGGGTGAGATCGCGGGCGAGGGCGTCGGCGTCGCGTTTGGTTGCCGAAAAGACGATGGCGCGGGTCACCGCGACATCGGCGGCGAGGTGCTTGAGGAGAAGCTTCTTGTGCTCGAGATTGTCGGCAACGTGGAGACGCTGCTCGATCTGGTCGAGAGTCATCTTCTTGCCGGCGATGTCGATACGTACCGGCTGGTTGAGCATGCGCCCGGCGAGATCGGCCATGGTGCGGTCGAGGGTAGCGGTGAAGAGGAGGGTCTGGCGCCCGACCGGCGCGGCGGCGACGATCTTCTCCAGATCGTCCTTGAAGCCCATGTCGAGCATGCGGTCGGCTTCGTCGAGAATGAGGACTTCGAGGCGGGAGAGATCGAGGCTTTTGCGCGTCAGGTGATCGATGAGGCGTCCCGGGGTGCCGACGACAAAGTCGATGGGCGCGCCGAGTTCGCGAAATTGCGGGCCGTAGGGGGTGCCGCCGAGGATGACGGCGCTGCGCAGATGGAGGAAGCGGCCGTAGGTGCGGGTCGCCTCGGTGACCTGGGCGGCGAGTTCGCGGGTCGGAGTGACGACGAGAACGCGGGGCGCCCCCTTGGGACCTTTCTTCAGTTCGCTCAGTCGCTGCAGGGCCGGGAGCATGAAGGCGGCGGTCTTGCCGGTGCCGGTCTGGGCCGTGGCAAGGACGTCGCGGCCGGCGAGAATCTCGGGGATGGCGCGGGCCTGGATCGGGGTCGGTTCGGTGTAGCCGCAATTTTCGATGGCGCGGAGGATCGGAGCAGCGAGGTTCAATTCCTGGAAAGACATGGATGTTCCTTTGCCGATGACGCCATAAAGGCGCATCGGTCGATAACGGTGGGGTGCAGGCGGCCGCGACAAACGACTGTCTCGGGCACAAAAATGCGCCGCACAACAAGACTGGCAGCAATGCATCGTCGCCAACCTGAAGTGCTCTGCCACCGATTCGAGGGGAACCAAATGCAGGGGGGGTCAGTCAGTGAACGATGAAAACGCCGGCAAGGGGAAAAACGCGCCGGCGGTGTGACGAGTCGGGGCGTACTATACAGACTTAATATTAAAATGCAACCTTTTTCTTCGCTGGAGGGGAATTCCTACCATTGGGCGCTCGGCGAATTCTCAACCTTGCCTCTTGCCCTGCGCCTTTATCCGGAATCCCTCAGGTGCTGACAGAGGTACGCCGCCAGTTCTCCCGTCTCCATCGTCGCCAAAGGTTTCATAGGGGTTTGCCTCGGCGTCGTGGACGTTGCCGCTATCGGGATCTGCCACCAACACAATGATATCGTTCCCCGCCGTCGACTTCTCCTCGCCCCAACATCCCACCCCCGCCCACCCCGGCGTTGCATTCCTCCCAAAGCAGGATATTACTTATCCCACAAGGCAGATCGTGCAGGCCCCTTGGCCACGGAGAAATCGATGGCAGCCATGCAATTGCAGCGATGGGGAATATTCCTGCTCATTTTCATGCTGACCGCCTGCGCCCCGACGATCTACACCGAGGCGCAACTGCATGAGCGCGGGGCCAAGAATATCGCCGGGATCGTCGTCAAGCAGAGTCGCGGCAGCTTTGTGTTGCGCAGCGAGACCGGCGGCGAGGCGACCTACCGCACCGGCGAAATGACCCAGTACCTCCCCGCCGAATTCCGCTCGCAGGAGGGTGACCAGGTGCGGGTCGCCTATCGCGAGGTGCTGGAACGCTCGGGGCGGACCAAACTGGAGGTGCTGCGACTGGAAGCCGTGGTCATCGCCGAGAAGAATCGCCAACTCCCCAACCCCATTGTCGGCACCGTCCTCCTCATCGGTCCCGGCTCGATGAAGTACTCCCGCCTGATCTCCGTCCGCTATGCCGCCGGGATGGAACCGCTGGCGATCTTCATCCCCAACGACTTCACCGCCATCTTTAGCGACGACCTGCCGGTCACCGTCGACGACTGGGACAAGCTGGTCGGCAGCACCGTGGCGGTCACGGCCCGACGTGTCCCGATCCTGCGCGGTAACGCCATGAACTACGTCGCGGAACGGCTCGAGCTGCGCAGCCCCCGCTGAAGTCTGTCACCCGAAACAGCAAAAAAACCGCGGAGCGGTTTTTTCATTTCCAGTAATACTAGAATGGATCCGAGGATCCAGCCGTGGGGGGCGGGACGGTGCAGGAGTTCGGGAATCGCCATATCAGGGGGGACAGCAGGCGCAGACGGAACGGAAGAGGGTGGTGCTGAGGTAGCGGTCGCCGCGATCGGGGAGGAGGGTGACGATCGTCCCTTCGCTCATCCCGGCGGCGACGCTGAGGGCGCCGGCCACCGCCGCGCCGCTCGACATGCCGGCAAAGATCCCCTCCTGCACCGCCAGCTGGCGGGCGGTCGCGAAGGCCGGCTCGTCATCGACGGTAAACTTTTCGTCGAGGGCGGAGGCATCGTAGATCTCCGGCACGATCGCCTCGCGCATGTTTTTCAGACCCTGGACCTTGTGCCCGAGGCGCGGTTCGATGCCGACGATGTGGATGGCCGGGTTCCGCTCGCGCAGGTAGCGGCCAACCCCCATGAGGGTGCCGGAGGTGCCCATGCCGGCGACGAAGGTGGTGACGCTGCCGCCGGTCTGGGCCCAGATCTCGGGGCCGGTGCTTTCGTAGTGTGCCAGGGGGTTGGCCGGATTGGCGTACTGATTGGGCATGTAGTAGCGCCCCGGCTCGGCGGCATGGATGTTGTGGGCGAGGCGAATGGCGCCATCGGTCCCTTCTTCGGCCGGGGAGAGGACGAGCTCGGCGCCGTAGGCCTCGAGGACGGCGCGGCGCTCGACGCTGACACAGGCCGGCATCACCAGTTTGACCCGGTAACCGCGGGAGACGCCAATCATCGCCAGGGCGATACCGGTATTCCCCGAGGTCGGCTCGAGGATGGTCAGTCCGTCCCCGAGGAGACTCTGTGTCTCGGCCTGGCGAATCATCCACCACGCCGGCCGGTCCTTGACCGAGCCGCCGGGGTTGTTCCCCTCGAGTTTGGCGAGAATGCGCACGCGCGGGTTGCTTTGCAAGCGGCTCAGCTCCACCAGCGGTGTATTGCCGATGGCGTCGACCAGCTGAAAATTCTTTACGGACATAACTTCGATCCTTCCCGAAAACTGTGCATGTTCAAAGCCGAGCGAAAAAGAATATCACGATGGCAACACTTAAAAACCTGCGGCCCCTTTGACAAATCCGCAATGACCGTTATATCTTCCTAACGGCCTCGATACCAGGCAACGTCGCTTCACTCGCACGGAGGAGGAAACAATGAATGTCGAAGAAGTAAGAGCCAGAGCCAAAGCGGCCGGCGTAGCAGTCACTGCACGGATGCGCAAGGGCGATATGGTGCGCACCATCCAGCGGGCCGAGGGGAACCAGGATTGCTTCGGTTCGGCCTGGCGTTTCGACTGCCCGTGGGACAACTGCTGCTGGCGCGGCGACTGCCTGACCAAAACCCCGGGCTGACAGCTCAACCGGAAACCGGTGCACCTACCGCGCGCCGGTTCCGGCACAACCCCGCCTAAACAATCCCTTCCAGCATCCCGCCCGCCACCGCCATTTCGTCGATGCGCCGCTCGGTCGCCTCATCCTCTTCAAGGGGTGGGGCGTGGTGCGCCTTGCTGCGGGCGTCGATGACCAAGGCGCCGCGACATCCCCAATGTTTGTTCTGCTGCAGCACCCCGATGCCATAAAGATCGACGGCGGGATCGGCCCGGGTGAAGGTGACCCAGAGAAAATTGCGCAGGGTCGCCGCGGTAAAGGCGCTGTCGTCAACGACAACAATGAGGGGAAAGTCGTTGATCGGCGCTTGTGCGTCGAAGGCGGCGCAGAAGGCTTCCACCTCCGTCGCCTGCGTCCCCCTGGGCATACTGTGTTGCGGCCCCTGGACGACGAGAATTCCGGGGAGGGCGAGTTGCGGCCGGCCGAAACCGAGGGGCAGGGTCAACCCCGGCGGCACCGCTTCCGGCAGGGTTCGCAGCACCGGGCCGGCGGCGGCGATGACGACCTTGGAGCCCTCGTTGAGGCCACTGCCGCTGTAATCGAGGGTATCGATCGTCGTCGCCGTCTGGAAGTGGAGGTCGCGGCGCCAGTCGACCCGTTGCAGCAGGTGCCGGAAGAAGCCGGGGAGATCGTGCAGGTCCAGCTCCGGCGCGTCCTCCCGCGCGGCGATGAAAAGGAACTTGGCGAGGGAGAGCTGTCCCTGGCCGAGAATGGCGTTGGCTTGACTAAGGAGCTCCCGTGGACGGCGCGGCGCCTCATAGGAGAGGTAGCGCTCGCTACCGAGGGCGAGGAGGAGGGGGTGCACCCCGGCGACATCGACGGCATGGACGGCGGCGACGCCGGGGAGGACGGAGGCGATGAGGGGCGCGGTCAGCTCGTGAATGAAGTTGCCGAAGATGGTGTCTTCCTGGGGCGGACGGCCGACGGTGGTAAAGGGCCAGATGGCATCGCGGCGGTGGTAGATCTGCTCGACCTGCAACACCGGAAAATCGTGGACCAGGCTGTAGTAGCCGAGATGATCGCCGAAGGGACCCTCGGGGAGGGTGCGCTGCGGGTCGATGGTCCCGACCAGGCAGAAGTCGGCTTCGGCGGCAATGGCCGGACGGCCGGGGATGACGACCATGGGGAGACGGTGGCCGCCGAGCAGGCCGGCGAAGGCGAGTTCGCTCATCCCTTCCGGCAGCGGCATGACCGCGGCCAGCGTCAGGCTCGGCGGGCCGCCGACAAAGACGTTGACCCGCAGCGGCGCCCCGGAGGCGATGGCTTCGGCATGATGAACGCCGATCCCGCGATGGAGCTGGTAGTGCATCCCCGCCTCGCGTTGCGGGGCATACGCGCCGCCCGAAATCTGCACCCGGTACATGCCAAGATTGGCGCGCGCCAGCCCGGGTCGGGCGGGGCTCTCGGTATAGACCAGGGGCAGGGTGATGAAGGCACCGCCGTCCTGGGGCCAGCTCTTGAGCTGGGGGAGGCGATCGAGAGTCGTGGTCCGTTCCAAAACCGGGCCGCGCCCAACCTTGCGGGGGAAGAGGTGGCTGACACCGCGCAACAGGCCGGGTACCCAGGCCGGATGCTGCCGCAGCTCGCCGGGGCTGACCTTGAGTGCCACCAGACGCTCGATGGTGGCAAGGGTATCGCGAAAGAGATAGCGGGTGCGCTCCATGGTGCCGAAGAGATTGCCGAGCATGGGAAAGTCGCATCCCTTGACCCGGGTAAAGAGGAGGGCCGGGCCGCCGGCCTGGAAGACTCGGCGTTGAATCGACCCAACCTCCAGCTCGGGACTGACCTCCGCCTCGATGCGGCGGAGTTGTCCCGTCGCTTCCAAGTCCCTGACGGCTGCTGCCAGATTGCGATACCCCATGCTGCCGCTCCTGCGTTGGTGAATGGCCACTGAACGTGCCGCATCTTACCCGAGCGGGGAGGCCTTGACAACCTGCAAGCTCAACTCCGGTCTCGGCCATCAAGTCAAAATCGTTGATCTGATTTGCTTTTTCTCATGTAATTTCTCTTGCGTCCCGCCTTTGCACCCACTAGCATACGACACATGCAGGATTAGGGATTATACAGGCAGCACAGCAGCACCGTGGAGGGAAAAATGGACCGCCACCTTCGCAATGAACTCATCGAGTCTTTGTCCACGGCCGATTCCGTTGCGACGCTGCATGATGTCGCCTGCCGCATCTGTGAAAGCTGCGATCTCGATAACTTTCTTTACGCCACCAGCGTCCCCGTCTCTTTTGTCGCCCCCAAAATCATTTTCATCAGCGGTTACCCGCAACCGTGGCGCGACCATTACAACACCCTCGGTTACGCTTCCATCGACCCCACCGTCCACCATTCCCTGCACTCCGTCACCCCGCTGCCTTGGGCCGAAATAGTCCCGCAGGAAGGGGCCGATCCGCGCATCCGCTCCATGATGAAAGAATCCCGCGACTTTGGTCTGGTCCACGGGGTCACCATCCCCCTCCATGGCAGCCGGGGAGAACTGGCCATGCTCAATTTTGCTTCCTCCAACAGCAGCCCCCTGCAAAGGGAAAAGATCGAGGAACATCTCCCCACCCTTCACCTCTTGACGACATATTTCCATGAAAATGTCCGCCGCGTCCTTGAAGTCATCACCCTGCCGGCGACAGGAGGGACACTGACGACCCGCGAAAGCGAGTGTCTTCTCTGGGCGGCCGAAGGCAAGACCTCCTGGGAGACCTCGCAGATTCTCGGCATCTCCGAGCGCACCATCATTTTCCACCTGCAGAATGCCCAGGAAAAGCTCTCCGCCTGCAGCCGCCAGCACGCCGTCGCCCGCGCCGTCGCCACCGGGCTGATTACCCCCCAGATCAACTGATTTCCCGCTCCGTTCCGCAGCCACCCCTTCCCACTTCCCCACCCTGTCAGTTCTTACAGTTACCGACCCGGCCCAATCCGTTGTCTACTCCTGTCGCAGGCTACCCTTGCCGAGGAGACGACAATGAACACTATTCTGGTCGCTGCCGCAAATGAACTGCAATCCTCCCCCGAAGTCCTCGACGGCATGTTTCGCTTCCGCCATCAGGTCTTTCATGACCGGCTCGGTTGGGAGGTGAATTCCGTCGATGGTCGCGAGATCGATGGTTTCGATGAACTCAATCCCGTCTATATGGTCGCTCGCAACCGCGTTGGTGCCGTTGCCGGGTGTTGGCGGCTGCTGCCGACCACCGGGCCATATATGCTCAGGAATACTTTCCCCGAACTGCTGCAGGATGAGCCGGCGCCGGCCGCTGACGACATCTGGGAACTCAGCCGCTTTGCCGCCGAGTCTCCGGACGACGGCGATCTCGCTCAGGCCTCCGTCAGCCCGGTCACCTTTGTCATGTTCCAGGCGATGGTCGACTACGCCCTCAATAACGGCATCCGCCAGTACGTCACCGTTACCAGCGTCGCCCTCGAGCGACTGCTGCGGCGCATGGGGATGCCGGTCTCGCGTTTCGGTGACGGCAAGGCGCGGCGCATCGGCAAGGTCCTCACCGTCGCCTGCCGCATCGAGATCAACGCACAAATGCTGCGGGTGGTCTACCCCGACCGGATCTTCGATACCAAGAAGGACGAAGCCGCATGAACATACTCGTCATCAGTCGCAACGGCCGCCTGCGAAGTTGGCTGGACCTCCTTGCCGGTGGAGCGAGTCGCCACGTCTTCATGTACTGCAGCGATGCGACTGAGGCCTTTCGTCTGCTGCGCGGCAGAGGAAGCTCTATCGACTGGCTGTTGGTCGAAGGTGCGGAAGCGGGCGAAGTGCAGGCCCTCGCGGCGTCCTTGGCCCAGGCTGCTGGACGGCCTTTGCCGGTGGCCTTTATCGACTTTGCCGGAGGCCCGACCGAGGGACAGGCATCTCCCGCACTCCTCTGTGTCATCGAAAATCGCAAATCCGGACGCCACATTCTCAACTGTCTGCTGGTCGGCAACTCACAACCGCCAGAGGCACCCGATGCCAACGTCATCTTCGATTTTCAGGCACCCTGCCGCAAGGTTTCCGGCGGGGATTGAAGCGACCATTTTCATCTTGCCCGGGGGGAAGGGAAGCGAAGGGCGGGAGGGGACAGGGGCAGGACGGCAACGTCCTGCCCCTGTTATTTTGCTTTAGTTGCCTTGCTGGCGCCAGCTGCTCCAGAGGGGGAGACCGTCGGCCTCGCGCAGGAGAAGGACCTTGTCGCGCTTGACCACCGAGGTCGCCATGATGACATTGCGGCCGCCGACGCGCACCCGGGAGCCGGCGACTGCCACGGCATCCCGCGCCTCCAGCGAGAAGTCCTGACGTTCCAGATACCAGGCCGGACCGAGGTCGACTTGCAGCGTTTCATCCCGCGTCTTCAACAGCAGGGAATATCCATCCGACATCCCCGGCAGCGGCGTCACCCGCTCCAGGCGCACGACCTCGCCGCTGAACCGCACCGCCGCCCCCCGGTTGTAACTGAGGGCATAAGGATGCCCCCCGCCCCAGCCACCGCTCCCGCGCCATTCGACCGGCCGGGGTGCGGCCTCCAATTGCGCCGCCAGTACCCCGCAAACCAGCAAACTCCCTCCTACCAGCGTCCAGCGCTTGCTCATGTCCCCCTCCTTGGGTTGGTTGATGGGCTCCCCCCGTTAAGGGTTTAGCCGGTTGGTCTCCAGCCTGACTCCCCGTCCACGGCCCCGCCGTGAAACGTCCCTTTAATCCTGGAGCAATGCCTTCTTTTCCAGATCGAGCAGTTGATCGCGCAAGGTCGCCGCCCGTTCGAATTCGAGAGCGGCGGCCGCCGCCAGCATCTCCCGGCGCAGACGTTCCAACTCCTGGCGCAATGCGGCGGGGGTGAGATAGACCGCCTCCGCTTCGGCCACACCCGGGACCGCGACATAATCTTTTTCGGCGATGTCGTCGAGAATCGTGCGCATCCCCTTCTTGACGCTCTCGGGAGTGATGCCGTGCTCGACATTGTAGGCCAGCTGCGTTACCCGCCGCCGTGCCGTTTCCTCGAGACAGGCGGTCATGCTGCGGGTGACGCGGTCGGCGTACATGATGACCCGGCCGTTGACATTGCGCGCCGCCCGGCCGCACATCTGGATCAGCGATCGCTCGCTGCGTAGAAAGCCTTCCTTGTCGGCATCGAGAATCGCTACCAGGGCGACCTCGGGGAGATCGAGTCCCTCTCGCAACAGGTTGATGCCGACGAGGACGTCGAAGACCCCGAGCCGCAGGTCGCGGATGATCTCCATCCGTGTCACCGTATCGATATCGGCATGGAGGTAACGTACTTTCATGGCGAGTTCGCCGAGGTAGCCGGTGAGGTCCTCGGCCATGCGTTTGGTCAGAGTCGTCACCAGGACCCGGTCGCCATCGGCGACGGTGGCACGAATTTCACCGATGAGGTCATCGACCTGCTCGCGTGCCGGCCGCACCTCGATGGGGGGATCGATAAGCCCCGTCGGCCGCACCAGTTGCTCGACCACGACCCCCTGGGCCTGCCCCAGCTCGTAATCGGCGGGGGTGGCGGAGACGTAGACCGTCTGGATGTTGCGGGCGGTGAATTCGGCAAAGGTCAGGGGGCGGTTGTCGAGGGCCGAGGGGAGGCGAAAACCGTAGCCGACCAGGGTCTCCTTGCGCGAGCGGTCGCCACGGTACATCGCCCCGATCTGCGAGACGGTGACATGACTTTCGTCGATGAAGAGGAGGGCATCCTCGGGGAAATAGTCGAAGAGGGTGGCCGGAGACTCCCCCGGCTGGCGGCCGTCGAGCAAGCGGGAATAGTTTTCGATCCCCTGGCAAAAGCCCATCTCCTCCATCATCTCGATATCGAAGAGGGTACGTTGCTCGATACGTTGGGCTTCGACCAGTTGGTTGCGCTCGCGAAAGTAGTTGATGCGCTCGAAGAGTTCGTCCTGGATGGCGCGGATGGCCCGTTCCAGGGTCGGCCGGGTGGCGACGTAATGGCTGGCGGGAAAGATGGCGGTGCGGCCGATGCGGTCGAGCACCCGGCCGCGCAGAGGATCGATTTCGGAAATCGTCTCGATTTCATCGCCGAAGAACTCGACGCGGATGGCGAGTTTTTCTTCATAGGGGGGGAAGATCTCCACCGAGTCGCCGCGGACGCGAAAGGTGCCGCGATGGAAATCGACGTCGTTGCGGCTGTACTGGATCTCGACCAGGCGCTTGAGGAGGGTGTCGCGCGGCAGCTCCTGCCCCTCTTCCAACCGCACCAGCATGCCGTAGTAAGCCTCCGGCGAGCCGAGGCCGTAGATGCAGGAGACCGAGGCGACGATGAGAACGTCGCGGCGGGTCAGCAGGCTGCGGGTGGCACTGTGGCGGAGTTTGTCGATCTCCTCGTTGATCGCCGAGTCTTTTTCGATGTAGGTGTCGGTGGTCGGGACGTAGGCTTCGGGCTGGTAATAATCGTAGTAGGAGACAAAATATTCGACGGCATTCTCGGGGAAGAGTTCCTTGAATTCACCGTAGAGCTGCGCCGCCAGGGTCTTGTTATGGGCCAGGACCAGGGTTGGACGCTGCACCTGCGCCACCACGTTGGCCATGGTGAAGGTCTTCCCCGACCCGGTCACGCCGAGGAGAACCTGGTGACGGTCGCCGCGACGAATCGCCTCGGTCAGTTCACGAATGGCCTGGGGCTGGTCGCCGCGCGGTTGGTAATCGGAGTGGAGGACAAACTTGGCCATGATCAAGCCGGCAGGGTGAGAGAGAGGAGGCTGTTTCGTGATCGGCGTTGTCGCGAAAATGGCTGCGCCACGGATAGGGACCCGTCCCAGGGAGCCTGCCAATTCAGGAAACACCCCGAGACGCGAAGACCTGGAAAAAGAATGCCGCAACAACGACGGGGGGCCATGTTCGTTACCTCGCGAGGGACGCCAGAATCGCCGGGGCCACCAGAGCTCAAGCGGGATCAAGTATACGAGAAAGACCCGATGATGATGTGGAGAATTATTAGCGAGGAGGAATTTTTTGCGATTTTTGCCGGGGGCGGGCGGTTGACAGGTCAGTCCCAGCCATGCTCTTTGAAGATATTGCGGGCCTCGGGAGATTTGAGAAAGTCGATGAAGTGCAGGGCTGTTTGGCGATTTGGCGTCCGCCGGGTCACCGCCATGGGGGTGTAGCGCATGCCAGCGGCGCCGGGGATGGCGATGAAATCCGATTCGCGTTCGAGAGTGACGTGCCACGATTTGTAGGTGACCCAGGCATCGAGTTCCGGCATGGCGCGCCAGGCGGCGACACCATCCTGCCCGGTGTAGACCTCCCGGTGGATAAACTTTTCCCCGGCGCCCCGCGGAGGATGGAACTCCTCCATTTTCTCCAGTTTGACCGCCAGCAGATCAACCCCTTCCTGCCCCAGATCTTCAGCCCCACTGATATTGAGAGGATTACCCTTGCGGACAACGACACCGATACGCCGCGGGTGCAGATCGACGGCCGAGTTCAGATCGAGGATGTCGGGGTTGTTACGGGCAAATTCGTCCAGCATGTATTCGGCGCCGCCATAATAGAGGTCACCATGTTCGCTGAGTTTTTGCGGAAGCTCTTCCGGCTTGACCTTGAAGACCTCTACGGTAATGCCATGCCGCTCCTGGTACAGTTCGGCGCATTCCTTGATAACATGATGGGGACCACCGGGACCAAAGGCCATCAGAACCTTGGGAGCAAGCACATCCGCACACGCCGGCGACGGCAAGGCCAGCAGAAACAGGGCAAATATTATGACCCAACCTTTGCGCGACATGAACGCCACCTTTCAACAAGACCAGCAAGCATCTCGTCCTTTTACGCAGCCGATACCGGCTTATGGCGACGGTAGACTCCGGGGAAGACAGGCGGGGCAACTCCTAGTCGGCCTATTTTCCGGGTTATCCCGGAAAACGGGCCGAACTTTTCCCGCTGATGCGGACAGAGCAACCACTGCGATGCAATAGGTGTGCTAGGTTTAATTATTAGCTTCACATCTTGGCGGTTCCTTAAACAAAAAAATAACGGCCAAGCCGGCCGTTCGGCAATGCTACCTGTAACAGCAAGAGTCGTGACCCGGTACGCTACCATCCTATTCACGCTAACCGCGGAAGGCCGCGTGCAGGTTGCGCCCGAACCAGGAAGCGGGGGGATGCTTGCCTTATCAGTCGTCCGCCGCCGTGATCAAGGCCAGCTTTTGCTCCCGGTTCAGTTTTTTTACTGCAATCTCGCGCCGAGTGGCAGAGCTGCGGGTATATCCCCCTTCGACATAGACCAGCTGTAACGGCGCCCGCCCACGCAAATACTTGGCACCCCGGCCAGCGGCATGTTGCCGCCAGCGCCGGGGCACGTTGGTGGTGATCCCGGTGTAGAGCGACCCGTCGGAACAGCGGATGATATAAAGAGACCAAGTCATGGGCGCTCTGCTTTGCAGTTACAATAGTCTGCGACTTCTGCTAGATTCCCACTCCTTGCCACCGAGGAGCAGACGTGAGAGATCCGGCAGCAGCATGAATAAAGAGGAGATACTCTCCCGAATCACCGCCGCCCTCGACGCCGACCTCGAACTCCTGACTCGCGCGGCGCGCACCGCCCATGCCGCAGCGACGCATGTGGAGTGCATCGCCGACAACAAGTACGACACCACCGGCCTCGAAGCCTCCTACGTCGCCCAGGGACAGGCCAATCGCGCCCAGGACATTCGCCGGGCGCTGGAGCGCTATCGCACCCTGACCCTGCGTTCCTTCACCGCCACGACGCCGATTCGTCTGACTGCCCTGGTCACCCTCGAAGACGAGGATGGCAATACCCGCCTGGTCTTTCTCGGTCCCGACGCCGGTGGCTTGAAGCTGGTTGACGTTGACGGCGAGTGCATCGTCATCACCCCGGAGTCGACCTTGGGACGCGCCCTGCTCGGCAAAGTTTGCGGTGACGCATTCGACACCAGCAGCGGAATGACGCCGAAAACTTTCACCATTGTCGATGTCGCTTGAGCCCGGGCGCGACTGGGGTGCCCCTCGCTATGGACTACTCGTCCCGCAATCGCCTGAATGAACGTCACCTCCCCCGCTTTGCCGGCATGACCCTCTTCGACCGCATCGCCCGGACGGTCTGCCGGGCCGGCTGCCTGCCGCGCAAAGAGCTTTATGAAGCGTGGGAGATGGCGCGACGGGTGCGCCGGCGCTTTCGCGGGGGCCGCGTCGTCGATCTGGCCTGCGGCCACGGCCTTCTCGCCCAGATCATGCTGCTTCTCGACAGCCAGTCCAGCACCGCCCTTGCCGTCGACCTGCGCCTCCCCGCCAGCGCCGCCACCCTCGCGACCGCCCTGCAGACTGAGTGGCCGCGTCTGAGCGGCCAACTCCATTTTGTCGAAAAGAGCCTGGAAGAGATCCCCCTCAGCGCCGATGACATCGTCGTCTCGGCCCATGCCTGCGGCGGTCTTACCGACCGCATTCTGGCGCGGGCGATGGCTGCCCGTGCCAGAGTCGCCGTCCTCCCCTGCTGCCACGATCTCGATGTCGCCGAGAGTGGTGGCCTCCTCGGCTGGCTGGACGGCCCCCTCGCCATCGACGCCACCCGCGTCGCCACCCTGCGTGCCGCCGGCTACACCGTCTACACCCAGACCATCCCCGCCGCAATCACCCCGAAGAACCGCCTCCTCCTCGCCGAACCGGCTTAATCCCCGCGCCCCTACAGCATCAGCCCCTGAGCGATACACCACTGACGCAGCCGCTCGCTGATTTTCTCCCCCTCGAAGACCTGCCAGCTCTCCAGCAGCCCGAGACGGCGAAAGTGATCCTTGACGTTGCGGTAGGCGCCGGGGCGGGCAAAGAGCCCCTCGATCCGGGGGAGTTCCCCCGGACAGTGGCTGCGGACAAACTCCAGCAACAGCGGCTTGCCGGGGTCGAGTTCCTGGCGGTGGGGGATGTTCAGATAGGCGGGATCGCTTTCGCTCCCGGCCGGGCGTTCGTCGAAATCGGCCTTGACCGAGGCCAGATAGACCCGGCCGCTGCCGCGGTGAACGACGGCACGCCGTTCGCCCGGGGGAGCGTTACTGACATAGTGGAAAGCGTCGTCGATGGTATCAAAGGCCATAAGGGGTCCAAAAGGAGATGGCGAAGTGAGGCTAGACCCTTCGGGGGGGGATGACTCTACAGCCCGGTTATGGGCGCGGGCAGCTTAAGTTTTGTCCTCTTGCCGGGCAAGTTCGACGATCGCTTTGCGCCGGGCGTATACCCACCTGATCAGCCACAGCAGACAGAGAAAACTCAGGGAGACGGGAAAGAAGTAAAAGAGAAAGATCACCCAGTTGGCGGTCTGCAGACCAAGACCGAAGATCGAATAGAGACACAAGGGGAGGACGGTGAGCAGGGGGGCAGCAGCGGCCCTGCGCCACTCCCCGCGATAGCGCAAGACCATGCGCGATTGCAGCAGCAGGTAGAGGGGGACCGACGCGACCGAGATGAGGAAGAAGATATCGAAGAGGGGCGCCGGTTTGGTCGGCTGCGGGTCGATGGTGGTATCGAAGACCCGGCGGTGTGTCCGCAACAGCGGTTCGACCCAGGGAGCCAGCTGGCGGGCATCGCCGGCAGCGTGATCGCTCCAGGAGACGGCAAAGGGGGTATTCATGTAGCCGATCTCCTGCCAGTCCATATCATAGGCCGTAATGACAATCTCGTCGATACGAACCGCGCGGGGGAAACCGAGCCAGACGATGGCCTCGCCGCGGCCGGCGGCATAGGGCGGAGTCGAACTGCTGAAGGACTTCTCCTGAAGCTCATCCTGACGCACCGCTTCGGCCAGAAAACGGACCGCAACCGGACTTTCATAGCTGAGTCGGAGGTAGAGCTTGTCGCCGGTGGCAATGGTTGTGTCGACCGCCGGATCGAGAGCCTCAACTCGGAAGGTCGGCCGTGCCGGCGGTGCCTCCGCCGCCAGGGAATTCGCCGTAACCAGAAGAAGGATGGTTATTGCCAGATATATTTTCCGCATTGCTTCCCCGTCAATTGTGACTAATTTTGTCTACTACACAAACAAGCGCGCGCCCAAGTGCAAGCATCCCTCCCGACTACATACTCCGCGAGCATATACCGGCACCTTGGCGAAAAGCAAACCAGCAGTTTTTCGATCCTCGTCCAGTGCCTCCCGGACCTTGGTCGCCAGATCATGGCAGTAGCCAAAACGGCAGGGTCAGGCGCGAACAGACTTGGGCAGGGTCAGGGTGAATTCGGTGCCGGAATCGGCGGTGGAGGTGAAGGCGACGGTGGCGCCGAGATAGCCGGCGAGGAGGCGGATGCTGTAGGTGCCGAGACCGCGGCCCGGACCCTTGGTGGTGAAGGAGCGCTGGAAGAGTTGCAACTGGACCTCCGGGGCGATGACGCCT
The DNA here is from genome assembly GCA_001799485.1 of Desulfuromonadales bacterium GWC2_61_20. Classification (GTDB taxonomy): domain Bacteria; phylum Desulfobacterota; class Desulfuromonadia; order Desulfuromonadales; family UBA2197; genus UBA12091. The sequence goes on along the minus strand of MGTO01000118.1, from coordinate 34,933 downwards.
TCGTTGTGGACGGAGAAGACGACGGACCCAGCTTGCCCTTCCCGACACCCCGCCGTGACCGTGCCCTTGCGGGGAGACGCTTCCAGGGCATTGAGGAGGAGATTGTGGAGAATCCGCCGCAGCAGGGTGGAGTCGCTTTGCAGCGGCAGGTCGAAGAGGGGGTCGGCAAGGAGGAGTTGACGCTCTTCGGCCACCGGATGGGAACGGCAGATGTCGGCGGCCTTGCGCAGCTCGGCGGCGCTGAGAAAGAATTCCTGCTTGACGCGCAGCGCCCCGTTCTCCGCCTGCAGCAGCAGCTGCTGGCCCCTGATCTCGTCGAGGGCCTGCCCCGCCGCCATGCGCAGCAGCGTCAGGATGTCGCCGTGATTCCCGCGGGGGTCGCCGAGGAGGTCGAGAAAGCCGTCGAAGCAGCCGACAGTGTTGATGAGGTCGTGAAAGAAAATGTGTTCGAGGGCGGCGCGGCGCTTCTCATCGCCGATGTCGGAGAGGGCGACGACGGCAAAACGCTCGCCGGCAACATCGATGGGACGGACATGCACGCGCAGATCGAGAGACTCGGGGTGCTCTCCCTCGGCGCGACTGACGCGGCATTCGTTGATGACCTCGGCGCCAGCAAGACCGTCCGTCGCGGCTTGCCCCAGGCCGCAAAGACGGCAGGCCTCGGCGTGGCCGCATCCTTCTTCCTGGCAGAGGGCCTGGCGGCAGGCCAGGGCTTCGCCGGGACGTACTCCGAAGAGGCTCTCCGGGAGGGCGTCCGGGGCGAGAGCGGCGGCCGCGGTATTGGCGTAGACGATCTGGCGGTGGCGGTTGATGACCAACAGCGGGCCGGGGACGGCGTCGAGGAGGACGCGGGCAGTCTGATCGAGGACAAAGTGGTAGCGCTGGTCCTGGACCGTCGCAGCATCGCTGCGGCGCGACAGGTCCTCGGCGGACGGGGAGGTCGATGGCTTCGATGCAGTGTCGCACATGGCGTGTGGCTCTTTGGCGGGGAGAGGTCACAAACTCGGCGCATTGTCGCCCGAGTGGCACCGGAAAGACAATAGCTAATTCAATCCTCTAAATCGCCTTGCGCCAGGCCTGGCGTGCTTCGAGGTGGCGCGAGAGGGAGGTGAAGGCGTAGCAGAGACGAAGGAGACGGCGGCAATGAAGATGAAGCTCGGTGGGGGGGGAGTGCCAGCGTCGCGGTCAGATCTCGACCTGCAGGCCGAGTTCGACCACCCGGTTGGGCGGCAGGCCGAAGAAGTCGGTGGCGGTGCGCGAATTGCGCGACATGAGCATGAAGAGCCGCTCCCGCCACAGGGCCATCCCCGGGGCGGCCGAGGGGATGACGGTTTCGCGGCCGAGGAAGAAGGTCGTCTCCATCATGCTGAAGCGCCAGCCGTCGAGTTCGAGCGCCGCCAGCGCCGCCGGCACATTGGGTTCATCCATGAAGCCGTAGCGCAGGACGATACGGTACATGCCGCCGGCAAGGGGGGTGAGGTCGGCCCGCTCGGCGGGCGGGACGTGGGGGGAACTCTCGGTGAGGACGGAGAGGAAGACCACCCGCTGGTGCAGGACCTTGTTGTGCTTGAGGTTGTGCAGCAGGGCCGAGGGGACGATATCGAGGTTGCCCGACATGAAGACGGCGGTGCCGGGGACGCGATGGGGCGGCGAGGCGGCGATGGACGAGGTGAAGAGGTCGAGAGCCATGGCCCCCTCGCGCATGCGCGCCGAGAGGATGCTGCGGCCGCGCTTCCAGGTCGCCATCAGGGTGAAGATGATGACCCCGATCACCAGGGGGAACCAGCCGCCATGGGCGATTTTGACGATATTGGCGCCAAAGAAGGCAAGATCGGCGAGGAGGAAGGTGCCGCAGACCAGCAGGGAGAGGGAGAGGGGCCAGCCCCAGCGGTCGCGGATGAAGAAGAAGAAGAGGCAGGTCGTCACCGCCATGGTGGCGGTGACGGCGATACCGTAGGCGGCGGCGAGGTTGCTTGAGGAACGGAAGCCGACGACCAGACCGATGCAGCAGAGCATGAGGATCCAGTTGACCCCGGGCAGATAAATCTGCCCCTTCTCCCTGGCCGAGGTGTGCTCGATATCGAGGCGCGGACTGAAGCCGAGTTGCACCGCCTGCATCGACAGGGAGAAGGCGCCGGAGATCAGCGCCTGCGAGGCGATGACGGTGGCGGCGGTGGCGAGGAGGACCAGGGGGATCAGCGCCCAGGTCGGGGCGAGGAGAAAGAAGGGGTTTTCGACATTGGCCGGGTGGGCAAGGAGGAGGGCGCCCTGACCGAAATAGTTGAGCAGGAGGGCGGGGAGGACGAGGCAGAACCAGACGAGACGGATCGGCCGGGTGCCGAAGTGCCCCATGTCGGCGTAAAGGGCCTCGCCGCCGGTGACCACCAGGACGACCGAACCGAGGACGAGAAAGCCGGTGCCGCCGTTGCGCAGGAAAAAGCTCACGGCGTGGTGCGGGCTGATGGCGCTGAGAACCTGCGGGTAGGCCCAGATCTGGATGAGGCCGAGGAGGGCGATGACGCCGAACCACAACAGCATCACCGGGCCGAAGACGACGCCGATGCCGCCGGTGCCGCGCTGCTGGCAGACAAAGAGAGCGATAATGATGGCGACGGTAATGGGGATGACGAAGGGGGTGATGGCCGGTGTCGCCAGCTCTAGCCCCTCGACGGCGCTCAGTACCGAAATCGCCGGAGTGATCATGCCGTCGCCGTAAAGAAGGGCGGCGCCGAAGAGACCGAGGACGATGAGTCCCCAGCGGCTGCCGGGCCCTTCGCTCCGCGACGGCATGACCAGCGCGGTGAGGGATAAAACTCCGCCTTCGCCGCGGTTGTCGGCGCGGAGGATGAAGGCGACATACTTGACCGAGACGACGATGATCAGCGCCCAGACGATGAGGGAGAGAACGCCGAGGACGTTGTCCGCCGTCGGCGCCAGGCCATGTGAGCGGTGAAAACATTCGCGCAGGGCGTAAAGGGGGCTGGTACCGATGTCCCCGTAGACCACTCCGAGGGTGGCGAGGGAGAGGAGGAGGAGATAGCGGCCGCGGGGAGCGGCCGTGGGCGATGCCGACATATATTCACCAAAGCGTCGCGGGAGGAAATCTGGGGGCAGACTCTAGCGCAAAACGCAAAAAGCTGCAACAACCAGCAGCCGTGCCACGCTTTTAGCGATTGAGGCGGAAGATCACCGGGGCATCGAAGGTCGTCGCGACATCGATCCCTGGGGGGAGCGGAGGGAAGGGCGTCGCCTCGGCGACAGCACGCAGCGCCGCGCGGTCGAGGAGAGAAGAACCGGTGGAGACGGCAAGCCATGTTTCGCATAATGTCCCTTGGCGGTCGAGGCGAAAACGGACAATGGCACGCCCTTGCTGGCGCCCTTTACGGGCGAGGAGAGGGTAGTCGCGACGTTCTTCGATGCGCTGTCGCAAAACTTGCAGATAGGCGTCTCGTTCTGCGGTCGCGTTGGGGGAAGTGTCTGCATTGGCAGAGGAGAGGGAAGCCGCAGCCGCAGCCGCCGCGACAGGAGGGAGCGGATTGACCATTGCCGTTTCTTCCGCAGGAGTGACAGTTGCGGCAGTGTCGGCCGCCCTCGTCGTTTCGGCTGGCGCCTGCGGTGCCGGCAGAGCGGTGGTTGCCGGCGCGCGGAGATGGGGTTCCCGCCGCGGCCGGATCAGCGCGGGCGAGGGCCGGGGTGCTACGGTTGCCTCAGGCAATGGCTGCACCTCCGGGACAATCCGCACCGTCAGAGAGTGGGTCGGGGGTGGGGCCTGATGTGCCGGCCAGATCAACCAAAGCAGCAGGATAAGGATATGCCCCCCCAGCGAGCAGAGCAAGGTGGCGAAAAATCCCTGCTCTGTCGCCGGGGGGTACCGTAATGCGGTCATCGGTTAAAAGTTGTAGCCGACCGTGACGTAGGCATAGCGGCCGGTCTCCGGAACCCTGACGCCGACGCCGCTGACAAAGGGATCGCGGGCGTAGGAGAGATGGTTGTAATACAGCTTGTCAAAGAGATTGTTGACCCCGGCCTGGAGGGAGAGGTCACGATAACGCCAGCCGGCCTTGAGGTCGGTGGTCGCCCAACCTGGGGTCGCCTCTTCGTTGAGGGCGCTATCGACCCGCTCCTGGCTCGACGCCATGGTTTCCGCCACCTCGACGAAGACTGCACCGCTGTCGTAACGCAGTGCCAGCGTCCCCTTGAGGGGGGGCATTTCGGCGAGGGGGCGATGGCCATCCGCATTGTAGCCCCGGGTGTAGGCGAGGGAACCGCGCAGGAAGAGGTCGGCGGGGAGAGCCAGTTGCCCGCCCAGCTCGCCGCCCCAGAGGGTGGCCTCGATGTTCTGATAGCTCTTCATGGTCGGTGAGGCGTTGTAGAAATTGATGAAATTCTCGACGCTGCTGTAAAAGACCGAGCCGCTCAGATAGTGGCCGTCGCTGTTGTATTTGATGCCGAGATCGGCCTGGCGGTTGACCGGCGCCTGCAGGTTGGGGTTGCCGCGCCAGGTCACGGCGGGGGCGGTCGCCGGCACGTCGATGTAGAGTTCCTGGGCATCGGGGAGGCGGCTGCCGCGGGCGAGACCGGCAAAGATGGCGACTGTTTCCGTCGCCTGCCAGGTCGTCTGCAGATTGGCGCCGACGGTGCTGAAGGTGCGGTCGGGATTGCTGGCGGTTGCCGTATTGACGGCGTTGGGATCGATGCTGGCGTAGTCGAAACGCGCTCCGCCGCTGAGTCTCAGTCTTTCGCTGAGGGCCTGCTCGTATTCACTGAAGATACCGCTATTGGCCGTGGTGACGTCGGGAACCATGGCCAGGGGTCGGTATGGGTCGAGGGGAACGTACATGGCGCGGCGGTTGACCGCATCCCAGTTGCGCGCGTAGAAGTCGATGCCATTGCGCCAGCGCCCTTGACTGCCGACGGGGGTGACGAGGTTGAGCTTGGCGCCGTAGACCTCGGTGGTGGCGTCGGTCTGCATCGAGTAGGGGCGCGTCACCACCCCGCTCGGCAGCGAACTGGCGCGCAGGGTATCATCCATCAGGTGTTCGACCCGATCCCAATAGGCCTGAACCAGGACTTCCTCCACCACGCCCGGCAGCTTCTCCGTGCGCCAGGTCCAGTTGAGGCGCTGGGCCTTGTCATAATCGGCGTCCATCTTCAGGTAGGGATAGAGGACATGTTGCGCCTCCTGGTAGGAGTAGCCGAGTTCGCTGCGGCTCTTTTCGCTCGGGGCGAAGCCGAGCTTGACCCAGCCGGTGTTGATCTCGTAAGCCCTGGAGTCGATGTTCTCGGGGCGGTAACGGTTGGGACTGGCGGCGGGGTAGACGTCGGTCAACTTTTTCCCGTCGCCGCTCTCGGGGACATCGGAATATTTGTAGGCATAGCCGAGGAGCCCGTCCCAGAGCTTGCCGCCGTAGGCGGCGGTGGCCGCGGCGCCGATGCTTTCCCACGAACCATAGGTCAGATTGAGATCGCCGCCGAAACCCGGATCCGGTTTTTTGGTGGTGACGTCGATCAAACCGCCCATGCTCCCCGGATTGCCCAGGTCATAGGGCCCCTTGACTATACGGATCTGCTCCACCTCGGCAAAGTCATAATGAAAGGACGGCGGGTCCATGCGCGAGGGGCAGGCACCGTGCAGGCGGGCACCGTCGATAAGAACATTGATGTTGTCACGTTGCAGGCCACGCAGAACCGGATCGTTGGCGATGGCCCCCCGGCGCACGGAGGAAAGGCCCTCAATCTGCTGCAACGCTTCACCCACATCGCGGGCCGAGCTTTCGCGAACTTCGCGGATATTGAGACTTTCGTCGCGTGGTGATTCGCCGCTGCCGCGAACGGTGATTTCTTCCAGTAACAGGGGCTCTGCGGCCCGCGCCGGAAGCACACAAAGGAGCAACCCGAGACCGAGAAAGAGGCCGGAAAATCGCATACATCATCTCCATGGGGAAGAATAATATTACGCCCCTCCCGACTGACGCAGGAAAATGGCGGCGTAGGGGGGGACAGATCGGCGCAGAAATCAGGGCGGCTGTGGTCCGGATTTCTCGCGTTCCAGGATGCAAGGATCAGGCGACGATTTCGGGCGGGGGCGAAGGGGGAGCGGCGGCGCCGCACCCAAGGGGGGGGAGAATGGCCGGGAAAATGGTACGGACAAGGTCCGACGGTGAGGCTACAGTCATTGTCGTGGCCGCAAGGACATCCAGTTTGCCCCCGATCGCCGGCAGGGCGGCGGGGGCACGGTCGCAAGGGGCGCAGCGCAGGGAGAGGGGGTGCGGGCCATCGCTGGGGGTGGCGTTGACGGCAATCGTCGGCGGCAATTCCGGGCGGCGCAACTGGCGGGTACGGGTGCAGCAGCAATTACCGCTGGCGGCCAGGGCGGGGAGACAGCCGCAGCTGGCGCAGTCGCCGCTGCACAGTCCGGCCATGGCCACAGGGGTGGCAGGGCTGTGCGTCGGTGCCTGCTCCTGCCGGCCGACGAGGAAGAGCAGGAGCAGGGAGCAGATTGTCAGGAGGACTCGGTACATGGAGGCTTTTTCCCCTGGCGGGCAAGGAGCTGCCGGTCCAGCTAAACTCCAGCCCGTTCGACATAGGGCAGGAACTGGCGCAGGTCAAGTTCGGCAAGCATAACATGCTCCGTCCTGAATCAAAGTCGCCGGCGAAAAGTATCCCGCCGTCGTCTTTGTGTGCTAGGATGAAGTGCATTTGCCCGGGCACCTATCCTTTAGCGCAAAAGAAGCGGGAGAAAATCATGAGCAAGGGCATGGACAGCAAGAAGTCTGAGAAAAAGGAACCGGCCAAAACCATGAAAGAAAAAAAGGCTGCCAAGAAGATCAAAAAGGCGGAAAAGAAGTAGCGATCAGGATATTTGGTTTTTTTGCCTGCGAACATTGTTAATCGGCCTGAAATCGGCATGGTTTCAGGCCTTTGTCGTTCATTTTGAGCGGCGCACCTATTCCGGTGCGCCCAAAAACCGTAGAGAAGAGAGTCGATGAAAATCCCCAGAAGCTTGGAACCCCTACTGCACGATGGCCTCATCGACGAGGTCCTGGTGCAGTTGATGAGCGGCAAGGAAGCCGAAGTCTATGTTGTCCGCAGCGGTGGTGAGATCCGCTGCGCCAAGGCCTACAAAGAGGTCAAGCATCGCAGCTTCCACAAGCAGTCCCAGTACATGGAGGGGCGCAAGGTGCGTAACAGTCGCCGCTCCCGCGCCATGGACAAACACTCCAGCTTCGGCCGGCAGGAGCAGGAATCAGCCTGGCAGAACGCCGAGGTCGATGCCCTCTACCGCCTCGCCGCCGCCGGCGTGCGCGTCCCCCAACCCCACGCCTTTGCTTCGGGGGTCCTGCTCATGGAGCTCGTCATCGACGATGACGGTGCCGCCGCCCCGCGCCTCAATGATCTCGACCTGACCGCGGAACAGGCCCGAGCCTATCATCGCCAGCTTATCGCCGAAGTCGTGCGCATGCTCTGCGCCGGCCTCGTCCACGGCGACCTTTCCGAATTCAATGTCCTCGTCGCCGCCGACGGGCCGGTGATCATCGATCTCCCCCAGGCCATCGACGCCGCCGGCAACAACAATGCCGGCCGCCTCTTCGCGCGCGACGTGGACAATCTCGCCGCCTACTTCGGCCAGTTCGCCCCCGAACTCCTCGCCACCGCCTATGCTGAAGAGATCTGGTCCCTTTACGAAAGCGGCATACTGCACCCGGAGAGCCCCCTGACCGGGCGCTTCGTGCGCCCCGAAGTCGCCGCTGATGTCGGCATCGTCCTACGCGAAATCGATGATTCGCGCCGGGAAGCCATGGCCCGGGAACTCGGTCGCACGCGCGCCGCCTAACACGGCGGGAAGGATCTAGGTTTATCGTCTGCCCAGTCTGCCCCTTCGGGAATCTCTGGACAAATCAAACCGATTTGGTATGATTTGCAGCGCACGACCGGGTACCAAATATGACGCCTTTCTCAGGAGATTTTCGATGCTCAGCAAGACCATGCAGGACGCTCTCAACGAACAGATGAAAAATGAATTTTTCTCCGCCTACCTCTACATGGCCATGGCCGGCTATTTCCAGTCCGAGGATCTCCCCGGCATCGCCAACTGGATGCGGGTGCAGGCACTGGAAGAGATGACCCACGGCGAGAAGTTCTTCCACTTCATCTGCGACACCGCCGGCCGTACCGACCTGCGCGCCATCGACGCCCCGACCAACGGCTTCAAGTCGCCGCAGGCCGCCTTCGAGTTCGGCCTCAAGCACGAGAACTTCGTCACCGACCGCATCAACCAGCTGATGGATCTGGCCAAACAGGAAGGGAACCACCGCGCCCAGATCTTCCTGCAGTGGTTCGTCACCGAGCAGATCGAGGAGGAAGCCAACTTCAGCCTCATCATCCGCAAGCTCAAGCGCGTCGAGGGGGACGGCCGCGGCCTTCTCATGCTCGACCAGGAACTCGCCGCCCGCGTCTTCGTCCCGCCGGTTGCCGCCCTGTGAGGAAGATGACCGGTCAGATAAAACAAGAGGGCGGACCACACGGTCCGCCCTCTTGTTTTATCTGACCTGCCCCGTTGACGCGGCTCGGTGCGCCTGTTAGTCTGCGCCCTGTCCGCAGGACCGCAACAACATCCCCCAGCAGCACCGGCCGGAGGCGCCATGATCGTTCACAGCGGGAGTCTGTCCCTGATCCTTCTCACCCTCGCTCTCTCCGCTACCCCGGTCCGCGCCGACTACTATCGCTACACCGACGAGCAGGGCAGTCTCTGCTTTGTCGATGACAGCAATAAGATACCGGCGCCCTGCCGCGGCAGCGCCACCCTGGTCCGCGAAGCGAAGCCGGCCCCACCGGAAGCGGAAGCCGCCGACCCTTACCTCTCGCGCCCGCCCAGCCATGACGGCACGCCGTTCATCGCCCCGTCGCCAACACCGGCACCAACGCCACCCCCCCGCGCGCCAAGTGCCACGGCTTCAAACCCGCGGAACTGGGGCTGGCTGGCACTCTGCCTCGTCGCTGCAGGCGCCAGCCTGGTCCTTCTCTGCCAATTGCTCAAGTCCCTGCAGTCGCGGCAATTGGCTCGCGTTATCCTCTTTGGCGCCACCGTGGGGATCCTGCTCTTTGGCTACAAGCTATATGTCGATCAGATGGTCTCCAACTACTTCACCGTCAAAGGCAAAGTGCTGCAATTGCTGGAAAAAACCATGCAGCGGGTGGACAGAACCGACAACACAGAGCGCTAGTCTCCCCCCCTTCCTCGCCGACCCCCGACCCCGCTTTTCCGAAGTCACCCCGAGGATTCCCCTCATGCTGCTGATAAGGGGGACCCATGCTCATGGCTGCTGGTTGTTAATCAGCAAAGAGATTGATCCGCCGGATAAAGGCGACCAGCAGGCCATAGCTGCGGTGATTGAAATCCATGACCAGCCGCGGCAGGGGCAACAGATCGGGCTGGTCGTTCTCTTCGGGGAGGGCACCGGAGAGGCGAACGGTACCGCCGGGGTCGAGAATTTCGCAGAATTCACTGGCCAGGGTCGCGGCTTGCTCCTCGCTCAGCCCCTGGTTAAGACGGATGACCAGTTTGCGCCCGACGAAACGGCTGGAGTGGTAGACCCGGTAGAAATCGTCGATAATTTTCACCGCTTCGGCGGGATCGCGGGTGATGGTAAAGAGGCCGAAATCCTCCCCCGAGATGAGGCCGCGCTTGAGCAGGGTGTCACGGGTGAATTCGAACCACTTTTCCCAGTAGTCGCCGTCATCGTCATCGATGAGAACGACCGGCACCGGCGGGTTCTTGCCGGTCTGGATCAGGGTCAGGGCCTCCATCGCCTCGTCGAGGGTACCGAAGCCGCCGGGAAAGAGAGCCAGGGCCTGTGCTTCCTTGAGAAAGGCGACCTTGCGATTGAAAAAATATTTGTAGTAGACCGCATTCTTGCTGTTGGCCATGACCGGGTTGGTTTCCTGCTCGAAGGGGAGCCGGATGTTGATGGCAAAGGAGTTCTCGGCCCCCGCTCCTTCGTTGCCGGCCTGCATGATGCCGCCGCCGCCACCGGTGATGACCATGCTGCCACTCTCGGCGAGGAGCCGGGCAAAGGCGACACACTTCTGGTAAATTGGCTCGTGTGTTTCGGTCCGGGCGGAGCCGAAGATCGTCACCTTGCGCCGATCGCGGTAGGGCGCGAAGACCTTGCTGGTGTAACGCATCTCCTTCATCGTCGTGCGCATGAGCTTGAGATCGGCCGGATAGTCGACCTCCTGCCCGGCCTTGAGGGCCGACAGGATCATCTCCCGCACCAGTCCTGGCTGTGCGGCACCGGCGAGGGCGACGAGTTCGGCGATGCGCCCGTCGAGTTCAGGATTGTCCTTATTGAAATGGATGTCGATCACGCGTTTTATTCCTCTCGGATGAAATGTCGGGCACAAGGATGGCGAGAAAGCGCCGGAGCCAGCAGCGGTCCAGTTCCGAGGCGCTCGCCCCGGTTGAGGAGGCCGCGCAGGCTCGACCCGGCAAAACGCCGGTCGAGCCCTTCGTAGAGCGCGCGCAATTTCCCTTCGACGGCGTAAAAGCGCTGACGCTCGGCGTCGCTGAGACGGTCTTCGACCGTGCCGCAGATAAAGGTGATGCAGGTGTAGGGCCGCCGCTGGGGTGGCAGCCGGCAGCCGGCAACGCCGAGCATCGGACAGGTACAGGAAAAATCGGGCGGGGGGAACGGCTCGCCGGCATCCAGATAGGCCAGCAGATTGACCAGGGTGAGGTGATACTTGCCGCAACTGCAGCAGCTGTCGTTACAGGCGGCACAGGCCGCGGCGCCATCGCCCCGCAGGAAAAGCCGATAAAGCTCGTCTTGCCAGCCGGCGATGGCCGCCAGCTCGGCGGTCAGCCGAGTCCGCTCGCCAGACGGCAGCGCCGCCAGCTCGGTGGCGGCAGCGGCGGCCAGGCGGTGCCAAAGGTCGTGGTCGGCGGTGGCGGATGCGTTCATGAAAAAAAATACGGTGACGTGCGTCGTCAGGGATGGCCGGAGAAGGTCGTAAGCCGGGTTCTGTTCCCTCCCCCGGTTACCCGGGACAGGGTGACGATCATTCCTCTAGGACCGCCGTTGCCGACGGCCTCAAGCAGCCAACCCGGGAGCCTCGGACGGGCCGTCCTCAACCGCTCCTCTATTAGGCCTTGCTCCGGATGGGGTTTACCGAGCTGCCGACGTCGCCGCCGGCACTGGTGAGCTCTTACCTCACCCTTTCACCCTTACCTGCCAACGCACAAGGCGATAGCAGGCGGTCTTCTCTCTGTGGCACTTTCCCTGGGGTCGCCCCCGGTCCCCGTTAAGGACCATCCTGCCCTGCGGAGCCCGGACTTTCCTCCCGCCCCTCTAAAGGAGCCGGCGATCGTCTGTCCTTCTCCGGCCATCCCTGACGACGTGCCGTTCCCTATTCCTGATGGAGATAGAGCAGGCGATTGCAATGCGGACAGCTCAGCAACTCCTGCGAAGTGAAGAGGGTATTGAAGAGCTGGGGCGGCAACTGCATGTTGCAGCCGAGACAAGTCCCCTTGCGCGCCGGGACGATGGCGGTCCCCCCGCGCCGCTCGACCAGCATGACGTAACGTTTGCGCAGCGGTGCCGGCAGACGCCCGAGGAGGGTCTCGCGCTGCTCGCTCGCCGTCGCCAGTTGCTTGTCGCAGGCGGAAAGCCCGCTCTCGATCTCGCTGCGGCGGACACCGACCCGGGCCGAAACCGCCTCGAAAGAGGCGTCCTTCTCCCCCTTTTCCCGGCTCAGGGCCTCGATCTCGCCGTCCTTGGCCGCGATCTTGTCGAGCAGATCCTTGTTGACCTTCTTGGCCGTGTCGATCTCCTTGAGCACCGCCACGTATTCTTTCTGGGTCTTGATGGCAGGGAGCCGCCCTTCCGCCTTCTGGACGTTGTCCTGCTCCTGGGCCAGAGCCTGGTTCAACACCTTCTTCTGCCCCTGCAGCGTCTCAAGGTCGGTCGCCAGACTCGCGACCATGACCTGCACCCGCTCGACCTCGGCGGCAATCTCGGCCAGTTCGCCCTCAAGCTTCTGCCGGTCGCGTCGCCCCACATTCAGCGACTGATCGACATCCTGCAACTCCCGCAACAACTCAACTTCTGCCTGCACGTCTGCCTCCCGTCTGTTTTCCGGCAGCGTCGCCAGTTGCCTGACCGCCGCTACCGTTGCCATCGTCTGCGTCCGCCAGGACCCGGAAGGGATCCCGCTCGGCGCTCATCTCGATAAATTCCAGCAGCAGGCCGCGGCGCACCGCCTCCTGCTGCAAGACTGCCACCAGGACCGGCACCGCCAGCCGTTCCGTCGCGAAGTGCCCGGCATCGACCAGGGCCACCCCGCGTGCCTCGGCACTGCGCGCCTCGTGGTATTTGACATCGCCGGTCACCAGGGCATCGGCTCCCTGCCGTGCCGCCTCGGCGAGGAGGGACATGCCGCTGCCGCCGCAGACCGCGACCTTGCTCACCAGCTGTTGCGGGTCGCCACAGTAACGCAGCGTCGCCGTTGCCAGTCGCTCTCCGACCCTTCGGGCAAAATGTTCAAGGGGGAGTGGCTGCGGCAGCCGGCCGATACGACCGAGACCGACATCGCTGCGGCGGTTGGCCAGAGGAATGAGGTCGTAAGCGACCTCTTCGTAAGGATGGGTCTTGAGCATGCGGTTGATGACGCGACTTACGGCCTCGGCCGGGACAATGGTTTCGAGCCGGACCTCGGCGACCTCGGAGTTACTGCCGACCGATCCGGTGAAGGGCCTGGTCCCGGCCCCAGGACGAAACGTGCCGATGCCGGAAGCGCGAAAGGAGCAGCGATCATAACGTCCGACCGTCCCGGCCCCGCCGGCAAAGAGGGCTTCGGCGACGCTCTCGGCATGATCGGGCGGGACGCAGACCACGAGTTTGTTCAGGCTGCCGGACGCCGTGGCCAGGGGCTGACAATCGTTCAGGTCGAGACGTGCCGCCAGCCAGTCGTTGAGGCCATTGCCGGCCCGGTCGAGATTGGTATGGGCCGCGAGGATGGCGATGTTGCCGCGCACTGCCGCCATGACGGTGCGGCCGATTTCGTCCTGCGGGACAATCTGCTGCAGCGGACGAAAGATCAGGGGATGGTGGGTCAGGAGCAGTTGCGCCCCGGCCGCTGCCGCCGTTTCGACTGCCGCTGCGCTGGGATCGAGGGCGATCATGACGCGGGAGACTTCGGCGCCGGGATCGCCGACCTGCAGCCCGACGTTATCCCACTCCTCGGCCAGCGCCGGCGGGTAGAGGGCGTGGACCAGTCCGATCAGATCATGAATGCGACAAACGGTTTTTTTTCGCATGGGGCGAGGGCCAAAAAAAAAGAGTGCAACTCTGGTATGGTTGCACTCCGTGGTTTCTAGGTTGAAAAAATATGGGGATGTGAGTATGGACTCATCGGGTTCCTGACTGGTGGGCCCACCAGGGCTCGAACCTGGGACCAACCGGTTATGAGCCGGTGGCTCTACCAACTGAGCTATAGGCCCATAAAGTAAGCGCTAACTTTAAGAGGATCGCCGCCGACTGTCAAGCTTTTTTCCGCCGGTCCCGTTCGATCTGCTGCTGGAGATAGCAGACAAGGAGGCGCACGCCGACACCGGTCCCCCCCTTGGGCACATCGCCGCGCCCTTTTTCCTCCCAGGCAGTGCCGGCGATGTCGAGATGAGCCCAGGTCAGATCGGCGGCAAAGGTCTGGAGGAAGGCGGCGGCGGTAATCGTCCCGGCCGGGCGGCCACCGGTGTTCTTGACGTCGGCCACCTCGCTCTTGATCTGGGCGCCGTACTCCTCCCACAAAGGGAGCTGCCAGAGCCGTTCGCCGCTCGTTTCGCCGGCCTTGAGCAGAGCCTGGATCAGGGCCTCGTTGTTGCCGAGGACGGCGCTGGCATGATGGCCGAGGGCGATGATGCAGGCGCCGGTCAGGGTGGCGAGATCGATGACGGCGCGGGGGTTATAGCGTTTGGCGCAGGTCAAGGCGTCAGCGAGAATGAGTCGCCCTTCGGCATCGGTGTTGAGAATCTCCACCGTGCGTCCGGAGAGGGAGGTGAGGATGTCGCCGGGACGGTAAGCGGTGCCGGAGGGGAGATTCTCCACCGCCGGGATGATGCCGACGAGATTGACGGGGAGACGCAGCGCGGCGGCAGCCTGCAGGGTGCCGAGGACGGCGGCGGCTCCGGCCATGTCCATCTTCATCTCATCCATCTTCTCCGCCGGCTTCAGGGAGATACCGCCGGCATCGAAGACCACCCCCTTGCCGACCAGGGCGAGGGGACGCTCCCCTTCCCCGGCGCCCTGATATTCGAGAACGATCAGGCGCGGCTCGCGCGCGCTCCCCTGGGCGACGCCAAGAAGCGCCCCCCACCCCTCCTCTTCCAGTTGCTTCCGTTCCAGCACGGAACAACGCATGCCGCCAGCGGCGGCGATATTCCGGGCCTGCGTGGCGAGATATTCCGGCGACTTGACATTCCCCGGCTCATTGACCAGATCGCGGGCGAGAACCACCCCGCGGCAGACGGCCTCAGCCGCGGTCACCGCCGCGGTCGCCGCCGCCACGTCCGCCGCTGTTGCCGCCAGCAGGGTGACGGTCTGCAGCGATTGCGGCCGGGTGTCGGCATTCTCGGTGCGATAGCGATCGAAGCGGTAGGAACCGAGGAGGATCCCCTCGCTGACGATTCCCGCCACCGCGGCGGGCGTCATGTTGCCACAGAAGGTGGCGAGGACCAGGGAAAAGCCTGATAGCCGCCGCCCCTGCAACAGCGCGGCGGCCTGCCCCGCTCCCTGGCGCAGGCGCTCGTCGCGTCCATGCTGCCCCTTGCCGAGGCCGACCAGCAACAACCGCTCCGCCGCCAGCGGTTTGACCCCGGAGAGCAAAAGGGTTTCACCACTCTTCCCCTTGAACTCGCCGGAACGAACCGCCCGGGTCAGCGCCCCGTGCAGAAGCTGATCGAGCTCCTTGAGGAGAGGGGTCGTGTTCTTCCCCTCGTCGACGCCGACAACGAGGCAGGGGGTTTTATGGCGCAGGGGTGTGACGCGACGGACATCAATCTGCATGAGGTCAAACTCCTTGGTCAGTAATGGGCATGCTTGCCCCGATAATCGTCTTCCCACCCCTGCTGCCAGGAGGTCGCCGGATGCAATTGCGCCGCCAGCAGCTCGGCCACCGCCGCCACCTCAAGCAGACCGCGCCCCGGCTCCAGGGCCAGGGAGGTGCGGCGGCGCAGGATGTCGTCGGGGGTGCGGGCGAATTCGCTGTCGGCGGCGTAAACGACCTCCAGGGCCAGCAACGTCGATCCCGGCACCACCGGCCGCACCAGTTCGGGACGGCGGCGCGCCAGCTCCTGCAGCGCGGTGATGCGCGAACCGTAGCGGCGCAGCAGGCCGAGAGCGACGGACGGCTCGAGACCGAGCTCGCCGGTCAGTTCCAGCAGATGACTGATTACGAAACAGTCGAAGTGTCCGGTCGCGCCACCGGGGAGGAGAACGAGGTCAGTGGTGCTTCGCCCCTGGCCGCGCCCGAGGCGATCACAGACCCGCCCGGCGACCTCGGCGGCAACGGCGCGATAGGTCGTGTATTTGCCGCCGCCGACGGAGAGCATGCCGCCGGTCGATTCGAAGATCTGGTGCTCGCGCGAGACCTTCGAGGCGCCGACACCCCCGGCCGCCACCAGTGGCCGCAACCCGGCGAAAGCGGCGACGACCTGGTCGCGCCGCGGCGCTCGTTCACGCAGATGACGGCTGCTTTCGGTGATGAGATAGGCGATATCCTCTTCGCAGGGGGCGACACTGTCGGGATCGGCGGGGAAATCGACATCGGTGGTACCGATGAGGGAAAGCTCCCCCCAGGGGAGGACGAAGAAGAGGCGGGCGTCACTCCCCGAGGTGAGGTAGAGGGCCTCCTCCCCCTTGTTGATGCGTGGGACGAGGATGTGACTGCCGCGGGTCAGGCGCAACTTCCCCGGCCCTTCGTCGTCGAGAGCGCATATCGCGTCGAGCCAGGGACCAGCGGTGTTGACAACAATCTCGGCTGCCACTTCGAGGTCATCACCCGTTTCCAGATCACGCAGCCGGGCCCCCGCCACCCGCCCACCGCGGCGCAACAAGCCGGTGACCTGGCAGTAATTGACGGTTTCGGCCCCGGCCTCGGCGGCGGCCATGACATTTTCGAGGCAGAGGCGGGCGTCGTCCATGCGGCAGTCCCAGTAATGCGCCACCCCGGTCAGCCCCTCTCCGCCGAGAACCGGCTCGCGTTCCAGGGCTTCCCGCGGGGAGAGGATGGCATGACGGTGGGTGTTGCGAAACATGGCGAGGGTGTCATAGAGGAACATCCCGGCGCGCACCATCCACAGAGGCCGGGGATCGCCTTTGTAGACCGGAATGAAGAAGGCCAGGGGCTGGACCAGATGCGGGGCGATGGTCTGCAGGATACGCCGTTCGCGGCAGGCCTCGAAGACCAGGCGCAGGTCGAAGCCTTCGAGATAGCGCAGACCACCGTGGACGAGTTTGGTCGAGGCGCTGGAGGTGCCGCAGGCAAAATCCCCCTTGTCGACCAGGGCGATGGCGAGGCCGCGCAGGGCGAGGTCGCGGGCGAGACCGGCGCCGTTGATGCCGCCACCGACAATGAGGACATCGAAGCGCCGCTGCGTCAGGCGGCCGGTATCGCGCCGGGGGAAGGTTGGCGACAGCGCGCCGTTCATGCTGCGTCCCCGGCGGCAAAGGTGCTGACCGGCAGAACGCCCGGCGCCTCGCCGGGGAGAGCGTGCGCCGGACAGAGAAGATCGGTGGTGATGCGCACCGACTCGAGGATGGTGGGAAAGCCGCTCCCCGGGCTGGTACCGCCGCCGGCGACAACAACTGAAGGTAATCGCACAATGGGGTCCTTAAAGTGTGCCATGAATTGTCAGGTCACTGCGGGCCGTTTGTCATCTACACTCGCTCGAAAATTCCCGCCGCCCCCATGCCGCCGCCGATGCACATGCTGACCATGCCGTAGCGGGTCTGGCGCCGCGCCATTTCGGCGAGGAGGGTGGCGGTGAGCTTGCTGCCGGTGCAGCCCAAGGGATGGCCGAGGGCGATGGCGCCGCCGTTGACGTTGACCAGGGCCGGATCGAGACCGAGTTCGCCCATGACCGCCAGGGCCTGGGCGGCGAAGGCTTCGTTGAGTTCGATCAGGCCGAGGTCTGACAGTTTGAGGCCGGCCCGTTGCAGTGCCGCCGGGATCGCCGCTACCGGGCCGATGCCCATGACCTCCGGCGCCACCCCCTTGACGGCAAAGGCGACGAAGCGGGCGACCGGGGATTGGCCGAGGCGCTTGAGATACTCCTCCGACACCACCAGGACGGCAGCGGCGCCGTCGGTCATCTGCGAGGCGTTGCCGGCGGTGATGCTGCCGTCGACCTTGAAGGCCGGCTTGAGTTTGCTCAACCCCTCGAAGGTGGTATCGGCGCGGACGCCGTCGTCGGCCGTCACCAGCTCGGTGCTGCGCTGGATCTTGTTCTTGACCACGGCGACGTTTTCAATCTCCACCGGCACGATCTCCCCAATGAAGTGGCCGGCGGCGACGGCAGCGGCGGCTTTCTGGTGGCTGGCGAGGGCGAAGCGGTCCTGGGCCTCGCGGGCGATGGCGTATTGCGCCGCCACCAGTTCGCCGGTAATGCCCATGCCGGCGTAGACCTCGGGCCAGCTCCCGACCAGGCCGGGGTTGGCGCTGAACTTGCTGCCGCCCATGGGGACCAGGGACATCGACTCGACCCCGCCGGCGATGATCGCCTCGGCCTGGCCGGCGCCGATGGCGTTGGCGGCGGTGGCGATGCTCTGCAGCCCGGAGGAGCAGAAGCGGTTGATGGTCTGGGCCGGGACCGCCACCGGGATGCCGGCCTTGAGGGCAGCGATGCGCGCCACGTTCATCCCCTGCTCCCCTTCGGGAAAGGCGCAGCCGAAGATGACGTCGTCGAGTTCCGCCGGGTCGATGCCGGTCCGCGCCAGCAGCCCGCGGAGGGCGGCGGCGGCGAGGTCGTCGGGGCGCTGCTGGCGGAATTTCCCCTTGTTGGCGCGGCAGGCGGGGGTGCGACAGGCGGCGAGGATATAGGCAGCTCTCATGGCGATTCTCCGAGGGTGATAACTGCGAAACCAGTTCCTAATTACGCAATGGTTTACCGGTTTTGAGCATGTGCTGAATCCGTTCCGCAGTCTCCTTGTGCCCGCACAGCTTGAGGAAAGCCTCGCGCTCGAGATCGAGGAGGTACTGCTCGCTGATGGGCGTCCCCGCCGGCACGTCGCCGCCGCAGATGACCCCGGCGATGACTCCGGCCATGACCTCCTCGTAAGGGGTAATCTGCCCCCCGATCTTGAGGTTCCACAGCTGGCTTTTGATCGTCGCGGCGATGTTGCGCCCCGGTGCCGGCAGCCCGTCAAGCGGCCGCGCCGGGCGGAAATTGCGGGCGAGGGCGAGAACTTTGGCCTTGGCGTCGGCAATGAGGCCATCGGCGGCCATGGCAATGCTGTCCCCCTCGCGCAGATAGCCGAGGTCGAAAAGTTCGGCGGCGCTGGTGGAGACGGAGGCCATGGAGATGTGGCGAAACTGTTTGACGATGAAGGGCTGCACGTCGATACCGAAGCGCTCGGCGAGGCGAATGGAACGCAGCGCCATCTCCTTGGTGCCGCCGCCGGCGGGGAGAAGGCCGACACCGACCTCGACCAGCCCCATGTAGGTCTCGGCGTGGGCGGTGATCGCCGTGGCGTGCAGGCAGTATTCGCAGCCGCCACCGAGGGTGACGTTGAAGGGGGCGGCAACGACGGGAACCCGGGCGCATTTGATCGCCATGGTCGCCTTCTGGAAGGCGCGCACCATCAGGTCGATATCGTCATAAGCCCCTTCGGCCAGCGCCACCGCCAACAGCATGAGGTTGGCGCCGGCGGAGAAGAGGGTTCCCTGATTGCCGATGACCAGTCCGACCCCGTCGCGCTCGGCCCGGGCGATGGCTTTCGGAGTCAGGGCGAGGATATCGCTGCTGATGCTGTTCATCTTCGAGTGGAATTCGAGGCCGAAGACGCCGTCGCCGAGGTCGTGGAGGCTGGCGCCGGCGTTCTTCTCGACCACGCTGCCGCCCCGACGGAGGATGTCGAGGCGCAGCGTCCCGGCCGGGATGATGAGCGGTTGCGGTTGGCCGCTAGCAAGGTCGTGGGCACAGGGGCGCCCATCGATATAGGAGTAGAAGCTGCTGGTCGTTTTCAGGGCCGCCGGCACCGCCACTCCGTCCTGTTCGGCGCGGGCGACAAAGGCGGCAACCCCGATGGCGTCGAGCATCTCGAAAGGGCCGAGTTCCCAGTTGAAGCCCCACTTCATGGCGTTGTCGACCTCGACGATGGCATCGGCTATCTCGGGAATCCGACGGACCGCATAGAGAAGGACATCGCGCAGGGTGACCCAGGCGAAAGCGGCGGCCTGATCATTCCCCCCCAGCACCGCGCGCAGTCGCGCCGCCGGGTCGTCGATGGCCTTGGCCGCCTGCAGGGAAGGGAATTTCGGCTTCTGCGCCGGGCAATAGTCGCCGCTGGCCGGGTCGTAATAGAAGAGCTGACTCTTCCCCCCCTCCCCCTTCTCCTTGCGAAAAAAACCGCCCTTGCTCTTGTTGCCGAGGAGCCCCTTGGCGACCATCGCCTGGAGATAGTCGGGGATGCGGAAGACCTCGCGCTCCTCGTCGTCGGGCAGGAGTTCATAAGAATTGTTGCCGACATGGATCAGGGTATCGAGGCCGACCAGGTCGGCGGTGCGAAAGGCGGCGCTCTTGGGGCGGGCGGTCGCCGGCCCGGCGACGGCGTCAACCTCCTCTACCGTCAACCCGAGCGCCGTCATGTGGCGCATGGCGTTGAAGATGGCGTAGACGCCGATGCGGTTGGCGATGAAGTTGGGGGTATCCTTGGCCTGGACAATCCCCTTGCCGAGGCGGGCGCGGAGAAAATCGCCGAGTTCCGCCAGCAGCTGCGGGTCGGTATCGGCGCAGGGGACGAGTTCGAGGAGGCGCATGTAGCGGGGCGGGTTGAAGAAGTGGGTGACGAGAAAGCGACGGCGCACCTCCGGCGGCATGGCCTGCGCCATGGCCTCGACGGAAAGGCCGCTGGTATTGCTGGAGAGGATGGCGGCGGCGGCGAGATGGGGCAAGACGGTGTCGGTGAAGAGGCGATGCTTGATCGCCAGGTTCTCCACCACGACCTCGATGACCCAGTCGCACTCGCGCAGCCGCTCGGCATCGTCGCTGAAGTTGCCGACGGTTATTGCGGCGGCGTAATCCTTGAGGTAGAAGGCGGCGGGGCGGGCGGCGAGGGCGGCGGCGAGCCCGTTCGCGGCCAGGCGGTTGCGTACCGCCGGATGCTCCAGGGCCAGCCCCCGCGCCCGCTCCTCGTCGTTGAGGTCGGTCGGCACCATGTCGAGCAGGAGCACGTCCAGTCCTGCATTAGCCAGATGCGCGGCAATGGCCGCGCCCATCACCCCGGCGCCAAGAACCCCGACCCGCCTGATCTGTCGCATGGACTGCCTCCCTTCGCACCACACCATTGACGCCCGCGCCCTCCCCCGCTTTTCCCGGTTCAGGAGCGCAGGGCGGGCCGGCTTTTCTTGTAATTATCATGACATGAATGCCCGCTGTCGGTACAGCGGGAAGTCCACCGTCAGTCATTTTTCAGCCTGGCACCGCCGCCCGGAGAGATGGCGCAACAGACGCGGGGGCGCTCTCCTGTCCAGCTACCATTCCAGGCGCCGCCCGGAGGTGGCAAGAGCGACAAATTCGCCGGCGGGAAGGGGCTTGCTATAGAGATAACCTTGCAGGGTATTGCAGTGGCAGCCACGCAGGAAGTAAAGCTGCTCGACCGTTTCCACCCCTTCGGCCACCGCTTCGAGACCGAGACTGTGGGCGATGGCGATGACGCTGTTGACGACGGCGGCGCCGCCGCGGTCGGTGGCGACATCGGCGATGAACGACTGGTCGATCTTGAGGGCGTCGACGGGAAAGCGCCGCAGATAGTTGAGGCTGGAATAGCCGGTGCCGAAGTCATCGAGGGCCAAGCGCACCCCGAGGATCCGCAGTTTGTGCATGGTGGTGGCGGCGGCTTCGGGATTGTCCACGATCATGCTCTCGGTCAGTTCCAGCTCCAAAACGTGCGGGCTGAGTTCGGTCTCCAGCAACGTTTGCATGACCGTGGCCAGAAGGTCGGGCTGACGGAACTGCCGGGCCGAAAGATTGACGGCGACGACCAGCGGCGGCAGTCCGCGATCTTGCCACGACCTCGCCTCGAGACAGGCGGTGCGCAGTACCCACTGACCGATGGGGACAATCAACCCGGTTTCTTCCGCCAGGGGGATGAAAAGTTGGGGCGCAATCATTCCCCGCTCCGGGTGCTTCCAGCGGAGCAACGCTTCACAACCGGTAACGGCCCCGGAAACAAGATCGACCTTCGGTTGATAGTGGAGTTCAAGTTCGCCCCGGACGAGGGCCCGGCGCAGATCGGCTTCCATCTCCATGGTTTCCTGCATGCGCTGGTTCATTTCGCGGGCAAAGAAGCGGAAGGTCCCTCCCCCCGCCTGCTTGGCCTGATACATGGCGATGTCGGCGTTGCGGATGAGGGTTTCGCCATCGTCGCTGTCCTGCGGGAAGATGCTGATGCCGATACTTGCCGTTATCTGCAGCGACCGTTCGGCTACCAACAATGGCATCGCCAGAGCTTCGGTGACCTTGCGCGTCACCTGGGCGATATCGTCGCTTTCGGCCACCTCCGCCAGGGTAATGACGAATTCGTCGCCGCCAAGACGGGCGACGGTGTCCCCCGAGCGGACACAATGGCCAAGACGCTCGCCGACCTGACGGAGGAGCTCGTCGCCATGCCGGTGACCGAGGCTGTCGTTGATCACCTTGAAGCGGTCGAGGTCGAGGAGGAGGACGGCGATCAAGCGGCCGGAACGCCGGGCATAAATCATGCTCTGCCGCAGGCGGTCGGCGAAGAGATTCCGATTGGCCAAACCGGTGAGGGCATCGTGGTTGGCTTGATGCTCCAGCTGTTCCTCGTAGTTTTTTCTCTCCGTCACATCGTTGACGGCACTGACAAAGTGGCTGATCGTCCCGTCGGCGTCACGCACCGGAGCAACCGAAAATTCGATCCACAGGGGGCTGCCGTCCTTGCGCGCGCAACGCACCACCGCCTCGGCGGCATGCCCCAGATGCAGGGCGCCGACGATATCGACCAACCCCTTTTGCGCAGAATCGTCCCCGCCGAGAAAAGCCAGGTGCCGTCCGAGGATCTCGGCGGCGGCATAACCGCTCATCCGTTCAAAGGCCTGGTTGACATAGATGATCGGCATCCCCGACGCTCGCGTGGAGGAGATGAGGATGCCGTTGCTGCTCGCTTCCATGGCGCGGTTTCGCAGCTGGAGTTGGGCTTCGATCTGGCAGGTGGCGGTGACATCGCTGGCGAGGACCAGTTCGGCATCGCGCCCGTTGAATACGAGGGTATGCGAGGTGATGTCGACGGAGATGAGACAGCCATCCTTTTTGCGATGGCTCCAGACCCCGCCTTTGTCGATCCCCCGGCTGACGGCGGCGACGTTCTCCAGCTGCGCGGCGACCTCCCCGGCGGGCCGGATATCCTTGACCGTCATCGCCAGGAATTCACTCCGGCTGTAACCATAGTGGCTGACCGCCGCGTCGTTGACGGCAAGAAAGGCCAGACTCTCCCGATCATAGACCCACATCGGCTGGGGATTGTCTTCAAAGAGCGTGCGATAGGTCTCTTCGCTCCGGTGCCATGCGCTCCCCGCTTGCCGCTCCCGGGCCAGGGCTTTCTTCAACAACAGCAGCAGACCTCCCGCAGTGACGAGAACGAAAAGCAATCCCTTGTAGGTTGCCATGCGGGCCAACTGGTGTTGATTGTTGGTCAACTGCAGCAAAAGTCGATCGGAGAAGTAGATCCACAGCCCGGCAATCAGGACATAGGCGAGAGCGATGCGCACAGGCGGGGGAAAGAACGATGACCAAAGGGATGTGGACATGTCGTCTCCAGCTGCGTCTGTCACCAGATCCCGAGGCTTTCCCCGGCAGCGACAGAGCTCAGCAAGAATACCATCCCTTTTCCGCCATGCAGGTATTTTGCCGACTTTGCCTTAGTTTTTCCGGCGCTGGCAGCGCCCTTTGACAACGTCCGCGACTTCGGCTACTGTAGCTGAGTCGATTTTCTACACACTAAGCGCAGGAGAGCCCCATTAACACCACCGTCCCTCGCCTCAATGCCCTGACCGCCAAGATCGCCAGTTACGGCAAGGAGAATCTTGCCGACATCCTGCACGTCCTGGTTGAAGCTGTGACCCTCATTGCCCGGCAGAACCGCTGCCGCATCTATCTCGAGGACCTGACCGGCGGCGTACTCACCTGCGCCGCCGCTTCCGGCCTGCAGGCGGCCGCGATCCGCGAGCAGGCTTTTCCCATCAATGCCATGGATTATCTCGTCTCCCGGGTTTACATCACCCAGGAAGCGACTTTCGTCGAGGATGTCGCCGCCTACCCCAGCCCCTTTGCCCGCGAACTCGCTGAACGTTTTTCCATTCGTGCCACCGCCCACTTTCCTCTGCTCCATCAAAGTCGGGCCGTTGGCGTCGTCTGCGTCGACAGCGGCCGCCGCGGGCAACTCCCCGCCGCTGAGCAGCGCCAGCAGCTGCGCCGCTTTCTCGACGAAACGGCGGCGATCATCGACCAGGCCCGCAAATACCATCAGCAGATCGTCCTGGCGCGCCGGGTCGATGAAGCGAAGAAGAAGGAAGCCGCCTTCACCATGGTCAAATCGGCGGTGCGCCTCATCGACAAACTCTCCCTCGCCTCGGTCCTCGTCCCTTCGCCGTTGGGCCCCGGCACCGGGGAAGAAGGCTTGCAGATTCTCGCTTCCTACTCCAAGGAGCGGGAGGCGAGCCTCCTCTATGAAGACGAGCGCGTCATCAACCTCGGGCCGGGGACATCCCTCCTCTCCCGCTATATCAACAACGCCGGCATCATTACCGACGATACCCTCCTCTCCCCTCTCTATTTCCCCGACCTCGCCGGCGAGAGCCTGCAGAAGCGCTACCTCACCGAGGAACTCGGCCTCCGCTCCCTCTACGTCGTCCCGCGCTATGAGCCGCGCACCCGCCGCGTCATCTGCCTGGTCAATTACTTCACCCGCGACAGCTACACCTTCAGCTCTTTCGAGCGCGGCCTCCTCGAAGCCCACGCCGAGATGGCCCAGCGGGCGATCCAGGAAATCGGCGAAGAGCACATGGAGATCCAGGTCCTGGCCGAGATCAACGACCTGCTGCAGGAAAAGTTCGAGGGGACCCAGCCCTTTCTCAACCGGGTCCTGTCCAAGGCGACGGAACTCATCGGCGCCGACACCGGCAGCATCGCCCTGGTGCGGGAGAGCGACAGCGAACGCTGGCTGGTGGTGGAGGAGGTCGACGGCCAGCTGGTCGGCGCCAAAAGCAAGGAATGGCTGAAGAAAAACATCCCGCCGATCCGCGTCGGCGGCGACAACCTCCCCCCCGAGGAACGCAGTCTCACCGGGCTCGTCGCCTACACCGGCAAACCGTGGACAATCAATGACACCGCCGAGGAAAAGCGCTCCGGCGGCAGCTACTATCGGGAGATGACGGAAGCGATCAAGAGCGAGATGGCGATTCCGGTCATCTGCGACGACGAAGTCCTCGCCGTCATCTGTCTCGATTCCTTGCGCCCCTGGCACTTCACCGACGAGCACAAGCGCATCCTCATGATCATCGAGCGCATGATCTCGCGCCAGCTCTCCGACCTGCAACGCATCGAGCGTCTCACCGGCGAAGTCAACCGCCTCAGCAACGATGTCGGCTACAAGGACCCCAAAGTCTCGTCCTACAAACTCGGCAACATCATCGGCAATTCGGCCAACGCCATCGCCCTGGTCGAATACATTCAGTGTATTACCCCGCCCCTCTTCAACCGCATCGCCACCTGGCAACAGAAAAATCTGCAGGAAGCGACTCTCGGCCTGCCTTCCCTCCTCATCACCGGGGAAACCGGCAGCGGCAAGGAGTTTTTCTTCAACAATCTCTTTGCCCGCCTCAACGACATGTTTCGCGAACGGATCAACCCGCAGGGCGAACTGCCGATCAAGAAGACCAACATCGCCGCCTACAGCAGCGAACTGACCTATTCCGAACTCTTCGGCCACAAGCGCGGCGCCTTCACCGGCGCCCACACCGACCGCAAGGGCATCCTCGAAGAAGCCCATGCCGGGATCGTCTTCCTCGACGAAATCGGCGACGCCGATCCCAAAACCCAAGTGCAGCTCCTGCGTTTCCTCGACAATGGCGGCTTCGTTCGTCTCGGCGAAAACACCACGCGCTATTCCCGGGTTCTGCTGGTCGCCGCCACCAACCGCGACCTGCGCCAGCGCATTCGCGAGGGGAGCTTCCGCGAGGATCTCTATCACCGCCTCTCGGAACTGACCTACGAGATCCCCTCCCTCAACCAGCGGCGCGAGGATATTTCCGACCTTTCCGTTCATTTTCTCGGCAAACTATTCCGCGTTTACAAAAAACCCGAGGAACGCGACGAGGACGTCCCCACCATCACCCGCGGCGCCCAGGCCCTCCTCAGCCGCCATCACTACACCGGTAATATCCGCGAACTGCGCAGCATCCTGTTGCGCGCCCTCTTCTTTCGCAGCGGTCGGGTCATCACCGAGGACGATATCCGCAAGGTTCTTGCCGGGCTGGCTCCACCCCCCGGGGAAGGGGCGGTGGAAAAACTCACCGGCGAGGTGGCGCGCGAGCTCTTCGAGGCGATTCAAGCCGGGCACAGTGACTTCTGGAGCGGCGTCTACCTCCCTTTTTCGGAGAATCGCATCTCCCGGGATGCCGTCGCCGGGGTCATGGAACTGGCCCGCAACGCTGGTGCCGCCTCCATGCCGAAAGCAGCCATCCTCCTGCGAGCTTGCGATCCCAAAAGCAGCGACGCCGAGGAACGCAAAACCTTCTTCCGGTTCAAGAACTTTCTTTACAAAACGGTCAAAATCGCCTGAAACTGGCGACCGCACGCAAGTGGCTGCGCCTCCGCCGCTGTTGAATATCCTGCCTGAACGGCAGGTCTTCCCTCCCGGCAATCATAATGTCGGCATGATGAAAATTCTTTTCTCCCGACGACCTCGACATGCTCCAGGCGCTCTTTCCCGCCGCGCCCGCGGCTGTCGCGGTTGACCATGGCGTCCAATTACCTGCTGGCAGTCTTGCGCCCACTCCCAAGGAGATCCCCAGATGAAGACCCGCATGAAAGTGTTCAACTTCGAGTATGAGGAAGTCCTCGACCCCAAGATTCGCGAACTCATCCGCGTCGGTTGCGCCGTCGCCGTCGGTTGCCCCGACTGACTGAAAAAACACTTCGCGGTCGCGAAGCAGGCAGGAGCCAGCGACGAGGAACTGCGCGAGGCCATGGCTTACGGCATCATCGCCCCGGCGGGAAGAGCGAAAAATTTCGTCCTCGCGATGAAGGACGAACTGGGTTTGACATGAGGAACAAAAAAGCCCCGCGGCTCAGTGGCCGGCGGGGCTTTTTTTGTTCGGGGACGCGCAACGGCTATCGTCAGGCGCCGCCTTTTTTCAAATCGATGAGGATCAGCTTGGCCACGGCCTTGAGGGTTTCGAAAACCCCCTCGCCGGTGGTGGCACAGGCCTCATAATCAGGGACGTTGCCGGGATTGAGGAGTTTGCGCAGCTCTTCGATCGGCGTGATGTTCGGCAGGTCGCACTTGTTGTACTGGACCACGAAGGGAATTTTCTCGAGATCGTAGCCCTGTTCTTCGAGGTTGATCTTGAGGTTTTCCAGACTTTCGATATTGGCGTCAAGACGCTCTTCCTGGGAATCGGCAACGAAGACGACACCGTCGACCCCCTTGAGGATGAGCTTGCGCGAGGCATCGTAGAAAACCTGCCCGGGCACGGTATAGAGGTGAAAACGGGTCTTGAAACCGCGGATTTCGCCAAGGGCGAGGGGAAGGAAGTCGAAGAAGAGGGTCCGCTCCGTTTCCGTCGCCAGGGAGATCATCTTCCCTTTGGCGTCGGGATCGGTCTTCTGGTAGACGTACTGCAGATTGGTGGTCTTGCCGCACAGCCCGGGACCGTAATAGACAATCTTGCAGTTGATTTCGCGCGAGGCGTAATTAATAAAGGACATGCCCGCTTACCTTTTGTCAGCTGAAAAGATTGTCGATATCGTCGTCGGTAATCTCGGCGAAGGGGCTCTGCGCGTTCCCCCCCTTTTCCATCTCCTCGGCCTTCTTGGCCAAATCCTGGAAGATCACCGTCAATTCGTCGCTTGCCTTCTTGACCCGCAGCCGCACCAGCCCGAGGGAAGAACGCGAGTCGAAGATGACCACCAGGATGACCCGGCTGGCGACGATGGAGATATGCAGGTTGTCCTTTTCCCCTTCATGGAAGAGGATCGAGAACTCTTTTTCGCCGATGAGTTTGGCCAGACCGCCGGTGGCGGCGATATTGCCGGCCGTGAGGGAGGCGAGACTGGTCGTATCGAGATGCTCGGTTTCACCGACTGCCGTGATCAGCTGCCCGTTCTTGTCGACCAGGAAGATAACCTTGGAATTGGCTTCGCGCAGCAACTTCTCGATGACGGTGTTGATTCGTTTAAATTCCTCGTCATACATGACAAAGTTCGACTGAGGACCAAGCATCGAGGGGGCTCCTTCAGAGAGTTGCGTGACCGCGCAGTTATAACATCTTGAAAAAATCGATTCAAGGGATTTCGCCCGGCAACCGCAAAAGAAGACGAGCTCCCGGTGGCAGGCCACCGGGAGCTCGTCGCGGGTCGGCGTTACGGTCTGACAACTACTTTTCGTCGCCGAAGTTCAGGGACGCCAGCTTCTGGTAATAAGCGAAGTGGGCCTTGCTCCAGGCCGCCGCTTTCTTCATCAGCACTTCGGCCTCTTTCGGGTTGGCCTTTTTCAGCATCCGATAACGGTTCTCGTTGCCGACGTACTCGTCAAAGCCGATGGACGGCGCGCGGCTGTCGAGTTGCAGCGGGTTCTTGCCCTCGGCCGCCAGGGCCGGGTTGTAGCGATAGAGCGGCCAGTAGCCGGAATTGACCGCTTTCTTCTGGGCATCGACGCCGCTGGTCATGTCGATACCGTGGGCGATGCAGTGGCTGTAGGCAATGATCAGGGACGGACCATCGTGGGCTTCCGCCTCGAGGAAAGCCTTGACGCACTGGGCCGGGTTGGCCAGAGAAACGTTGGCGACATAGACCGAGCCGTAGGCCATGGCCATCATGCCGAGATCCTTCTTCGATACCGGCTTGCCGCCGGCGGCGAACTGGGCGACGGCGCCGAGGGGGGTCGACTTGGAGGCCTGACCGCCGGTATTGGAGTAAACCTCGGTGTCGAGAACCAGCAGGTTGATGTTCTTGCCGCTGGCGATGACATGGTCGAGACCACCGTAACCGATGTCGTAGGCCCAACCGTCGCCACCGATGCACCAGACCGATTTTTTCACCAGGTAGTCGGCAACCGGCAGGAGGAGCTTGGCCGCCTGATCCTTGTTGCCCTTGAGAGCCTCCTTGAGCTTGGCGACCCGGCCGCGCTGGGCCTCGATCCCGGCCTGGTTCGACTGGTCGGCGGCAAGAATCTCCTTGACCAGCTTGGCATGCGCGGCGAAGGCCTTGCTCTCGGCCAGGGTGACCAGGTACTCGCGAGCCGATTTGGTGAACTGGTCGACGGTCAGACGCATGCCGTAACCGAACTCGGCATTGTCCTCGAAGAGGGAGTTCGACCAGCTCGGGCCGCGACCGTCGGCCCGCTGCGCCCACGGGGTAGTCGGCAGGTTGCCGCCGTAGATGGAGGTACAACCGGTGGCGTTGGCGATCATCATGCGATCGCCGAAGAGCTGGGAAAGGAGCTTGAGATACGGGGTCTCGCCGCAACCGGCGCAGGCCCCCGAGAACTCGAAGAGGGGACGGATGAGCTGGTTGCTGCGCAGGTTTTCGAGCTTGACCTGGGTGGCATCGACATCCGGCAGGCTGAGGAAGAAGTCGAAGCACTCCGCTTCGGACGCGCGCAGCGGCGGCTGGAAGTGCATATCCAGGGCCTTGTGCTGGGGGTTCTGCTTGTCCTTGCCGGGGCAGTTCCAGGCGCAGGCGCCGCAACCGGTGCAGTCTTCCGGGGCGACCTGAACGGTGTATTTCTTGCCGGCCATTTCCGGAATCTTGCAGTCGGTCGACTTGAAGGTCTTCGGCGCCCCTTTCAGCAGTTTGCCGTCATAGGCCTTGGTGCGAACCGAGGCGTGCGGGCAGACGAAGGAGCAGATACCGCACTGGATACAGATCTTCTCGTCCCAGACCGGAATGTCGATGGCGATGTTGCGCTT
Source organism: Desulfuromonadales bacterium GWC2_61_20 (assembly GCA_001799485.1). Taxonomy (GTDB): domain Bacteria; phylum Desulfobacterota; class Desulfuromonadia; order Desulfuromonadales; family UBA2197; genus UBA12091. The sequence continues at coordinate 5,509 of MGTO01000118.1, read as the reverse complement.
CTCGTACTGGCTGGTCGCGGTCGGGAAGGTGCCATCGGCCGGCATTTTGGAAACCGGCAGCTCGTCGCCGAGACCGGCGACGATGATACCGGTGACCTCCTTGACAAACTTCGGCGCCTTGCTCGAGACGGCGGCGGCCATCTTCAGTTTGCTCGTCGCCTTGGCCGGGACCTTGACCTCGTAGAAGTTGTTGAGTCCGGCGTCGACCGCCTGGTAGTTCATCTCCAGGACCTTTTCGCCGGCCTTGCCGTAGGACTTCTTGATCGCGTCCTTGATGGAAGCGACGGCGTCCTTGAGGGGGATGATCTTGGAGATTTTGAAGAAGGCGGTCTGCATGATGACGTTGATGCGGGGTCCGAGACCGATCTCGTTGCCGAGTTTGACGCCGTCGATGACGTAGAACTTCATCTTCTTGTCGATGATCTGCTGCTGCACTTCCTTCGGGATCTGGTTCCAGACTTCGTCCGGGCCGAAGGGGGCGTTGAGGAGGAAGGTCGCGCCCTTCTTCGCCTTGGCGAGCATGTCGTACTTCTCGAGGAAGGAGAAGTTGTGGCAAGCGACAAAGTCGGCTTCCTGCACCAGATAGGGGGCGCGGATCGCCTTCTTGCCGAAGCGCAGGTGCGAGGTGGTCATCGATCCGGCCTTCTTCGAGTCATAGACGAAGTAGGCCTGGGCGTTGTTGTTCGTCTCCTCGCCGATGATCTTGATCGAATTCTTGTTGGCGCCGACGGTGCCATCCGAACCGAGGCCGTAGAACATCGCCTGGTAGATGCCTTCCATCGGATTCTTGTAGCTGTAGTCGACCTTGAGGCTGCAGTTGGTGACGTCCTCTTCGATACCGACGACGAACTTGGCTTTCGGTTTGGCCGCCTTGAGGTTGTCGAGGACCGCCTTGGCCATGGCCGGGCTGAACTCCTTGGAACCGAGGCCGTAGCGACCGCCGACGATGACCGGGTAGGTCTTGAAGCCGGCCTTCTTCTCGGCCATCGCCTCGCCGATGGCGGTGCGCACGTCGAGGTAGATCGGCTCGCCGAGGGAACCCGGCTCCTTGGTACGATCGAGAACGGCGATCTTCTTCACCGTTTTGGGGAGCGCCTTGATGAAGGCCTCGAGGGGGAAGGGGCGATAGAGGCGGATCTTGACCACGCCGACCTTCTCCCCCTTCTTGACCAGGTTCTCGACGGTCTCCTGCACCACATCGGCGCCGGAACCCATGACGACCACGACGCGCTCGGCATCCTTGGCGCCGACATAGTCGACCAGCTTGTATTTGCGGCCGGTCAGCTTGCCGAACTTCTCCAGCTCCTCCGCCACGATCTTTTCGCAGACCGGGTAGAAGGGATTGACCGTCTCACGCCCCTGGAAGTAGACGTCGGGGTTCTGGGCGGTTCCGCGCATGACCGGTTTGTCGGGGGTCAGGCCGCGAGTCTTGTGGGCAACGATCAATTTGTCGTCGAGCATGGCGCGCATCTCGTCGAAGGAGAGCTCGACCACCTTCTGGATTTCATGGGAGGTGCGGAAACCGTCGAAATAGTGGAGGAAGGGGATGCGGCTGCGCAGGGTCGAGGACTGGGCGACCAGCGCGAAGTCCATCGACTCCTGCACGTTGTTGGAGCAGAGGAAAGCCCAGCCGGTGGAACGGCAGGACATGACGTCCGAATGGTCGCCGAAGATCGACAGCGCCTGGGCCGCGATGGCACGGGCCGAGACATGGAAGACCGTGGAGGTCAGCTCGCCGGCGATCTTGTACATGTTGGGGATCATCAGCAGCAGACCCTGGCTGGCGGTGAAGGTGGTGGTCAGCGCTCCGGCCTGCAGGGCGCCGTGCACGGCTCCGGCCGCTCCGCCTTCGGACTGCATCTCGACCACGGTCGGGACGTTCCCCCAGATGTTCTGCTCGCCGACGGCGCTCTTGGCGTCGGAAATCTCGCCCATCACCGACGACGGGGTAATCGGATAGATCGCAATAACCTCATTGGTCGCATGGGCGACATGGGCGGCTGCGGTGTTTCCGTCAATGGTTACCATCTTCTTGGCCATGAAAAACTCCTCCTTTGACTTGTGTAGGAACTCTTTCCCGCAGGGGAAAATGTTGGCGGCATCTGATGAGGCCATTCAGTATAGACAATCACGACCGCGCCACAAGGGACGGCGAAGGGCTACACCTCGCGGCGCCCTTCAACGGCCCGGTTGACCGTCGCTTCATCGACAAATTCGAGGTCGCTCCCCAGAGGAATGCCATAGGCGAGCCGGGTGACCTTGATCCCCAAGGGGCGGGCCTGACGCGCCAGATAAAGGGCCGTCGCCTCCCCTTCGACCGAAAAATTGGTGGCAACCAGCACTTCCCTGATCCGCCCCTCGGCCAGACGCTGCATCAAGGCTCCGATCTTCAGCTGATCGGGGCCGATGCCGTCGAGAGGCGAGAGGGCTCCGTGCAGGACATGATAACGACCGCGAAAGGAGCGACTGCGCTCGATGGCAAGAAGATCCTGGGGCTGCTCGACGACACAGAGCAGACTGTCGTCACGCTGCGGATCGGTACAGAACGGACAGGGATCGCTCTCGGTCATGTGAAAACAGATGGAGCAAAAGCCGATGCGCGCCTTGACTTCGCGAATGGCGGCCGCCAAGGCTTCGCCTTCGGAGGCCGGCTGGCGCAGAATGTAGAAAGCCATTCGCGCCGCGGTTTTGCGTCCGATGCCGGGAAACTTGGCCAACTCTGCGACCAGGCGCGCGAAAGACGGGATGGAGTCTAGCATGGCAATGGCAAAAAACCAAATATTTTAAAATGCTGTTTTAAAAATTTAGGATCATGAAAAAAATTACTTGAGACTAAAATCACACCGTGCCTTGCGACCTCACCATAGCAAATGCAAGGTCGTTATGCCCAGATATTTTTATCGTTAATAAAAATATTAATTTTTAATAAAATCAAAAAAGGCCCGGGATATTCAAACCGCCGGTCAACTTCCCCATTTCGCGCTGCAAAGCGTCCTGGCTCTTCTTGACCGCCTCGTTGACCGCGGCGATGACCAGGTCCTGCAACATCTCGACATCGTCCGGATCGACGGCAGCCCTGTCGATGCGCAAGGAGAGGAGGCGCTGTTTGCCGTTGACGACGGCGGTCACCATCCCGCCGCCGGCCGTCGCCTCGACCTGCTCTTTTTCCAGCTCCTCCTGCATCTTGGCCATTTTCTGCTGCATCTGCTGCGCCTGCTTGACCATGTTGCCAAAACCTTTGGACATCGAACGTTACCTCCTGCAATGCAATGCTGTTGTGAAGCGAAATGTGGCCCAATATAAACAAGGGGAACCTGCTCAGACGCCCCCCTTGTCGATCGCCTTGATCTCTTTTATTTCGGCGCCGAAGATATCGCACACCGCCTTGACCAGGGGATGATCCAAGGCCTCTTCGCGCAGACGGCGCTCACGATCGCTTTCTTGCGCCCGCTTGGTTTCGACAAGGGACGGCGGCACGGCCTCGCGGGAGGCATCGATGGCGGAGACGACAATCTGCACCGGCTGAGCGAAATATTCGGCGGCCAGCTGATGCAGGGATTCGAGATATTCCCGATCCTGCAGCTGTTCAAGGGCAAAGGAACCGCGGGGCAGACCGAGCTGGAGTTGGGGCAAGGCGAAGGCGAGGAGACTGGCCTGTTCGAGAATCGCAGCAATGGCGGGACGGCGACGGTCCCGCACATGCTCGACCAGCCCCGGCCACCCCCGTTGCGGCACGGCGGGCGCAGCCGGGGCCTCAGCTTTTTTTCCCGGCGGGCCCTCCACAGGCACGGTCGCGACAGGCGGACGCGGCACGGCGACGGGAGCGCGCGGCGACACCACCGGGGACGAAGCTCCGGACGCCAGCCGCCGCTCCAGCTCCTCGAGCTTGGCCACCAGGGTCGCCACATCCCGCGCCGGCGGCAGATGGGTCAGGCGCACCAGGGTCATCTCCAGGGCAAGGCGGGGAAAGGACGATGTCGCCAGCTCGGCCTCGGTCTTCATCAGCAGGGTCAGGGCGCGTTGATGCTCTTCTAGGCCGGCCCGGTCCGCCAGCTGTTTCAGTTCCCGCAGTTCATCGCCGGTGACATCGAGGAGTTCCCCCGGTTCGGCGGCGACCTTGAGCAGGACCAGGGCGCGAAAGATCTCGACCAGTTCGAGGCAGAACTGGCGGAAAGAGTGGCCGAGATGGTCGACCCGGCGCAAGGCCTCGAGGGCCAGGCGACTGTCGCGACCGACGATCCCCTCGGCGGTGTCGAGGAGCAGGCGGCGGTCAACCATGCCGAGGAGGGCGAGGACGTCCTCGTCGGCCACCGCCGCACCGCAGAAGGCAATAACCTGATCGAGGGTCGAGAGGGCGTCGCGCATGCTCCCCTCGCCGCGGCGGGCGATGAGGGTCAGGGCGCGATCGGAGACGGCGATCTTTTCGGCGTCGACGATCTGACGCAAGCGGGTGACGACAACGGTCACGGCAATCTTGCGGAAGTCGAAGCGCTGGCAGCGCGACAGGATGGTGACCGGGATTTTGTGCGGCTCGGTGGTGGCGAAGATGAACTTGGCGTGCGCCGGGGGCTCCTCCAGCGTCTTCAACAGGGCGTTGAAGGCGTTGATGGAGAGCATGTGCACTTCGTCGATGATGAAGAGCTTGTAGCGGGAGCGGGAGGGGAGGTAGCGGATATTGTCGCGCAGTTCGCGGATGTCGTCGACCCCGGTGTTGGAGGCGCCGTCGATCTCGAAGACATCGATGCCGTTCCCCTTGGTGATCTCGACGCAGGAGGGACAGACGTTGCAGGGGGTCGCGGTCAGACCGGCTTCGCAGTTGAGGGCTTTGGCGAAGATGCGCGCCGCCGAGGTCTTGCCGACGCCGCGGGCGCCGGTGAAGAGGAAGGCGTGGTGGATGCGGCCGCTGGCGATGGCGTTGCCGAGGGTGCGGCCGACGTGTTCCTGGCCGACGAGGTCGGCAAACGTCTGGGGACGGTACTTAAGCGCCAGCACCTGATAGGACATGGGGCGTCTAGCTCTCCGCAGTGCAGGGGTGAAGCAGGCAGGACCAAGGGACAGCGATTGTCGCCACAAGTGACAGCCAGGCGCCCCCGCGGCACACGCCCAAGCCGTTGCCGCTGCTCCCTTCCGGGCCTGACGGAGTTGGCGGCCGGTCGTTGCGCGGGACCCGGCTGTCACTTCTGACGGCAAGGGCCGCCGTCGGAAAAAACCAGGGAACTGCCACGACGAACAAGGGAAATGGCGCGGCAGGGTTGGCAGAATACAACAGGGCGGCAGGGGTGTAAAGGGTTTTATCGGCCGCCTTGGTCAAGTAAACCTTGTTTTGAATTATCCATTACTTCCGTGGTACTTTCCCATATCTCCATTTCAACCCTTGTAAATTGTGGCCGATTATATAAAATAGCGTTCTGTTAAATCCAAAACAGAGCATGGCACTCTCGAAGCGGAGGACGATGTGGAGCAGGAACAGCATTTTCGCCTGTTGCAGCGGGCGCGGCTCAAGGCCCTG
>MGTO01000117.1 GCA_001799485.1 Desulfuromonadales bacterium GWC2_61_20 | reverse complement strand
TCGCTGACCTGGGTGATGTAAGTCGGGGTGAGGCGGACGCCGCCGCTGGCGAAGACGCCGTAGGCGCTGGCCAGCTCCATCGGCGTCACCGCCGAGGAACCGAGGGCGAAGGTGAGGTCGCGGGTGATGGGGGAGCGGATGCCGAGCTTTGCGGCATAGCCGGCGACGTAGTTGACGCCGATATCCTCGAGAATCTTGATGGTGATGACGTTGTGCGAATGGGTCAGGGCCGAGCGGACCGAGACCGGACCGTAAAACTTTTCGGCGTAATTCTTCGGTTTCCACTCCATCTCTTCACCCGCCTCGTTCATCTCCTTGAAGATCAAAGGGGTATCGAGGATGACGGTGGCCGGGGTGTAACCGTGGTCGAGGGCGGCGGCATAGATGACCGGCTTGATCGCCGATCCCGGCAGGCGTTTGGCCTGAAGGGCGCGGTTGAACTGGCTGCGGGCGAAATCGTAGCCGCCGACCATCGCCTTGACCCGGCCGCTCCCCGGCTCGATGGCGATAAGGGCGCTTTCGGCCAGGGGTTCCTGCTCGAGGGCGAGGAGCAGCTGTCCCCCGGGGCGATACTCGATAATGCGTGCCTCGATGACCGCGCCGACCGGCAGACGGCTGACCCGGTTGGTGGCGTTGCCGGCTCCTTCGGCCCCGCGGGGAGCGACGACGAGGGGTGCGGCCCACTCGGCACTGTCGAGGAGGATTTCGCCGCCGAGAGCCCCGACCTTGACCTGGACGGCACGGCTGTTGCCGCTGACGACCACGGCCTTGACGATGGTGCCGGGGAGGAGGGGGATGCGGCGCAGGGCCTGTTTCTGCTCGTCGAGAAAAGCCGCTTCCTCTTCGACTTTGAGGAGACGGGTCGGGCCCCGGTACTTCTGGCGTTTGTCGTAATCGCGCAGATTGTTGCGCACCGCCGCTTGGGCCGCCTGCTGCATCGCCAGGTTCATGCTGGTGTGGACCTGAAGGCCGCCGTTGTAGAGGAGTTCAGTGCCAAAGGCCTCTTCGAGATAGCGCCGAACCTGCTCGGCGAAGTAGGCCGCGCCGGCGATGTGCTGGTTGACGCGGGGACGAATGGTGATGTTTTCGGCGCCGGCGGCCGCCGCGGCGGCATCGCTGAGGTAGCCCTCGTCGACCATGCGGGCGAGGACGTACTTCTGTCGCTCCTTGGCGCGGCTGTAGTGGAGGTAGGGGGAGTAGCGGCTCGGGGCCTGGGGAAGCCCGGCGAGCATGGCGCATTCGGCCAGGGTCAGCTCCTCGACGTTCTTGTCGAAATAGTTCTCCGCCGCCGCCTGGACGCCGTAGGCGCCATGGCCGAGAAAGATCTGGTTGAGATAGAGGTAGAGGATTTCGTTCTTGGTCAGGCGGCGCTCCATGCGCCAGGCGAGAATCGCTTCCTTGAACTTGCGCGAAAATTTCTTTTCCGGCGTCAGCAGCAACGATTTCGCCACCTGCTGGGTGATGGTGCTCCCCCCCTGGACGATACCGCCGGCCATGACGTTCTTGCCGGCGGCGCGCAGGATGGAGATGAAGTCGATCCCCGAATGCTGAAAAAAGTTGGAGTCCTCGGCGGCGACGAAGGCCTGAACCAACTGCTGAGGGAGCTTGGCGACCGGGACGACAATGCGCCGCTCGGCGTAATATTCGGCAATGACGGCGCCGTCGTCGCTGTAGACGCGAGTGATGATCGGGGGGCGATAGTCGCCGAGGGTGTCGACCCGCGGCAGCGTGCGCGCGACATAGAGGTAGGCCCCGAGGAGAGAGACGAGACCGGCGACGAGGACGCCGCCACCGTAGATCAAGGCATAGCGCAGCCATTTGTTTCGCAGATAGGGGACCATGGGGACTCCGTGTCGAGGCAAGGGACGAAATCTACCACAGGGGGGGGGCGGCCGCAATCGTTTTGCAGCACAGCGCCGCTCGCGGCCGTCGTGACAAAGAGACGCGAAATCAACTTTGTATGTCGGGCGAATAAGGGTACAATTGGCCCTGCGCGCTTTCTCCCCCGCCCGCCCCCAGGAGTTCACCGTGCCCGAACCGACCCCCTTTGCCACTCTCGACCAGCTCGCGGTCGACACCCTGCGCTTTCTCGCCGTCGATATGATCGAGCAGGCCGACTCGGGGCATCCCGGACTCCCCCTCGGGGCGGCGCCGCTGGCTTATGTTCTCTGGTCGCGCCATCTCCGCTTCAATCCCCGCGATCCGGCCTGGCCCGACCGGGATCGCTTCGTCCTCTCCGCCGGCCACGGCTCCGCCCTTCTCTACGCCCTCCTCCATCTCTTCGGTTACGATCTGCCCTTGACCGAGCTGCAACGTTTCCGTCGCTGGCAAAGCCGGGCACCGGGACATCCGGAGCGGGGAGAGACGCCGGGGGTCGAAGTGACGACCGGTCCCTTGGGTCAGGGGATCGCCAACGCCGTCGGCCTGGCCATCGCCGAACGCCACCTGGCGGCCCGCTGCAATCGCGGGGCGGCCACCATCGTCGGCCACCATACCTATGTTCTCGCCGGCGATGGCGACCTCATGGAAGGGATAGCCCTCGAAGCGATTTCCCTCGCCGGACATCTCAAACTCGGCCAGTTGATCTGTCTCTACGACAGCAACGGCATCTCCCTGGCGGCCGAGACCCGGCTCTCCTTCACCGAAGATGTCGGTGCCCGCTGCGCCGCCTGCGGCTGGCAGATTCTCCATGTCGACGACGGCAACGACCTCGCCGCCCTCGACCACGCTCTCGGCGTCGCCAAGGCCGAGAGTGAACGGCCGACTCTGATCGTCGTCAGCACCCATATCGGCTACGGCAGCAGCAAGCAGGACAGCTGCGAGGCGCACGGCGCACCGCTGGGGAAGGAGGCCACGGCGGCGACCAAGCGCCACCTCGGCTGGCCGGGCGAAGAACCGTTCCACCTCCCGGCGGCAGCCCTGGCCCACTGCCGGCGTGCCGGCGCGGCGGGTATCCGGCGGCAGCAGGGGTGGCAGGCGCGCCTCGAACTGCTCAAGAAAAACCAGCCAGCGGCCTATGCCGATTGGCAGCAGTTGCAGAGCCTTGAACTTCCGGCCGGATGGGATGCCGAGGTGCCGGCCTACCCGCCGGGGAGCAAGGCCATCGCCACCCGCGCCGCCGGGGGGGAGATCCTCAATGCCCTCGCCGCCAACGTCGGCAAGATCATCGGCGGCTCGGCCGATCTCGATCCCTCGACCAAAACGGCGCTCAAGGGAAAAGGCTCTTTTCAGCCGCCGCAAACGGCCGGGGGGAAGGTGCAGGGGGCGGAGAGCGGGGTGTGGAGCTACGCCGGCGCCAACATCGCCTTCGGCGTGCGCGAACATGCCATGGGCGGCATCGTCAACGGCATCGCCGCCCACGGCGGCCTCATCCCCTATGCCGCGACCTTCTTTGTCTTTGCCGACTACCTGCGCCCGGCCATCCGCCTCGCCGCCCTCAGTCGTCTTCAGGTTATCTACGTCTTCACCCACGATTCCATCGCCGTCGGCGAAGATGGCCCGACCCACCAGCCGGTGGAGCAGTTGGCGAGCCTGCGCGCCATCCCCGGACTGGTTACCCTGCGTCCGGCCGACGCCACCGAGACGGCAGCGGCCTGGCGCCTCGCTCTGACCCGCCGGGACGGTCCGACGGCCCTGGTCTTGAGCCGGCAGAACCTGGCGGTGCTCGATCGCCACCTGCTGCCGCCGGCGACTCTGGTCGCCAAGGGGGGGTATGTGCTGGTCGAGGCTCCGCAGGGCGCGCCGGAGATCATCCTCATCGCCACCGGCGCCGAAGTCCACGCCGCCCTCGCCGCCTGCCAGGAGCTGCAGCGGGAGGGGGTGGCGGCCCGGCTGGTCAGTCTCCCCTCGTGGGAGCTCTTCGAAGCGCAGCCGCAGGCCTATCGCGACAGCGTGCTGCCACCGGCAGTGCGCCGGCGCATCGCCATCGAAGCCGGCTGCTCCTTCGGCTGGAGCCGCTATGTCGGGAGCGCGGGGGTCTGTCTCGCCATCGACCGTTTCGGCGCTTCGGCGCCGGGGGAGGAGAACCTGACCCGCTTCGGTTTCAGCGCCGACAACATTCACGCCGTTGCCCACCAACTCCTCGCGGACTAAAGTGCGATCCCTGGCCAAGACAGCCTGGCGCCGGGCCGGCTGCGCCTTCCTTGTCGCCGTCCTGTTGCTGCCGGCGCGGGGGGGCGCAGCCGAGCTTCTCATCAGCCATGGCCCGCGCCATCTTCCCCGCGTCGCCCTGACCTTCGACGTCTGCCAGGTGCCGGGGAAGCCTGCAGGCTTCGACCGCGCGATCGTTAAAATCCTGCGAGAAAGCCAGACGCCGGCCACCTTCTTTCTTGGCGGCGAGTGGCTGCGGACCCATCCGCAGGAGGCCCGGGAGCTGGCGGCGGAAACCAGCTTCGAGCTGGCCAATCACTCCTCTACCCACCCCGACCTGCGCCGGCGCAGCGCGGCGGAGATTGCCGCCGAGATCGCGCATACCGAAGCCCTCCTTCTCTCACTGCGCGGCGCCGGCAGCCGCCTCTTCCGCCTTCCCTACGGTTATCATGACGAGCGGGTCCTGCGCGAGGTGGCAGCGCACGCTGTGCGCATCATTCAGTGGGATGTCGTCAGCGGCGATCCCGACCCCCAGGTCAGCGCCGCCGCCATGATCAAGGCGGTGCCGGCGCAGGCGCGCAACGGTTCGATCATCATCTTTCACGCCAACGGCCGGGGCTGGCACACCGCCGAGGCGTTGCCGCAGGTCATTGCCGCCTTGCGCCGCAAAGGTTTCGAGCTGGTGACGGTCGGGACCTTGCTGGCTCCATAACAAAAACGGATGGGTCGGCAGAGTTCCAGGGGAAAAAGGCAGGGGAGTGGAGGCGAAGGTGGAAAAGATTCTCGTCACCCAGAGTGAAACGGCTTGTCCGCCCCTCGATGCCATGCTCCAGGCGGAAGGCTTTGTCGTCGTGCGGGCGCGGCGGGTCGAGGATGCCTTGGGACGCCTGGCCCAGGGCGCCGCTCTCTGGCTCCTCGAGGCGGAACAGTTGGCCGCGGCGGACGCGGAATTTCGCCAGCTGGTCAACCGGCGCTGTTGCGAACTCGAAGTCTTTTGCCTCCTGTTTTCCTCAGGCGGGATGAGCGTCGAAGCGATGGCGAAGCTGGCGCCGTGGGCTGCCGCCATCACCCTGCCGGCGACGGATGGCGGACTGGTGCTGGGACGGGTGCGCGACCAGCTGTCGATTCGCCGCCTCGCCTACGAGCGCAACCTGGCCCAGGCCCGCTTGCTCGAAAAGCAGGAAGAATACCGCATCAACCTCGAATCGGCGTCGAGCATCCAGAACAGCCTTCTGCCCCAGCGCCTCCCCAACATCGGCGGTCTCCGCTTCGCCTCGCGCTTCATCCCCTGCGACAAGGTCGGGGGGGATATCTACAACGTCCTCCAGATCGACGAGGACACCCTCATGCTCTATCTCCTCGATGTCAGCGGCCACGGCGTCTCCTCGGCCATGATCACCGTCTCGGTCTTTCAGAGCCTGTCGCTGCAGACCGGCCAGATCGTCAAGCAACGCTGTGCCGTCCCCCCCTATTACCGGATCCCGAGTCCGGCGGAGGTCCTCGCCAGTCTCGACCGCGAATTCCCCTTCGAGCGTTTCGAAAAGTTCTTCACCATTACCTATCTCCTCCTCAACATCCATACCGGCCAGCTGCGCTACAGCAGTGCCGGTCATCCGGCGCCGCTGTTGATCGGCAGCTCCGGCGAGTGGCAGCTCCTCGCCGAGGGAGGGGCCATCATCGGCGTCGATGGCGCCAACCCCTATGACGAGGGGGAGGTGATGCTGCAGCCGGGGGACCGGCTCTATCTCTATTCCGACGGGGTCACCGAGCACATGAACGAAAACGGTGAGCTTTTCGGGGTCGAACGGCTGGTGCGCCGCCTCGGGGAACAGCGCCGCCGTCCCCTCGACAGCGCCTGCGGCAAGCTGGTCGAAGGGCTGCAGGACTTCGGCCACAACGGCCGGTTTCGCGATGACGTCACCCTCTTTGCCTGCGAATTCGGCGAGAACGGGTGAGCGGGGCGGCGGGAGCGATCAGGCGCCGCGGACGGCGTCGCGACTGCTTTCCTTGACCTCGTACATGAGACGGTCGGCGAGGCGCAGCAGTTCGCTTTTGTCCTGGGCGTCCTCGGGGAGGGAGGCGACGCCGAAGCTGGCCGTCACCCGGATGAGGGAGTCATCGGCGGCGGTGAAGGGATGGTTGCGCAGCTCGTCGCGCAGGTGATTGCAGAGGATGAGGGCGCCGGCCTTGGCCGTCTCGGGGAGGATGAGGACAAACTCGTCGCCGCCGTAGCGGGCGGCGAGGTCGACCTTGCGCAGGTTGTCATTGAGGAAGCGCCCGACCTGGGAGAGGAGACGGCTGCCGACGAGGTGGCCGTGACTGTCGTTGACCCGCTTGAAATGATCGAGGTCGATGAAGACCAGGGAGACGGAACTGCCGTAGCGCAGGGCCCGTTCGATTTCGTAATCGATGAGCTGGTGCATGTGCCGGGCGTTGTAGAGACCGGTGAGATCGTCGGTGATGACGAGTTGCTGAATCCGCTCGTAGTTGCGGGCATTCTCGACGGCGATGGCGGCGAAGTCGGCCAGCGATTCGAGAATCTGCAAATCCCCCGTTTCAAATCCCCCTTCTTCAAACGGATTGACCAGTTCGATCACCCCGAGAACCCGATTCTTGATCTTGACCGGCATGCAGACGATGGAGCGAGTCTCGAAGGTCGCCCCTTCGTCGAGCTGACGGAAAAAACGCTCATCCTTGGCAACATCGGGGATGATGAGGGCTTCACCGGAGTGCGCCACCCAGCCGGCGACCCCCTGGCCCGGCTGCAGGCGCACCCCGCGCAGGCGTTCGGCCACCGGTGAGACGACGATTTCAAAGACGAGTTCGCCGCTGGCCTCGTCGACCAGCAACAGCGACCAGATCTTGGCCCGCACCAGCTGACGGACCTTGTCCATGATGGTGTTGAGGACCTCCTGGATATCGAGGGTCGAAGTCAACACCTTGCCCATCTCGACCATCGTTTCGAGTTCGAGATTGCGGCGACTGAGAAGCTGCAGCTGTTCAGACTCCCGTGGTTTTTTCATGGGGCTCCGCTAGGGTGAAGAGGAGGAGAGCGGGACACTGCCCAACGGTTGCGCCGGGGTCACGCCGGCGGCGACGGCGGCGGCCAGACCGTGGGCGAGGTCGGGGTGGAGCAGGGGGGTGCCGAGGCGCTCGCGCAGCCTGCGGTTCTCCAGGCGCCGCGATTCGCTGAAGTAGGAGAGCATCAGCGGCGACATGACCGCCGCCGCTGCACGACGGGAGACCCGCGGCGGACGGGGGAGGCCGAAGGCGGCGGCGACGGCGTCGAAATAGGCGGTCATGGTCAGGGCTTCGCCGTCACTGACATTGATCAGGTCGCCGGAGGCAGTCCAATCCGCCGCCGCCAGACAGATGCGAGCGAGGTCGTCGGCATGAATCCGGTTGGAAAGGGGCGACTCGGCCTCGGCCAGGACCGGATGGTGACCAAGGAGGCGGTCGAAGGGGAAGCGCCCCGGGCCGTAGATGGCGCTGACCCGCAGGATGGTGATGGCGACGCCGCGATGGTCGCCCCAGTTTTTCAGCACGCTTTCGGCATCGAGGCGGCGCCGGGCGCGGGCGGTGGTTCCGCGGGCCGGGGTCGTTTCGTCGACCAAAGCGCCGGCGCAGTCGCCGTAAACGCCGCTGGTGCTTAAGTAGATGACCCGGCGCGGTTCCGCCCCCGGCTCGATGGAGCCGCAGAAGACGCGGACCCGCGGGTCGCTGTCGCCGCCGCCGGGCGGCGGCGCGGCATAAAGGACGGTCGCGCCCGCCGCTGGCAGTCCGACCACCGGTTTGTCGCTGCGGTCGAGGTCGCCCCGCACCACCGCCACCCCCTGGCGCCGTGCCGCCTCTGCCGCTGCCTCCGAGCGCACCAGCGCCGCCACCCGCAGGCCGCGGGCCAGGGCGAGGGCGGCGACGCGGCGACCGATGTCGCCATAGCCGGCGATGACCAACTGCTCCCCGCCACCCACCGTTTCAGTCCCTCCCCAGACTTTTGCTGACGACTTCAAAGAGATCCCGCGACAGGGACGCCGCCGCCAGGGACTCCAGTTCCTGGCGCATCGCCGCGGCGTAGGGCGGCTGGTAGCGCTGCCAGCGGCTCAAGGCCCCGGCCATCCGCGCCGCCAGTTGCGGATTACTGCCATCGAGGCGGCGAATCTGCTCACTCAGCAAACGATAGCCGGCGCCGTCGGGGCGATGGAAGCGGGCCGGATTGCTGTGGGCAAAGGCGCCGAGGAGGGCGCGCACCCGGTTGGGGTTACGCGGATTGTAGGCCGGATGGGTGAGGAGGCCGCTGACGATCTCCAGGGTCTGCGGCAGGACCGAGGTCGCCTGCAGGGAAAACCACTTGTCGACCACCAGCGGCTCGTCCTGCCAGCGGGCGTAAAAGTCGGCAAAGGCTTCCGTGCGCTCCGGCCCCGGCTGCTGGGCGAGGGCGGCGAGGGCGGCGAGGACATCGGTCATGTTGCTGCCGCTGGCGTATTGCTGCTGGGCGAGGGTGCCGGCCGCCGGGTCATCGCCGGCGAGCAGATAGGCGAGACAGAGATTTTTCAGGCTGCGCCGGCCGGCGGCGGCAGCGTCGGGAGTGTAGGGAGCGTCATCTCGACAGGCGGTGTAAAGATCGTGGAAGGCGGCGGCGAAGGTCTGGCCGAGGTGGCGGCGCAACCCTTCGCGGGCGTTGTGGATCGCCAGCGGATCGATCGATTCGACCAGTTCGGCCAGATAGCTCTCCCCCGGCAGGGTCAGGGCCAGGGCAAAAAAAGCCGGGTCGGCGGCGGCGGTCGCCAGAGCGCGACCGAAAGCCTCGACAAAAGCCTGGCGGGAGGCCGCCTGTCCCGCCACTTCGGCCAACAGGGTGCGGCCGGCGAGGAGCTGCCCCGCTTCCCAGCGGTTGAAGGGGTCGCTGTCGTGGGCGAAGAGGAAGGCGAGATCGGCGTCGGCGAGGGCGAATTCGAGGCGGACCGGCGCCGAAAAGTTGCGCAGCAGCGAGGGGACGGGGCGCTCCTTGATGTCGACAAAGCGAAACGACTCCTCCTCCCGGCGCAGCTCCAGCACCCGGGTTGTCCCGCCGGAAAGATCTTCGCCGGCGAGGCGCAGCGGCAAGTCGGCGCCATCGGAGTCAAGGAGGCCGACGGCGACGGGGATGTGCCACGGTTCCTTGCTGCCGTTGACCGGCGTCGGCGGCGGCGACTGACGCAGGGTCAGGGTGAAGGCGCCGGCGGCGGCATCGTACTGCGTCGCCACCTGCAGGCGCGGAGTGCCGGCCTGACTGTACCAGCGGCCAAACTGCGCGAGATCGGCGTCATTGGCCTCGGCCATGGCCTCAAGGAAATCGTCGGTGGTGACGGCCTCGCCATCGAAACGTTGCAGGTAGAGGCGGACGCCGCGGACGAAGCCCTCGCGACCGAAGAGAGTCTGGTACATGCGGATGACCTCGGCCCCCTTGTTGTAGACCGTGGCGGTGTAGAAGTTGTTGATCTCGACGTACGACTCGGGGCGGACCGGATGGGCCAGCGGCCCGGCGTCCTCGGGGAACTGGCCGCTGCGCAGCAGGCGCACATCGGAGATGCGCTTGACCGCGGCCGAGGTCATGGCAGCGGCGAACTCCTGATCGCGAAAGACCGTCAGCCCCTCCTTGAGGGAGAGCTGAAACCAGTCGCGGCAGGTGACGCGGTTGCCGGTCCAGTTGTGGAAGTACTCGTGGCCGATGACCTCCTCGATCGCCTGGTAGTCGGCGTCGGTCGCCGTCGCCGGCGAGGCGAGGACATACTTGGAGTTGAAGATGTTGAGCCCCTTGTTCTCCATGGCGCCGAAGTTGAAATCGTCGACAGCGAGAATCATATAGCGATCGAGATCGTACTCCAGGCCGAAGGTCTCCTCGTCCCAGCGCATCGCCCGTTGCAGGGAGGCCATGGCGTGGGCGCATTTGTCGCGGTTGCGCGCCTCGACGTAGATTTCGAGAACGACCTGGCGCCCGGAGGCGGTGGTGAAGCGGTCGGCGAGGCGGACGAGAGCGCCGGCGACCAGGGCGAAAAGGTAGCACGGTTTGGGATGGGGGTCGTCCCAGCGGGCAAAGTGGCGCCCCTCCTCCAATTCCCCCGCCGCCACCAGATTGCCGTTGGCCAAGAGGACGGGAAAAGCCGCGCGGTCGGCGACCAGGGTGGTGGAGAAGCGGGCCATGACGTCGGGACGGTCGGGGTAATAGGTGATCTTGCGAAAACCCTGGGCTTCGCACTGGCTGCAGAGGATGCCGGAGGAGAGATAAAGCCCTTCCAGCGCGGTGTTGGCGGCGGGATGGATGGCGGTTTCGATCTCCAGGACAGCGTTATCGGGGCAGTTGGGGAGGGTCAGCCCCTCGCTATCGAGGGTGTAGTCGGCGGGGGCGAGAACGGTGTCATTGAGGCGCAGGGCGAGGAGTTCGAGCTGACGCCCGGCCAGGACCAGCGGTGCGTCGGTGGCGCTCAGGGGGTTGCGCTGCACGGTCAGGCGCGAGCGCACCGTGGTGGTCGCGGCAGCGAGGTCAAAGTGGAGGTCGATGGCGCTGACGGAAAAGGCCGGGGGCCGGTAATCCCGCAGGAGGATGGGGCGGGGGGGGGATTCGGCAGACATGGTAACGCCTCCAGAGGGAAGATGACTCTGTCGGACTTTTTAGCACGGATGGCGGCGCAAGGCAATTATTGTCGCTGGCGGACAGCCGTTCCACTTAGCGCACCCGCACCCCTTCGTCCCAATAGCGCAAGAGGGGATAGAGGAAGAATTCGATGATGCGGCGACGGCCGACGTGGATTTCGGCGGTGACCTCCATCCCCGTCGTCACCGGGGTGTCGTGGCCGTTGACCTTGAGAGTGGCGGCGCGGGGACGGATGAGGACTTCGTAGAGGAGGCCGAGACGCTCGTGCTCGCTGCTGTCCGGGGCGATGCGCAACAGTTCGCCGGCGAGGGTGCCGTACTTCTGGAATTCGAAGGTGTCGACCTTGATGGCCACCGGCATGCCGGCGGCGATGAAGCCGATATCCTTGTTCGGCACCAGCGCCTTGATCAGCAGCGGGGTATCGGCGGGGACGATGACCGCCAGTTTTTCCGCCTCGG
Organism: Desulfuromonadales bacterium GWC2_61_20; assembly: GCA_001799485.1. Classification (GTDB taxonomy): domain Bacteria; phylum Desulfobacterota; class Desulfuromonadia; order Desulfuromonadales; family UBA2197; genus UBA12091. The sequence goes on along the minus strand of MGTO01000117.1, from coordinate 2,929 downwards.
TGACGACCCCGCCGACGGTATGGACGAGGAGCTGGGTCACATGGCCGCGCACCGGGGCGACGATGCGTTGGCGGCGGCTGCGAAAATCGGCCTGGGCGATGCGCCCGTCGAGGTAGGCGAGGCGTTGCCGGTTCTCCGCCAGTTCGAGGAGCCAGCGGCTGCGTTCCTCGTCCCCGAGCAAGGTCGTCTCGCGGGCGACCCGTTGCAGCTCGGCCCGTACCCCTTCGCTGCCGTGGACGGCGTTGGCCAGCCGTGTCCGCGCCTCGCCGGCGCTGCGCTGCGCCGCCTCCAGCTCGTCGCGGCTGAAGTACTCGCGCACCGCCTCCAGTCGCGCCAGCCGCGCCTCCAGGGTGGCGGTCTCGCTGGCGGCCTGCCGCTCCTCTTGCTGCAGGGCGGCGAGGCGTTCGCGCAGCTGGCGCTCTTCCTCCGCTTTGACCCGCTGCTGCGTCGCCAGGCGGTCGCGGGTCGCCGCGAAGAGGTCGAGCTGCATCCGCGTCAGCCCCGCTTGCCGGGCGCTGCCGGCGGGGGTGAAGTCGCCGCCGGCGAGGAGGGCCTGGAGGCGCTGGCGATCGAGTTCGGCCTGCTGCCGGTCGGACTGGAGCGAGGCGAGTTCGGGATCGATCTCCGAGGGGTCGATCTCCATCAGCAGCGCCCCGGCTTCGACCAGATCCCCCGGTTGCACCAGGATGCTGCGGACGATGCCGGCGGTGAGGGGCTGCACCGTCTTGACCTCGCCGGCGGGGATGACCTTGCCGCGGGCGCTGACGACGACGTCGATCTTGCCCAGGGTCAGCCAGAGGACGGTGGCGACAAAGGCGGCGAGGATGATCCAGAAGATGGTCCGGCCCAGAGGGTTGACCGGCGCGTCGAGGATCTCGACCAGGAGGGGGCGGAACTCGTGGGCGTCGTCGCTGTTGCGCAGGAGTTTCATGGCAGTCCTCGCAGCTGCTGGTTGTGCAGGTTGGCGTAGTAGCCCTGGCGGTGCAGCAACTCGTCATGGCTGCCGCTTTCGACCAGGCGCCCTTCATCGAGGACGAGAATGGTGTCGCAGGCGCGGATGGTCGAGAGGCGGTGGGCGATGATGACGGTGGTGCGCCCCCGGCGGATCGCCGCCATGTTGTCGCCGATGATCCGCTCCGATTCATAGTCGAGGGCGCTGGTCGCCTCGTCGAAGATGAGGAGGCGCGGCTCGGTGATGAGGGCACGGGCGATGGCGATGCGCTGCTTCTGCCCCCCCGAAAGGGAGCCGCCGCGTTCGCTGACCTCGGTGTCGTAGCCCTCGGGGAGGCGGCTGATGAAGTCGTGCGCCCCGGCCAGCCGCGCCGCCTGCAGAATCGCCTCCAGCGGGGCGTCGGGGCGGGGGAGGGCGATGTTGTCGCGGATGCTGCCGCTGAAGAGGAAGTTCTCTTGCAAGACGACGCCGATCTTCCCGCGCAGCCAGAAAGGGTTGAGATGGCGCAGGTCGATGCCGTCGACGACGATGCTGCCGCCATCGGGGATGTAGAGGCGCTGCAGCAGTTTGGCCAGGGTGCTCTTGCCGCTGCCGCTGCGGCCGACGATGCCGACACAGGTGCCGGGCTGCAGGGCAAAGGTGACCCCGGCGAGGACCGGCGGGCCGGCCGGACCATAGCGAAAGGAGACGTTGTCGAAGACGATATCCCCTTGCAGTTGCGGCAGGGTGATGGCCCGGGCCGAAGGGATCTCCAGCGGGTGGTTGAGGATGTCGCCGAGGCGGTCGACGGAGAGGAGGGCCTGCTGGAACTCGTTCCACAGGTTGACCAGGCGCAGCACCGGGCCGGAGAACTGGGCGGCGAACATCTGGAAGGCGATGAGCTCGCCGATGCTTAGTTCGCCGCGCAGGACCGCCCGCACCCCGAGGTAGAGGAGGGTGATGGTCATCAGCCGCTGCAAGGTCGCGGCGATGGTGGCGAAGATGCTCCCCATGCTGGCGAGACGGAAGCTGGCACGGACATAGCGGCCGAGATGGTCCTCCCAGCGCTGCTGCATCGCCCCCTCGATGGCGAGGGACTTGACCGTCTGCATGCCGGTGACCGTTTCGACCAGGTACGAGCTCGACTCGGCTCCGAGCTGAAACTTCTGCTCGAGACGGCGGCGCAGCTCCGGAGTGACCAGGAGGTAGAGGGTGCCGATGGCGGTGACGAAGGCGAGGGTGACCAGGGTCAAGGGGACGCTGTAGAAGAACATGACGACGACAAAGACCAGGGTGAAGAAGAGGTCGATGAGAACGCTGACCGCCTTGCTGGTGATGAACTCGCGGATGGTGTCGAGCTCGCGCACCCGGGCGGCGATGACCCCGACCTTGCGCGCCTCGAAGTAGCGAAAAGGGAGGCCGAGAAGATGGCGAAAGAGCTTGGCCCCGAGCTTGGCGTCGAGCTTGCTGGCGGTGTGGATGAAGATGTAGTTGCGGGCGAGGTTGAGGAGGAGCTCGAAGGCGACGACGGCGAGAAAGGCGATGGCGACGATGTCGAGGGTCGAGAGGGTGCGGTGGACGATGACCTTGTCGAGGATGACCTGGGTGAAGACCGGGGTGACCAGGCCGAAGAGCTGGACGACGAAGGAACCGAGGAGGACTTCGCCGACGATGCGCCGGTAGGTGCCGATCTCCTGGAGAAACCAGCGAAAGCCGAAGGCCGCCTCGCCGGCCGAACGGCGGTGACTGAGGATGAGGTAGCGCGCCGTCGCCGCCTCGACCTCGGCGCAGGAAACTTCTGCCGTCTGCTTCGCCGCCGGCTCGAAGAGGAGGAGCTTCCCCGCCGCCGCATCGACCTTGAGGATGACGCGAAAGTGCCCCTCGCGGTCGATGGCGATGACCGGCAGAGGATAGGCCTCGGCCAGCCGCGCCAGGGGCAGCGCCTTGAGCCGGGCGCGAAAGCCGAGGCGGCGGGCGATGCGCACCAGCTCCTCGGGG
>MGTO01000116.1 GCA_001799485.1 Desulfuromonadales bacterium GWC2_61_20 | reverse complement strand
TACAGCTTGCGGTTATCGATAACCCGTTTGGCTTTCCCTTCGCTGCGCTGGATCGTCTTCGGCTCCACCAGCTTGACCCGGCAGGTGACACCGAGCATGTCCTTGATCTCTTTTTCGATGCGTCGGGCCAAGGCTTGCAGAACCTTGATCTCATCCGAGAAGAGAGCCTCGTCGACTTCGACCTGGACTTCGAGGGTATCGAGATTCCCTTCGCGGTCGACCACCAGGACATAGTGCGGTTCGACCCCTTCGATGCGCACCAGGATCGACTCAATCTGCGACGGGAAGACATTGACGCCGCGGATGATGAGCATGTCGTCGCTGCGTCCGCTCATCCTTGCGATGCGGGCATGGGTGCGGCCGCAGGCACAGGGGACGTAGGAAATGCTGGTGATGTCGCGGGTGCGGTAGCGAATGAGGGGAATCCCCTGCTTGGTGATGGTGGTGATGACCAGTTCTCCCTGTTCCCCGTCCCTGACCGGAGCGCCAGTCGCGGGGTTGATGATCTCGGGGAGGAAGTGATCTTCCCAGATGTGCAGGCCGTGCTTCTCCTCGATGCACTCGATGGCGACACCGGGACCCATGATCTCGGAGAGACCGTAGATGTCGATGGCCTCCAGATTGAGCTTGGCCTCGATCTCACCGCGCATCGCCTCGGACCACGGCTCGGCGCCAAAGATGCCAACGCGCAGCTTGAGGTTCTTGAAGTCGATCCCCTCGGCCTTGGCTTCCTCCGCCATGAAGAGGGAATAGGACGGCGTGCAGGTCAGCACCGACGACCCGAAATCCTGCATGATCATCAGTTGGCGTTTGGTGTTGCCGCCGGAGATGGGAATCACCGAGGCGCCGAGCTTTTCGGCACCGTAATGCGCGCCGAGGCCGCCGGTAAAGAGGCCGTAGCCGTAGGCGTTGTGGATGATGTCCCCCTTATGCGCCCCGGCGGCAACGAAGGAGCGCGCCATCAGTTCGCTCCAGTTGTCGATATCCTTCTGGGTATAGCCGACCACGGTCGGTTTGCCGGTGGTGCCGCTAGAGGCATGAATGCGGACGATCTCCTCCATCGGCGCGGCGAAGAGGCCGTAGGGGTAGGAATCGCGCATATCCTGTTTGGTGGTGAAGGGCAACCGGCGCAGGTCGTCGAGACTTTCCACATCCTGCGGCTTGAAGCCGGCGCGATCCAGACTCTGTCGATAAAATGGCACATTACAATAGACCCGTTCCAGTGTCTGTTGCAGCCGTTTGAGCTGCAGGGCCGCCAGTGCCAGTCGCGGCAAGGTTTCGAATTCTTCGTTGAAATAGCTGGCCATGCGCAGTCTCCTTGCGATTACAGGGCGCGGCCCCTGTGGAAGGCGCGGATGTTGACCTCCAGCGCTTTGGCCGGGACCATCTTTTCCAACGCCGCCAGCCAGTGCTCCTCGGCTACAGTAAGGCGCTTCGACACCGCCCCGAGCAGAACTGTATTCGCCGCCTTGGGGTTGCCGGCTTCCGTCGCCAGATGGAGGCCATCGACGAGGAGAAAGTCGGGAAAACGCTGGCGAATCCGTGCGACCAGATCGTCGGGGTAGACCTCCTGCCCGAGAAGGACCGACGGCGGCGGGATGCGATAATCGTTGACGACCACCTTGGCTCCAGAATGGAGGAGGGGGAGGTAGCGGTAGGCCTCCAGCAGTTCGAACCCGAAGAGCACATCCCCTTCCCCTTCCGGCACCGTCGGCGAGGCGACCTCGCGGCCGAAGCGGACATGGGAGACGACGCTGCCGCCGCGCTGCGACATGCCGTGGATTTCACTCTTCTTGACATCGAAGCCGGCCAGCATGAAGGTTTCGGAAAGAATCTCCGAAGCGAGCAGGGTCCCCTGCCCGCCCACGCCGACCAGCAGAATATTGGTGACTTTCTCGCGCATGGAATCCTCGTCCAGGTCAGTTGATCGCGTTGATCTTGCACAGCTGCTGACAGACCGTGCAGCCGGTGCACAGGAGCGGGTCGATGTAGGCCTTGCCGTGCTTGCCGTCACCGCTCGGTTGCCATTCGATGGCCGGACAACCGATGCGCAGGCAGGCCTTGCAACCGGTACACTTGTCCGGATCGACGGCGAGGAGCTGTCCCTTCTCAAAGCGGCATTCCCCCTTCATCAGACAACAGGGACGATTGGTGATGATCACCGATGGCTCGGGCCGCGCCATTTCCGTCTCCAGTACCTGGCGCGTGGCCACGAGATCATAGGGATCGACGGTGACGACATGCCTGATGCCGAGGGTGCGGCAAAGTTCAGCAATATTGACCTCGGGCGCGACTTCACCACCGAGGGTGAAACCGGAGGCAGGGTTTTCCTGACGGCCGGTCATGGCGGTGATGCGGTTGTCGAGGATCAGCACCGTCGCCGGGGCCTGATTCCAGGCCATTTCCATCAGCGAATTGACCCCGGTGTGGAGGAATGTCGAATCGCCGATCACCGCCACCACCCGTTGCTGCTCTGCGCGCGGGAGCGCGCGCACGATGCCGGAAGCGGTGCTGATCGACGCTCCCATGCAGACGCAGGTGTCCATGGCGTTCAAGGGGGGGAGGAAACCGAGGGTGTAGCAGCCGATGTCGCCGGTGACGTAGGCATTAAGCCGGTTAAGAAGATAAAACACTCCCCGATGCGGGCAACCGGGACACATGTTCGGCGGCCGCGGCGGCAACTTTTCAACTGTCACCGGAGCGATAGTGCTCTTGGGTAACAGCCCGCCCTGTTCCAGCGCCGCGCGGATGCGGCCGGGGGAGAGCTCGCCGCAGAGGGGAAAAAGCTCCTTGCCGACGACCTTGATCCCCATCGCCCGAACCTGCTCTTCGATGAAAGGATCAAGCTCCTCGATGACCAGCAGTGTCTTGACCTTGGAGCTGAAGTTGCGGATCAGCTCGTGCGGCAGCGGGTGAACCATGCCGAGCTTGAGGATCGATGCCTCGGGAAGGACTTCCTTGACATACTGGTAGACGACGCCGGAGCAGATCACGCCGACAGCAGCGGAGTGCATCTCCAGCCGGTTGATGGCCGATGAGGAGCCCCAGACGGAGAGATTGACGATGCGCTCCTCGACCTTGGGATGGCGGACCCGGGCATTACCGGGGAGCATGACCAATTTCGGCGCATCCTTGACCAGGGCCGGGGGAGGAAGGGTTTCGACCCGTTCAGCGAGGGTGACAATCGATTTGCCATGGGAGATGCGGGTCACACTGCGCAACATCACCGGCGTATCAAATTGCTCGGAAAGTTCAAAGGCGAGGCGCGTGAACTCCTTGCATTCGTGGGAGTCGGCCGGCTCAAGCATCGGCACTTTGGCAAACTTGGCGTAGTTGCGGCTGTCCTGCTCATTCTGCGAAGAGTGCATCTCCGGGTCGTCTGCCACCACCAGGACCAGACCGCCCCGCACCCCGGTATAGGACAGGGTGAAGAGAGGATCGGCGGCGACATTGACCCCGACATGCTTCATGCAGGCCAGGGCACGGGCTCCGCCGAAGGAAGCACCGATGGCGACTTCGAGGGCGACCTTCTCGTTCGGCGCCCAAGAAGCATTAATCTCACTGTAATTAATGACGTTTTCGAGGATTTCAGTACTGGGGGTGCCGGGGTAGGCCGAAGCGACCAAGACACCGGCTTCATAGGCCCCCCGGGCGATGGCTTCGTTGCCGGAAAGGATGGCGCGTTCCATGGGGTCCTTTTAAGGAGAGTAGTGTCGTTATCTGCTGGAATTGGAAGAGTTGCAGCTTAAAGATTTAAGAGTGGAAAGTCAATCGTGGGCGTGAGTGGAAAGGGGGACGAAATAGCGAGTTAGAGCGACAGAAGAACACCTTCAAGAAGACCGAAATCACTGACCACAAGCCTCGGTTTGGCAAAGGCGTGCATGGTTCCGAGGACAATTTCTAATCCCGAAACGATCAAGTCCCCTCTCCCTGCTTCCATGCCGGGCAGGGTCTCACGCTCCAGAGGCGTACATCGCGAGAGAATGTGGTGCAACTCCAGCAGATCGTGACGTTCAAGCTGCAGGTTATTGACCTGCCGCCAATCGTAGACTGTCATCTGTAGTTTCATGGCGGCAAGCGTCGTCACCGTCCCTGCCGTTCCGACAAGAACAGTTTCCTCGCTCTTAACCGAGGACAACAGGTCCGCCTGCCGAAGGTCCGCCTGAACAGAGTCAATGGTCTGCTCGATCTTGTTACTACGACTGGCATTGTCGGGAAAGTGCTCGGATAGAGTAACCACGCCAAGAGAATAACTTCGATGGAAACGTATAACCTCACCCTGCTGCAGGGTAAACTCGCAGCTGCCCCCCCCGATATCGATCAGGAGATAGCTCTCCGGGAGGGGCAAGAGCGCCGAGCGCGCCCCGATTGCACTCAAGCGGGCCTCCTCACAACCTTCGATGATGTCAATCTTCAGCCCAGTTCGTAAGCTAACGAGGTGGACAAATTCGGAGGCGTTGTCGGCGCGACGCAGAGCCTCGGTGGCGACTGCTCTAATACAACGACAACGATGATGACTCGTCAACTCGACAAAGGATTCCAGGGTTGCTAATGATTTTTCCATGGATTCCGGGTTGAGCAGACGCAGGCAACCGCCTAACCCACCAGCCAGACGTGTAATCTGCCGGCGATAAAGCAAAGGGGAGACAATGCCGCAGCATGCCTCGCCGATCAGTAGCCGTATACTATTACTGCCGATGTCGATAGCTGCATTCATTTCGTCCGGCATGAAAAACCGTCAGCTAGCGCGAGATCTTAAACGGAAACACGAATTTGGCGGGGGCAGGAGGAGGGGATTCCGGGGGAAATATTTTCAACTCAACCATATCTTTTTCATATAAATCTATCGGGAAATAAATAGAACCGGAAATTTTCCCGTGCGGTAGTACTGAATCAATCGGCAGTGATTCTAATAAGATTTGATCAGGATACGGTTGCCGGGGAAGTGACATTGAGCTGCTGTAAGTCGACATCGAATATACATTTTCAAACGATCCCTGCTCCTTATCCCCCAGGTAATAATAGCCAACATATGGATACGGGATCAGATAATCTGAAGAAGCCTTTGCCAGAGAGACAACTTGTGATGGGTCTAAGGCCCTATACTGATTACCTGAATTGTCAAACAGGATAAACGAAGACAAGGGCAATGACAAATTCTCATCATTTAAATTTTCTATGGTTATGTAAAATGATGTTACATTACCCGACAAAACATATGGAGAAACTTCGAAATCGAGAACTTTTGCTGTTATTGTGACATTTCCAGTCTTGGCGATGGAAGTTCCTGTATTTATGTCAATCGAATTAGATCCAGCATTCAATGGAATAGCCGAGATTCCGCAACCTGAAATAAATAATGAAAATATAAAAGTGAATAAAGAATATTTCATATATTCTCCTATTTCCACTATTTACTGGCCCAGATTAAGATTTCTCTTAGTTCCTGATTGCTCTCCCTTATTCTTGTTGTAAATACTTTTATTATGTTCTTTACAAATTTTAAACCGACTCTTGGATTTTCATCACATATAGATTCATAATCACTCTTTTTTAAAAGCAATAACTTCGCATCTTCAATAACTCGAGCAGTTGCGGAACGGGGTGAACCATCTAGAATGGCCATCTCTCCAAAAAAATCATCGGTCCCAAGAACAACCAGGGTCTTTTCATCACCTTCTGCGAGCATTTTCGAGATACGAACAGTTCCTTTCTCGATGATGAAAAGAGACTCTCCGGGCATCCCTTCAAGAAATACGGTCATGCCTGCGCTAATGGTTTTTTCTGTAATAAGCGAGGCAAAAACCGAAATTTCATCGGGAGTGAACCCGGAGAACAGGGGGCTTAGAGCCAATACTGAATTGTCCATAGTCATTTTACCATTCCGGTTGATCTGACAAGTTCAATGCAGGCAAAAATACGGTATCTCATCCGGGGAGAAATCCCCGCAAGTAATGTCATTGACCATCTTTCGGTATAAGGATAAGCAATTCTATGCGTCGGTTCAGCGACCGGCCTTCCTCGCTATCATTTGTCGCCACAGGGCTCGACTCTCCAACACCCTTGATAAACATGAGGTTGGGATCGAACCCATTATTGACGACCAGATAAGTAGCTGCCGAAATGGCCCGCCTCAAACCCAGATTCATGTTGTACTCATCTGAGCCAATGTTGTCGGTATAGCCGTCAATGCGCACAAAAAACCAACGTTCTTCCTTGCGCAAAGACTCTGCAACCTCTGCCAGGGCATGCTTCCCTTCTTCCGACAAGGACCATTCGTCGAATCCGAAGGTAAATTCAGGAAGACGGAATTTCCTGTAGACCATGGCATTTACAGGCTTTTCAAAAGATATTTTCGACGCTGGCACAGCGACTTTTTGCGCGGCGGCAGGTGCGGCAGGAGTTAATACGGAGGTCGGCTCCACAATATTTCCCGTGGCGGCCGTGGGGGCTTGAGAGACACCGCCCCCGCCCTGCGGCGTGGAAACATGGGCGACTGCGGTGGGTGCCGCGGTCGCCGTGGCGACCGCAAGGGGAGTGGAAACCGCTGCCGCGCTGGCCGGTGCGCTAGTAGCGACAGGAAAATTTGTGGGGCCTGAAACTGGAACGGTGCCAGCGACAACCGGAGTACTTGTCAAGTAGGCTTCGCTCGGGTTAACGCCTTCCTGACTGGCGGCGGGAGCAATGTTGACTTCGGTGACACCCGCTGGGGAAGTAACACTCCCGGTGGCTGCTGGCGCAGGCGCGACGGTAGATGCCCCCTGTGGTGAAGATATGCGCGCAGCAGACGTGGGAGCTGTCGACGGCGCTGCTGTCGCATTAGGAGTGGCAACCGCCACTGCCCCAGCCGGTGCGGCGCCGGGAGTGACAACCGGAACGGCACCGGCAGCGGCTGGGGCACCTGGCATGACGATGGCATTTCCGGGCAGCCCAACTGATTGAATGATGCTCGGCGCGACATTGGCAGCAGCTATTGCGGCCGAGCCCTCACCTGCGAAAGCGGCAGAGGCGGCACCGATTGTATCCGGAGCCATTGCACCAGGGGAAGAATTAAGCTCCACGGCTGCCGGCATAGCCTTTGCCTGCGATCCCGTTAACTCTCCGGCTTCTACACCTGTAGTCGGAATTTCAGCCGGTTTGCTCTCCAGTTCTTGCGCAACCCCCATCGGATAGAAGGAAAATACTTCAGACTTTTCGCCCAAATGAAGTTTAAAAAATGGTGTTTTCCCATTTACCTTATAAATTTTCAAAGAGACATCTTCAAATGGACGGGCGGCGGGCAGGGAAAGGTCGTATTTGACATCACCTTCAACCCAGACTGGCAGAGTCTCTACATATGAATGGAAAAATTCAACGTAGAAATACGCCTCATGCTCTACAATTTTTGTAAAATTTGCTTTGTATCGCGAATCATCAACAACTTTCTTGCCAACAATTTTACCATTATCAGTTGTAATGCTTTCATTCAAGGCATATGTCCGTCCTAATTTGGACGGACGGGCAAGTGCAGAATCAGCTGCCGCAATCGGACTTGAAGTCGTTGCCGCACCGATCGCAAGAGAGGGGGCGGCGACGGCGACAGCTGCCATGGCAACACCTGCCCCTTGCATCGATTCATATCCAGCCGATCCGATCGCAGCCACAGGAAGAGCGCTTACCCCCCCCCCTGCCGGCATGGCCAGCCGTTCCCCCGGATTAACGACAACCTCCTCGGTATTTGGCGTCACCGGCACTTCAAATTTACTGACAGGTTCAGCTTTGGCAGAAGCGACCTTCGGCGCCAGGGAAGAAAGCGTTCTCACCTTGATGACCTTGACCGCTTCCGGCTCAGCGACAAGCGTTTCAATTGGTGCAGGGACATCTCTCACGATGGGTGTCTGGAAGGTGCCAATCCCCTGGCAAGAGGAAAATCCGATCAAAGTGCGCCAATCGGGACTTGCATCGGAGAACCCGACACCGAGGCCGATGTTCAGGGTCAAATGCGGAGACAAGAAATACTGAAAACCGGTAGTCGCTTCGGTCGGGTTGTCGGCATCCTTGACTTTTGCGGACGCCGTCTCGAATTCAGCGATCAGTCGCAGACGCTGCGTTGGATAAAATTCAATCCCGCCACCGAAAAGGGTCTGATCATCGTACGCCTGACCGGCCGGGCTCTCATTACTGGAAAATCCCCCTGTGAAATGAGCCCCGAAACGTCCTGGTTTATAGCTAAAGATTAATCGGCCGACCTTGTCTGTCAGGCCGTCCAATGCAGCATCATCCGAGAGAGAGCGCCGCATTTGACCATCAACCGCAACCTTGAAGGCCGATGAGCGAACACCGATTGCCCGCAATTTGAAGCCGATATTCGCATACCCTCGACCACTCTGCAGTTCATCACCATTAAAGAGAAGACTTGGATAGGAGCCGTAGGCCTCAAGGAAACTGCCAAGTCCCAAGGTGATCGTCACAGGAGTGATTGTGGCTTCACCTGCGGCGGAAGATGAACAGTTGGTCCAGAGGCCAATACAAATGTTGCCAGCATTCAGAGTTTCTGCCGTCGGCTGGGAAAAGAGGCCCGTGTCTCCGAACTGGCTGGGAACGGCAAAGCCGGACGAGGGGAGAAACACCCCCGTGCATAAAAAGAAGACTAGGGCGGCAAGATATCGATACATTTAGATTTCCTTGCTATTCCGAGCAGAATATAAAACATCGTGAAGGTAACATTTGCCGCGGCTTAAATCAACCTCGGTGTAAGTCACTTCCAAGCGTCAACCCTCGCGATATTCCAACGCGTAAGCAACATAATTTTTCGCGGAGTTCAATAAATCCTGCGTCTCCTTCTCGGTCAGCGCCCTCTTGATATGAGCCGGGGCTCCGACGACGAGGCTGCCAGGGGCTATGACTGTTCCCGGAGCCAGGACAGCGCCGGCAGCAATCAAAGTCCCTTCCCCGATCTCACAGCCGTCAAGAACAATGGCCCCCATGCCAATAAGACAGCCTGACCCGACAACACATCCATGCAGGATGGCATTATGCCCGACAGTGACATCGTTGCCGATGCTCGTGGGAAATTTTCGGCTGGTGACATGCACCACCGTTCCATCTTGAATATTGGTCCTGTCACCGATGCGGATAGGATTGACATCGCCACGGATGACAACATTGAACCAGACGCTGGAATCGTGCCCAATTCGGACATCGCCGATCAACTGCGCACTCTCTTCGACAAAAGCCGAACCCGCCAGCTGGGGCAAAACTCCGCGAAAAGGCTTCAACATAAAGTCTCCAAACTCGCCAAATACCCTGAACCCCAAATGGGAACAGGGCAAATCTGGAATGGTAGCGGGAATCACATTAAACAGGTGGGAGTGTATCAAGTTGCGTGCCAAAAAGCACTGGGGCAGGAGCTACCGGCAATCTTGCATAAATCGCCCGATAGCAAGGACAAGAAAGGCGGCAATTACGACGCTTCAAATGGGGTTCAGCGGTTTACTCGATCGCGAAGATCTTTGCCGACCTTGAAAAAGGGAAGTTTTTTTGGTCTTACCTCTATGACCTGTCCGGTTTTAGGATTTCTGCCGAGGTAGGCCTTGTAATCCTTCACGACAAAGCTGCCAAACCCCCTGATCTCGATGCGCCCGCCACTGGTCAGGGCGTCCGTCATGGAGTCAAAGAGGATGTTGACTATCTCTTCAGCCCTCTTATAGGTGAGTTGTTTTTTGCTGGCGAGAATCTCAACGAGTTCGGATTTGTTCATAAATTCCTCCCATAAGCCGCCATTGGTAGGGCTGCAACCTCGCGTTAATAGTAACTTGGCACCTCTGGCTGTCAACTGCGAGGAACATATTGGATGGACTGCCCGCTCAGGCAGTCAAGTTCGCGCAACGCAACCTGCTTGATTTCATCACCGACAAGTGCGCTGGCCGAAAGGGTTTCCAGAATCGATTTCCCCTCCTTGGCCCACCCCTGACGTAAATAAATTTGGCCAATACGCAACAACCAGGCGGCGTGCGCAGGCTCGGATCGGGACAAGGCCTTGTACGTTTCGAGGGCCTTGGCCAGATCACGTCCATGCCGAAAGCGGAATTCCGCCAACAGCAGGTTCTGCCCACCGGAACAGCCGCCTCCACCCAGAAGCTGAAGAACCTGCTCGGCCCGGTCGTAGTCAGCGTTCTTTTCATAAAGAGTTGCCGCCAGCACCAGAGTGTCACTGTCGCGCGAGCCATGATCGATGGCTTGCCGAGCGTGGTTCAAGGCTTCGGCCTGATTATCCTGCATCATAAACGAGCGGGCCTGCCGCGCATGTTTGAAGGCGGCGGACAGCATCGAAGCGGAATTCGATGCCATGAGCTGTTGGGCCGCAACCGAATCCCCACTCGCCAAAAATAAATCAGCCATGCTTTCCAGCGCCAACAGGTGTTGAGGCTGTCGTCGCAAAGTTTCCTGGAGATCGGCCAGCGCCAGAGACGTCTTTTTCTGTCGGGCGTAGAGTGAGCCACGTTCGAACAAAAACGTTTCACATTGATGTTCAGGTTTAATCCGGGCGAACAAGTCCAGAGCTTCATCAAGACGACCGTCATGCGAAATGAGCACGGCCTCGATTAATGATGGCGATAGCTGCAGATATCGCTTCGCGTAAGCTTCGGGATAACCTGAAAGAATCAGATCCAATCGGGTTTCCAGGTCCATTTCAGCCTCAGGGGAAATTGCTGTCGACTCCTCCGCGGGAGGGCAGCAGCCACTGGCACAGGCTGTCGAAGACTGCTCCATCGGCTCGATAGCATGCCCCCCCACAGAAAATTTTTCCAAAGCAGCATCAATGGCGGATTTCAATGTCTGGCCATACACCTGGCTGCGAGCCAAACGGAGATGTTCCAAGGCCCGTGACCTGTCCCCCTGTCGCGCCCACGCCTCGCCTTCGTCCAGATTGATGGCAGCCAGGGCGTCGCCGGCAATTAGAAGATAGCCCTCTAACTCTTCCCGCTGGTATTCATCCAGCTGGGATCGGTCGATGCTGTTCGCAAGGTTCAAAACCTCGGCCCAACGCTTGTGGTCCACGGCTCGCCCCACCCGCTCGAGGGGTGGGGCATTAGCAAAGATCCGACGAAAAAAGCTCATGATTTCTTCTGGCCTAGATGGTGGTAAAAGGGGAAAGGGTCCAGACCACCCTGGCTTCACCCTCCCCGACATTTTCCCATCGATGCGGGAGGTGTGATTTGAAAGAGAGGCAATCTCCCGATACAAGCCGGTGAATTTCCCCGGCGACAGTGACTTTCAAGTAGCCTTCGAGAAGGTAGATCAATTCATCACCGGGGTGGTACATATTCTGCGCCCCGGAACTCCCCCCCGCGGGTATGACACAGTGGAAGGACATGAACTGGGGATCTCGCAAGCCGGAGGTAAAGAGCTCCGTATGCATGTTGTGTTCATCGTCATAAACGGTTTTGTCCCGCATTCCGGCTCTGGAATGGACAACCTCATGGGTCGCCGTTACTTCTTCAACAAAATAGTTGATACTTTTATCAAAAACACCGGCAATTTTCATCAGGATTTCCACGGACGGGATAGTCAGCCCTCGTTCAATGCGGGAAATCATGTTGGATGAAACCTTTGACTTATGCGCCAGTTCCTGGATAGTTAGATCATTTTTCAGGCGGATAGTTTTTAATTTACGCCCGACAATTTTCTTGATTTTCATATCTTTGAATGCTCCGAAAAAACGTCTATCGCGAGAGATTTGGCGCAGGGGACACGACCCAGAGAACGAGCGTCTGCCCCAATGCAAGATTTTTCCAGCGATGAGGTTGCGATGCCTTGAATGTAATGGAATCCCCTTCATTGAGAAGATACGCCTCTCCCTCGATGATGAATTCCATGGAACCACTGAGGATCAGGGCAAATTCCTCGCCGGTATGAATCATCCCCCCTTCCCCGCTGCTGCAACCGCGTTCCAGGGTGTCGTAAAAAACAGCGAAATTCGGATCTCGAATGCCCTGCGTCAAGCTGGTGATCTGATGTTTGTCCTCAAAGAAAAAAATCGGTTCGCCACCCCCCCGACGGGTATGGACAACAGTTGTCCCCTTTTCGGCCTCCTCGACGAAGAAACTGATACTCATGCCGAAAGCTCCGGCCAGCTTCATGAGGATTTCTACCGAAGGGATCGTCAACCCGCGCTCGATGCGCGAAATCATGTTGGATGAGACCCTGGATCTCTCTGCCAGATCCTGGATGGTCATATCGTTTTTCAGGCGGGTATTCTTGAGTTTCTTGCCAATAAGTTTTTTAACCATGCGCTGCTCCAGTGATAGAATAGAATGTCGTTTTATCATTGCCGGAGAGGCATGTCAACCGTATATGGAAATAAGAATCCACAAATGGTATTCAGTAATTGTCAACCATGATGCCTTAATCAGTTGACAATCTACCGACACCTTCAGTAAGCTGCGCAGCCAGGACTAGCCAAGGAGTTGCCATGCCCTTTTCCGCCACACGATTTTTTGCCAAAAGCCTGGCCAACGATCCCCTTTCGCCTGCTGAAGCCATGGCGGTACTGACCGCTAACGGTGCCGATCTCAGCGACTATTTTGCGGCCGCACACCGACTCCGGGAGAGGGTTTTCGGCCATAAAATCGAGCTTTGTTCCATCATCAACGCCAAGTCAGGACGCTGCGCCGAAAACTGTGCTTTCTGCGCGCAATCGTCTCACCATTCGACCGATGCTCCGGTCTTTCCGCTCAAATCGAAAGATGAAATAGTTCGCGGCGCGCAGCAGGCGGCAAGAGAAGGTTCGCACTGCTACGGCATCGTCACCAGTGGAACGCGGATCAAGTCAGGAGAAGAGTTCGACCGCATTCTTGCCGCGATCCGCGAGATTCGCGCGACGACGGCCATCGCCCCTTCCGCGTCCCTTGGCCTGCTCGATACAGCCAGTGCCACTGCTCTGGCCGCCGCCGGATGTGCTACTTATCACCACAATCTGGAGACAGCGCGCTCCTTCTTCCCCCAAATATGCACCACTCACGATTATGTAGAAGATATCCAGACCGTTAAAACCGCCAAGGCGGCCGGGATGAAGGTCTGCTGCGGCGGCATCTTCGGACTCGGCGAATCTCTGGAGCAACGGGTTGAGCTCTGCCTGACCCTGGCCGAACTCGACGTCGACTCGATCCCCCTCAACTTTCTCAATCCGATTCCCGGCACCCCCCTCGCCGGGCAGCGGCAACTCACCCCGATGGACTGCTTGCGCATCATTGCCCTCTTCCGCTTCGTTCATCCGCAGAAACGCATCAGCGTCTGCGGTGGACGCGAGCCGAACCTGCGCGATTTCCAGTCATGGATCTTCATGGCCGGAGCGAGCGGCACCATGATCGGCAACTACCTGACAACGAGCGGACGCGACCGCGAAGCCGATTTACAGATGTTCAGCGACGCCGAGGTCCAGGTCGATGTCTGCGGCTGAGCCGATCCGGGGGATATTCGTCACCGGCACCGATACCGGAGTCGGGAAATCCATCGTGGCAGCGGCCCTCGCCCGTTTCCTCAAGGAGCGCGGTCTCGCCGTCGGGGTGATGAAACCGGCCGAGAGCGGTGTCGCTGATCCGCGTCGCCCCGGACCGGATGCCCGCCTGCTGCAATGGGCTTCAGGCTGCACGGCAGAAGAAGGGGAGATCGCCCCCTACCGCCTGCGCGCGCCTCTGGCCCCGGCCCTGGCCGCCAAGAAAGAACAACTTTTCATCGACTTCTCCGCTCTCGTCGCCACGGCCCAAGACCTGGGCCGCAGCCATGATTTCCTTATCGTCGAGGGGGCCGGCGGCCTCATGTCGCCCTTGAGTGGCGGAATACTCATGGCCGATCTGGCCAAAGAGATTGGCCTGCCGCTGCTGGTGGTGACCACCCCGCGTCTCGGGACGATCAACCACACGCTGATGACCATTTTTTGTGCCCAGCAGATGGATCTTGCCGTCGCCGGCTATCTGATCAATCGCATGCCGCAACAACCGGACGAGGCGGCCGAGACAGCCCCCCATGCCCTGGCCGCTCTGGCCTCGGCCAATATTCTCGGAGTCCTCCCTGAAGTTGGCGGCAGCGATGAGGAAAAGGTCCTGACCCTGGCGACGGAGTTGAAAACTATGGCATCGCTGCCGTGGCTGCTGTCAGCCCTGGAGGTGTAGGTGGAGCGAGCAGAACTCCTCCGTCTCGACCGTGCCCATGTCTGGCATCCCTGCACCCAGGAAAAGGACCACGAACTCCTGCCGCCGATTCCGATTGCGCGCGGCGAGGGGGTCTGGCTCATCGATGTCGACGGCAAGCGCTATCTTGACGGCGTCTCCTCGTGGTGGGTCAATCTCTTCGGCCACAACCATCCGCGCCTCAACCGCGCCCTGATTGAGCAGGCAGGGAAGGTCAGTCACCACATCTTCGCCGGCTTCACCCATGAGCCCGCCGTCGAACTCGCCGCAAACCTATGCGCCAAAGCCCCGGGCAACCTCAGCAAGGTCTTTTTCGCCGACAATGGTTCGAGCGCCATCGAAGCGGCGCTGAAGATGTCGTTTCAGTACTGGCAACAGTGCGGTCAACCGCACAAGAGCCGCTTTCTCTCCCTGAGTGAGGCCTACCACGGAGAAACGCTGGGCGCCCTGTCGGTCGGTGGCTGTGAACTCTATCGCGACGTCTACCGACCGATTCTGCTGGAAGGGTTTCAGGCGCAGGGGCCCGATTGCTTCCGCTGTCCCTACGGCTTACGGCGAGATGACTGTGCCGCCGAGTGTTTCGCCAGCCTCGAAGCCCTGGCCGAGGCACATCACCAGGAGATCGCGGCGATCATTGTCGAGCCGCTGATCCAGGCGGCGGCCGGCATGCGCATCTATCCGCCGATCTACCTCAAAAAATTACGCCAGCTCTGTGACCGTCTGCATATCCACTACATCGCCGACGAGATCGCCGTCGGCTTTGGCCGCACCGGCAAGATGTTCGCCAACGAACACGCCGGAGTCGCCCCTGATCTCCTCTGCCTTTCCAAAGGGATTACCGGCGGTTATCTCCCCCTTTCGGTGGTACTGACCACAGAGGAGATCTACCAGGCCTTTTACGACGACTTCCCGACCCTCAAGGCCTTTCTCCATTCCCACTCCTATACCGGTAATGCTCTCGCCTGCGCCCTGGCCGTGGAGGTGCAGAAGATTTTTACCGAAGAAGGAATCCTCGCCCAACTTCCGGCAAAGATGGCGCAGTTCGATGCCGCCGCCGCACGCTTTACGGCCCTCGACCATGTCGGCGAGTTCCGCCGCTGCGGGATGGTTGCGGCGATCGAGATGGTAAAACGGAAGGAAGGAAGGATCGGCTATCCGTGGCAAGAGCGTCGCGGCTATCAGGTCTATCAGCAGGCCCTGCTGCGTGGCGCCCTGCTGCGCCCTCTGGGGAATGTCATCTACTTCATGCCGCCATTGACAATTTCGACGGTAGAGCTGGATTTGTTGCTGGATATCGCCTATGATGCGCTCCGCGACGCAACATCCCCATAAACCAGCAAGGACATCGATCTCATGGCAAGCAAACCCCTGACCGGCAAGCAGGTCCGTTTCCTCCGCGGTCTCGGACATCACCTCAACCCGGTCGTGATGATCGGTCGCAGCGAGCTCAGCGACGCGGTCCTGCGCAGCACCGAGGCGGCGCTCAAGGCCCACGAACTGATCAAGGTCAAGTTGCAGGAAGGGTGTCTCCTCGATCGCCGCGAGGTTGCGGCCGAACTGGCGGCACGCTGCGGCGCCCAGGTGGCACAGATCCTCGGCAAAACTTTTCTCCTTTATCGCGAAGCCGAAGAGAAAAAAATCACTCTTCCCTGACTTGTCCAAATCCGTTGAAGCAAAAAAGGCCACCCGAAACGGGTGGCCTTTTTTGCTTCAAACCCTCTCGTATGGCTCGAAGAGGCGCTTGAACTCATCGAGAGCAAAACGATCGGTCATGCCGGCGATATAATCGCAGATGACCTGCTCGCGGCCATAAAGATCGAATTTCTCCTGTTCGCGACGGGGCAGCAGCGTTGGATTCTTGCGATAACTTTCGAAGAGTTTGGTCAGAAAACGATCGGCCTTGACCCGCATGCGTTCGACCTTGTAATGCCGGTAGAGATGTCGGAAGAGAAACTGCTTGAGCAGCTTGTTCTTGCGCTGCAACTCGGGACTGAAATTGACCAGTGATGCCGTGTGGTGTCGGACTTCTTCGTGCTTGTCGATGTTGTTCTCCGTCAGCATCTTCCCGGTGGTATTGACAACGTCATCGATAAAGGCGCCGATCAGATGACTGATGGTCTGATAGACGTGTCGTTCCTCCGCCAGTCCCGGATATTTCCCGGCAACCAGCGCCCAGGTCTCCTGCCACACCTCGACCTGCGCCAATTCATCGAGATGAATCAGGCCGGCCTTGAGACCGTCGTCGATATCGTGGTTGTTGTAGGCGATCTCATCGGCCAGATTGATGATCTGCGCCTCAAGGGTTGGCCGCTTGTCGGGCTCGAAAGCGTTGATTTCAGGGGCGGTGCCGCAGTCATATTCGCTGGAGTGCTTGATAATCCCTTCGCGTGTTTCCCAGGAGAGGTTCAGGCCATTGAAGCCAGGATAGCGTTCCTCCAGGACCTCGACAATCCTTAGTGAATGCCGATTGTGCTCAAAACCGCCAAATTCGGCCATCAGGGTGGAGAGGGTCTCTTCTCCGGTATGCCCGAAAGGGGTGTGCCCGAGGTCGTGGGCCAGGGCCAAAGCCTCGGTGAGGTCCTCATTGAGTCGCAAACGGCGGGCAATTCCGCGAGCAATCTGCGCCACTTCAAGGGAGTGCGTCAGGCGCGTCCGGTAATAATCCCCCTCATGATTGACGAAGACCTGGGTCTTGTACTCAAGGCGGCGAAAAGCGGCGCAATGGATAATACGATCACGGTCACGTTCAAAGGCTGGACGAGCGTCTTTGAATGCCTCCGCATGACTGCGCCCCCGGCTGGTTGCACTATGGGCGGCGTAGGGGGCCAGATCTGGTCTTTCCATGGATTCTTCCTTTTCGCCTGCCATGGTGCAAGTCAACAAGGTGAGAGAGGGCTGATCTCTTGACGCAATGTAACCATCATGCTAATCCTAGCAAGAATTTTGTCCCAGCTAAATAGTTATTGCCAGACAGGAGATAGACGTGCGCATCATCAGCGGCACAGCCCGTGGGACACGCCTGCTGTCGCCTGGAGACATCTCGGTGCGCCCCACCCCCGACCGGGTCAGGGAAGCGATATTCAGCATTATTTTCAGCCGGCTCGGGCCGCTGCACGGGTGCAAGGTGCTCGACCTTTTTTCCGGGACGGGGGCCATGGCCCTCGAAGCCTTGAGCCGGGGGGCAACCCGGGCCTGGTTGGTCGATTCCGGGGAGGAAGCGGGACGCATCATCCCGACCAATATCGAGAACTGCCACTGTGGTGACCGGGCGACCCTTATTCGCCGGGAGGCCCCGGCGGCGCTGGGTCGACTGGCAAATGATGCACCGTACGACCTGATCTTCATGGACCCGCCCTACGGTCGCGGCTTGATCCCGCCGATTCTCGCCGCGATTGATCAATTACAGCTCTTGGCAAAGGCAGGACTGCTCGTCGCGGAAAGCGGGCTCACCGACCAGGTGCCGGACGCCGTCGGGCGGCTAGACTGCCTCGAACGTCGCCGCTACGGCACAACCAACATCCACCTCTTTACGCCAACTATCCCAAAGGGTCAATAACCGATGAAAAACCACATCGCGGTCTACCCCGGCTCTTTCGATCCCATTACTTATGGTCACCTCGACATCATTCAACGCGGCCTTGAAGTCTTTGACGAGGTCATCGTCGCCGTTGCCCGCAACTCGGAAAAGCGTGCCCTC
>MGTO01000115.1:2481-5928 GCA_001799485.1 Desulfuromonadales bacterium GWC2_61_20 | reverse complement strand
GCGACCCTGGAGCACACCCATATCCTGACCAACCTCGCCGGCTGGCTCGACCGCACCGTCGGCCGTCAGGACATCATCGTCACTATCATCGGCATGGTCAGCGCCATCGTCGACAACGTGCCGCTGGTGGCGGCCTCCATGGGGATGTACGACCTCGCCGTCTACCCGACGGACTCCTTCCTCTGGGAGTTCATGGCTTACTGCGCCGGGACCGGCGGCTCCATCCTCATCATCGGTTCGGCCGCCGGCGTCGCCGCCATGGGCCTGGAGAAGATCCACTTCTTCTGGTATGTCAAGCGCATCAGCGGTCTGGCCCTGGTCGGCTACTTCGCCGGCATCGCCGTCTACATCGCGCAATACAAGATGCTTCATTGATCAGGTTTTTTACAGAACAATAAATGAAGCGGGCCGCTTTAGCGGCCCGCTTTTTTTTGACATGAGGGAAAAACGCGGCGGCACGACCTTCCGCCAGGCTCGTCCAACGACTGAAGGTGCCAGGACGAGAACCCGGTTTCGGCGGGCATTCAGCTGTGCTATTCTTCTGGCGTCTCGTTTGTGGAGTATCAATGCGCAAGTCGTTGCGAAATCGATTGCTCATCAGCTTTTTTATGGTCCTGGCGATTTTTGCCGGCGGCGTAGGCTTGACGCTGACCCTCGTTCACGAGGTCAAAACCAGGACGGAACTGCTCTTGACCCGCTACTGGCAGGACAATGTCCTGATTTCGCAAATTTATAATTTGCTCAGCGATGTCTCCCTCTTTCTCAGCAGGGCCCCCGATAATCCGGAGAACCCCACGGTACTGCAGGAGCTGCAAAACCGCATCATCCAGCTCATGGACAAGGTCGAAAAGTCAGGTTTTCGCGATGATTTCCGCAGCTCGCAGGTTGCGCAGTTGCAGCAATTGCATATCAATCTGGTCGGACCGGTCGAAGTCCTCAATCGCCTGCAACAGCAAAACCAGGCGGCTGAAGCAGCCCTGGATCCCTTGCTGCATGAGGCGACCCGTTTCAAACAGCGCGATCTGGTTCTCGACCTGACCATCGCCGCTCTGGCCTATCGCGACTATTATGTCACGGCCAACCCTTCGGATCTCGAAATCTTCCGCCAGCAGATCGAGCGCATCCAGCGACGTCGCCTGTCGGCAGGGCTGGATCGTTTGTTCCAGATCTTTCGCGACAACGGCGAGGGAGTTTTCCTGCGTCGCATCGAATTGCGGCAGAGTCATGACCAGATCGTCGCCCAAGTCGAAATTATTTCCGATGGATTGCGCGAGCGAACGGAAAGTTATGCACAACGCGTTGTTTATCCGACGGGGGAGCAGGTTGCCACCGGGCTGCAGACCATCTCCAATCTACTGCTCACCTCGCTGGCTCTGGGCGGGGTGGCGGCTCTCGGCGTCGGCATAATCTTGGCCAGACGCATCAGCGCTCCACTGGAGCATGCGGCCAAAATCCTGGTGCGGTTGGAAGGGGGGGATCTGGATGCACGGGTTGAGCCGTCCGGCGCTGCGGAAATCGATACCCTTGGCCGCGCCGTCAATTCCTTGGCCGTATCACTGCAGCGCTCCCTCATCGATCTGCACGAGACAGTCAAAACCCTCGGCATCAGTGAAGAGCGTTATCGCACCCTGGCCGAGCAGAGGCTGGAGCTTGAGCGTATCATCAACGCCAGTCCGACGGTGGCCTTCCTCTGCCGGGTCGAGGTAGGCTACCCGGCCCAATTCGTGTCGCAGAATATCAGCCAATTTCACTATCGCCCGGAGGAGTTCCTCAGCGGCGCGCGCAATATTCTGCAGTTGGCCAGTTCTGAAGACCTCCCGCGGCTGGAACAAGCTATTGGCGAGCGCCTTGCACAAGCCGATTGCCACGACTTTACCCTCGAATACCGCATTGTCACCGGGAACGGCGAAACCCGCAGCGTCGATGCCCGCCTGTTTCTCCATCGCGCTGCCGACGGTACCGCCACTCATCTGCAGGGGGTTCTTCTCGATATCACCGAAAAGCTTCGCCTGCGCGAACAGGCCGCCCAGGCCACCCGCCTCGCTTCCCTGGGTGAACTAGCGGCCGGCGTCGCTCATGAAATCAATAACCCCAATGCCACGATCCTCCTCAACGCCGCGCTGCTGAAGGATGTCGGCGAAGGGACTCTGCGCCTTCTCGACGAGCTCTGGCAGCGGCAGCCGCGATTGAGTATCGGGAAGTTGTCCTATGCTCGCTTGCGCGACGAGTTGCCGCGCCTGCATGAAGAAGTTGTCGCCTCAGCCGAGCGTATTCGGCGCATTGTCGAGGATCTCAAGGAGTTCACCCGTTTCACCCCGGCCGAGCTGCGCCGGCCGGTCAACCTGAACGACATCGCGCAAACCGCCGTGCGCCTGACGGCAAACACCCTGAAGCGATCGACCGATCAATTCGTCAATGAACTTGATGATGCCCTCCCCGTTTTCCCGGGGCATGCACAACAACTTGAGCAAGTCGTCGTTAATCTGCTGCTCAATGCTTGCCAGGCGCTGGCTAATCGTCATGACAGCATCACTCTGCGCACCGTCTGGCGGAGAGATGAGGGCGCTCTGGCCCTTGAGGTCATCGACCAGGGTCGAGGAATCAGCCCCCAACACCTGCCCCATGTCATCGATCCCTTCTTCACTACGCGGCGCGAACAGGGGGGGACCGGTCTAGGTCTGTCGGTATCTGCCCGTATCGTCCAGGAACATCACGGTCGCATTGAAATTGAATCGGCTCCCGGAACGGGGACAACGGTTCGGGTCGTCTTCCCCCTAGCACGCCAGGAAGGGCCTCTCCTTGAACACGTTTGAAAAATTCCCGACCGATCCGATCCTGCTGGTGGACGACGAAACCTCCTGGCTGCACAGTCTGGCGGTCAATCTCGAGTATTTCAGCAGGTTCAACAATATCATCACCTGTTCCGACAGCCGCGAGGTCATCGGACTGCTGCGCCGGCAACCGGTCAGCTTGGTCCTCCTCGATCTGATCATGCCGCACATTACCGGCGAGGACTTGCTCGTGCAACTCGGTCAGGAGTATCCGCAACTCCCGGTCATTGTTCTGAGCGGACTGAACCAGTTGGAAACCGCGGTGCGCTGCATGAAGCTCGGGGCCTTCGACTATTATGTCAAGACCTCCGAGCCTGATCGGTTACAGGCGGGTATTCAGCGCGCACTGCAAATCACCGCCCTGCAACGCGAGAACCGCGAGCTGACCAGCCGGCTGCTGATTCAGGATCTGCGCCGTCCCGAAGTCTTTATCCCCATCGTCACGCGCAGCCCGAAAATGGAGGGAATCTTCCGCTACCTGGAAGCGGTTGCTTCGAGTCCTAACCCCGTCACTTTTTATGGGGAACCCGGGACGGGGAAACGTTTGCTCGCCCGGACGCTGCACACCCTCGCTGCGCCGACAGCACCATGCGTTTCGGGCAATGCCTCAGGGTTG
>MGTO01000115.1:0-2463 GCA_001799485.1 Desulfuromonadales bacterium GWC2_61_20 | reverse complement strand
CGGGCCTTACTTGGCAGCGACAGCGCCCCGGGATGGTTTGAGCAGGCCCGGGACGGTGTGCTGATCCTCGAGCATGTCCACTTGCTCTCTTTCGATGCCCAGGCGCGTCTGGCCGGCATCTTGCGCGTCGGGGAGTTTTTCCCAGTCGGGAGCAGCGTGCCCAGGCGGTTGCTTTGCCGGATCTATTGCACCAGCGCCGTCGATTTGAATGAGTTGGTCAACGAATGTCTTTTCCGTCGCGACCTGTACTTTCTTCTCGGGACACATCAGGTCCGCGTCCCCGCCCTGCGCGAGCGCAGCGAGGATTTGCCCCTGCTTCTCGAACATTTCCTGACGGAGGTTGGTGCCGCTGTCGGCTGCCGTCGATCCCGCCCCCCGACCAGCCTGGCGTCCTTGCTGGCAACCTACGACCTCCCCGAAAATATCGCCCAGTTGCGCCGCGTTCTCGTGCAGGCTGTCGCCATGGCAGGGGGGGGGCGACTGACCCTTGACCTCTTCCGCCGCAGTCTGGACGGGATCATCCATTCCAGCGGGGAGGGGAGTTTTGGGTCAAGAGCGGACAATCAGCCGGCGACGCTGCTGATTCCGGGGCGTTTTCCAACGTTGAGCGAAGCTCGCGAACTTGTAATTCGGGAAGCTCTGCGCCGGTCCAACGGCAATCAAACTATCGCAACGCGCTTGCTGGGGATCAGTCAGCCGGCCCTGAGTCTCCATCTGAAAAAGTCCTCCACGCCCGACCGCTAACTCGATACCGCTTCCCCCCGTCACCTCCCGTCATTCTCCCCTGCGCATCGCCCCCCACCATTCACCGAAAATGATATTTTATATTTTGTGAGCGACTATTTAACTGCGCCCGAAAAAACAATTAGAAGACATAAATTATAACTTACAATATTTTTGTAAAATTCAAAAAAAGCCAACAAAAACAGCAGGTGTATATCTATTTATAAACTTATAATTTCCTCTTGACATAAATAAAACATCGTACTATTTTATGTGCAAGGAAGCCGGGCAGCGAGGTTGCCCAAGATGCAGCGCAAAGGGGAATGGTATGCCGAGAGCGTTGGAGACAAGACGCCGACCAAGCAAAGACTATGCGATTCATTCTGTCGAGAAGGCTTTTGATCTCCTCGAAGCCATGTGCGAGGGGGGCGGGGAGTTGCGCATCAGCGAACTGAGCCAGCGTCTCGAGATGGATAAGACTAACGTCTTTCGTCTCCTCTCGACTTTTGAAAATCGTGGTTACGTCGAGCGTGTGGATGGTTCGGGGGGCTATCGCCTGGGGCTCCCGGCGTATGCGATGGCGCAAAAGCTGCTTTCGCACATGGGGCTTTTGCGCAAGGCGCGCCCGGCGATGGCTCGTCTGGCCCGGCTCTCGGGTGAGGCGGTCTATTTCATGGCTCCGCGCATGGGTGAAGTCTTGTTCCTTGACGTCGCTGACAGCTCGCATCAGGTCAAGGTCGTTTCTCTGGTCGGTCGCTGTTTTGCCCTGGGGACATCGGCTGCCGGTCAGGTTTTTCGTGTCTTTGCACCGAACACCGACCGGCCCTTGGCAAACAAGGCGCAAGGTGTGATGGAGTTTCCGGAAGAAAACCGGACAAAAATTCGCCAAAGTGGCTACTGCTACAACGAGAACGGCATTGACGAAGGGGTCTCCCTCCTTTCCGCCCCGCTCTTCGGCGCCGAGGGGGAGGTGGTCGCCGCACTGGCGGTCCTCGGTCCGAGCTACCGTCTGCCGCGCGAACGCATCGATGGCGATTTGGCGCCACAATTACTGGAAACTGCACGGGGAATTTCAACCAGCCTTGGCTATCACAGGGATTACATGCTGCGCATCGCCAGTTGAGACGTCCGGGGGAGGATGCCCGATGGCACCGTCGGTTCGGATGGCAATTCACCCATTCCAAATGGAAATCATTTTTCCGAAAGGAGCCCTCTCTGGATGACTCGCGTTGTTATTAAGCCGCTTGGAAGCAGCAAAACCACCAACTAAGGAGAGCAATTATGGATGCAGCAAAGCAACAAGCGTATTGGAAGGAAAACCTGACGTACATCGTCGTGTTGTTGGCGATCTGGTTTTTCGTCTCGTTTTTCTGCGGCATCATGGTCGTCGACCAGCTCGACACCATGAAGATCGGCGGCTTCCCCTTGGGTTTCTGGTTCGCCAATCAGGGCTCGATGGTTACTTTTGTGGCGCTGATCTGGATCTATGTCGGCCTCATGAACAAGCTCGACATCAAGTATGACGTGCACGAAGGAGAGTAATCTCCCCCGGGCTTTACGCCGTACTCAGTTTCAACTTAACAACAAAAAATTTATCATGAGGTGACACATTATGAGTATTCTGACCTGGACTTGGATTCTCACGGGGTTGAGTTTTTCCCTGTACATCTACATCGCCTATGCGTCCCGCGCCAAATCGACGGGCGACTTCTACGCCGCCGAGCAGTCGGTTCCGGCCTT
>MGTO01000114.1 GCA_001799485.1 Desulfuromonadales bacterium GWC2_61_20 | reverse complement strand
AGGAAGCGGTCAAATACACCGGCGCCAACGTCTCGATGATCTTCGTCCCGCCGCCCTTTGCGGCCGACGCCATTCTTGAGGCGGCCGAGGCCGGGCTGGAACTGGCGATCTGTATCACCGAGGGGATCCCGGTACGCGACATGGTGCCGGTCAAGCGGGTCCTCGAAGGCCACAAGATGCGCCTGGTCGGGCCGAATTGTCCCGGCGTCATCACCCCGGAGGAATGCAAGGTCGGCATCATGCCCGGCTACATCCACAAGAAGGGATCGATCGGCGTCGTCTCGCGCAGCGGCACCCTGACCTACGAGGCGGTCAAGCAACTGAGCGACGCCGGCCTCGGTCAATCGACCTGCGTCGGTATCGGCGGCGACCCGATTATCGGCATGAATTTCATCGATGTGCTGCAACTCTTCAATGACGACCCGGAGACAACCGGCGTCTTCATGATCGGCGAGATCGGCGGTAGTGCCGAGGAAGAGGCGGCCGCGTGGATCAAGTCCCACATGCACAAGCCGGTCGCCGCCTTCATCGCCGGGGTCTCGGCCCCGCCGGGGCGGCGCATGGGCCATGCCGGCGCCATCGTCACCGGCGGCAAGGGCAAAGCGGCCGATAAGATCCGCACCCTGACCGATTGCGGCGTCACCGTCTCCTCCAGCCCGACGCGCATGGGCGAGGCGATGCAGGAAGCCTTGAAGAAGGGGATGAAGGGCGTTTAGTCCGTTTTGACGAAGGTCAGCGCCCCGCCATTCATGCAGTAGCGCTCCCCGCTCGGCGCCGGGCCATCGTTAAAGACGTGACCGAGGTGACCGCCGCAGCGGGGGCAAAGAACCTCGGTGCGACGCATGAAGAAGCTGTTGTCTTCTTCAAATCGGACATTCTCGCGGGCGACCGGAGCGTAAAAACTCGGCCAGCCGGTCCCCGATTCGTATTTCTCTTCCGAGCGGAAGAGGTCGAGTCCGCACCCGGCGCAACGGTAGATGCCGTGTTCATGGTTGTTCCAGAGGCTTCCCGCGTACTGCCTTTCGGTCCCTTTCTCCCGCAGGATGTGAAACTGCTCCGGCGTCAGCCGGGCTTTCCACTCCGCTTCTGTCCGCACCACTTTGTCCGTCATGACCAAACCTCCGCGCGTAACGTCATAGACCTTGATCTGCTCGGCGCTCTGGCTGGCTGACGGGACAGCCGCCAGGGAGAGCAGGGCCAGAACTTGAATGAGTCGAAGCATAACGGCGCCTCCTTTTGTTCGTGATTTTTGTCTGTAGCCAGTGTACGCCCGATCGGCTCCCGCTGCCAAGGCCGGGACAGGCCTGGCAGGGTGGGGCCGGAATGGTGGCAGCGTCAGAAAAAGCTGGAAATTCTTGCCCTGACCCGCCATGATTGTCACGAAACTGAGCACACGGGGTTAGGTGGATAATGCACGTGGTGGAGGATGGCAATGGAAATTGATCTGGATCTGCTCGCTTACCTGGTCGGTAAAGGCTCGCGCTACATCGAGGGGGCGGTGCAGGGGACGACGTACCTGCCGCGGACGGTGGCCGGGGTCGGGACCTATCTTCTCGATAACGATGGCAATGTCGACTTGCTGACCTCCAAGCAGCAGGTCACCTACGACAAGTTTCTCAAGCCCCTCCTCTTTGCCGTCCCCTGCCGGGGGGTGGCGGGGGACGGAGTTTGTCCGGGCACCGGGCTTATCGAGGCCGATTTCCTGCTGAAGAGCTATCGCGACGATGTCCTGTGCTGTCGCAGCTGTCGCGCGGCGAAAGCCGCTACCGCCACGGCGTAGGTTCAAGGAATATTCAGACAAGAAGAGGAGAGGCTACCGCAACGACCGGTAGCCTCTCCTCTTTTTGTCCCATGTGCAAGAACCTAGCGGAACATGCGGCCGAAGAGCCCCTTTTTCTGTTGTTCCTGCTTTTCCTGGATCAGTTTGAGCCCCTTGCGGGCCAGCATGTTGCGGGCGTCGAGCTTGAGGGCCTTGTTGTATTCGGACTCAGCCAAGGCGTCCTGGCCGGCATCGAGAAGCATGTAGCCTTTGAAGGCGAAAGCGGCAGCGGTGCGCTCGAGGGTGATGGCTTTGTTCAGCATCTGCCTTGCCTTGTCGAGCATCGCCCGACTGTTGGCATTCTTGGGATTGCGGTAGATGGCCCAGGCGAGATGGGCAAGGAAATCGCCGCTGTTGGGGGCGATGTTGCAGGCGTCCTGCAAGGCCTTCTCGGCATTCTCCCACTCCTCCATTTCGATGAAGACCTTGGCCGACTGGGATTGCACCTCGGCCTGGAAAAGATCATCCCCCTTCTGGCCGAGGCCGACCTTGTCGGAGCCGAGGAGGGCATCGTAGCTCTCCTTTTTGATAACATCCGACAAGGTGTTGTAGGCGGTGGCGACGATCGAGAGAATCTCTTCGACCTGGGCCGATTCCTGCCCGCTCAACTGCATGAGGACATCGGGGCCGAATTCGCGGGTCAGGGCGAAATAACTCGCCTTGAGGCGTTCGTAGGAAAAGTTCCCCTGGGTCAAACCGAAGACCTCATAATGATTTTTCCCGACCAGGGAGGCCAGGGTGGCGCGGACCTTTTCGCCGAGGCTGCCGCCGGGGGGCGGTGGGGATGGAGGCGGAGGCGCTGACGCCACGGGAGGGGGCACGGCAGAGACGGAGACCCCTTCGAGGAGATCGGAAAAACTCTCCAGGGATTCCTCGGGAAGCTGCACTTCGACACCCTCGACATCGCTGGCGACGGCGTTGAAAAAAGCCCGAACCGGCCAGGCCGGCGCCGCCGCCGGCGCCAGGGGGGCGGTGCCGAAACGGATCATGCCGAGGGCTTGCAGCGCCTGGACCAAAGGGGTCAACCGGGGGTCGTTATCGAGGCAAGCGGCCAAAGTCTGTTGCCCGTTGAGTCGACTCAGGACCAGTCGCTCGTCGTTGGTCAGGCTGAGGAAGTTGGCGTACTGGTGGTAGGGCGGCGCCGTGGCGACGTAGCGGCTGCCGGCCTGCTCGAGGAGGCGGCGGGCGCGATCGGGGGCGTAGGCCTGACGATAACCGAGGCAGACGATCTGCGGGATGTTGACCGAGATCGGCAGAAAGCCGGGAGGGAGGGTCAGGGGGAGGAGCTCGACCGTCATCGCCGGCTTCTGAAAACCGGCAACCAGCTCGATGGAAAGATGATTCAACTTTTCCTGCAACAGCTCGTTGTAGGGGAGACACCCCATCTGGATAAGGAGATCGTCCCGACACGACCCGGCGGCGAAGGCGGCATATTCGCCGTCGCTGACCAGCCCCTGCTTGCGCAGATACTGGCCGAAATCGCGGTGGACGAAACCGGGACGCAGGGAGATGGGGGTGCCATGGGCAAAGACCAGTTCGCGGACGCCGGCGCTGCTCTTTAAGCGCATGATGCCGGAGAAGCGGGCAGCAAAGGCCTTGAGGAAATGACGGTCGAAGCCGATCGCCTCTTCGCCGGGCGGTGGTGCTGATCCCGTCGGCGGCGAGGGGGCCGGAGTCGCCCGGGGGGAGGGCGCGGCAAGAGGGAGAGGGGCGGCTGTCGAGGCGGCGGAAGGTGCTGCCAGCCCCGCCTGAACGGCACGCAACAGCTCCGCCGCGCGGAATGGTTTTTCCAGGTAGCTGGTGACCCCGAGGGCGCGGGCGCCGGCGACATACTGCTCGCCCTTGTAGACGCCGGAGATGACGACAACCGCCAGGGTGCTGGTCCGGGGGCTCTGCCGCAGCTTTTTCAGCAGTTCGATGCCGTGCAGCCCGGGAAGTTTGAGATCGAGAATGAGAAGATCGCAGGGGTTGGCGGCGAGGAGCCCCAGCGCCGAGATCCCGTCACCGACGCTGGCGACCTCATACCCCTGCCCCCGCAGCAGGCTGTCGAGGGAGGCGGCGATCTGCTCGTTGTCTTCGGCGATGAGGATTCGTTGTGCCATCATTTCACCGGGAGAGGGGGGTCAACCCCGTCGCAGCTGGTAGCGGCGGACCGCCACATTGTGATCCCGCAGGTTGGAGGAGAAGGCGTGGGTGCCATCCCCTTTGGCGACAAAGTAGAGATAGGTGGTCGCCGCCGGCATGGCGGCGGCGACAAGCGCATCGGCGCCGGGGCTGGAGATCGGTCCCGGCGGCAGTCCGGGGATGCGATAGGTGTTATAGGGGGTATGGGTCTGCAGGTCGCGCTTGGTCAGGTTGCCGTTGAAGTTGGGAATGCCGTAGATGACCGTCGGATCGGCCTGGAGCGGCATGCGCCGGCGCAGGCGGTTGTGAAAGACCGAGGCGATGAGGGGCATCTCGCCCGTATTGCCGGCTTCCTTCTGAATGATGGAAGCCAGGGTCGTCAGTTTCAGCAGGTCGAGCCCGGCCGCAGCCGCGGCCCTGGTCAGTTCGGGGGTGAGGTGGCGGCGGAATTCGGCGGTCATCGTCTCGATGATTTTGCGCTGGGAGACGCCGGCGGCAAAGAGATAGGTTTCGGGGAAGAGAAAACCTTCCAGGGATGCCGCCTCCGGCAGGCCCAGGCTGCGGATGAAGGCGCGATCCTTGGTCAGGGCCAAAAAGTCGCCGGCGGAACCGAAACCGGCCGCGGCGAAACGCGCGGCGATCTCGCGCAGGTTCATCCCTTCGATGATGGTGACGCGGTGCTTGAGGACATCGCCGGCGGCCAGCCGACGCAAGACCTCCCGTGGGGTCGCGGCCGCGTTGAAGGCGTAGACGCCGGCCTTGATCTTGCTGACTTCACCGGTATAGCGGGCGAGGAGACGGAAAGTGGTGGCGCTGGCGATGACGCCGGCGCGTTCGAGAGTGGCAGCGGTGACCGGCAGGGTGGCGCCGGGGGGGATGGTGACCAGGGTTGGCGCGGCGGGAGGGGTAAGGGGGCGCAGGAGAAAAACGGCGAACTGCCCGGCCAAAATCAGCGGCGGCAGCAGGCAGAGCCCGGCGATAATGATCAAAAGACGCCGCTTTGACATCGGTGAATTTCTCTTTTTAACGCCGGGTTTGCGCAGAACACCGGCCATCTTAGACAAGATAATGAGGGGGTGTCAAGAAAATGGACGTAAGGAGGTCTCAGGCCTTGAAGCGATTCTCGCTGCCGGCGAGGAGGCGCTTGATATTCTCCCGGTGGCGGACGATGACCATGACGGCGACGAAGAGGGACGCCAGAAGTAAGGGGAGGGAGGAGGTAAAGAAATAGACCAGGGGGGGGGCGGCGGCCGCGGCGCAGATCGAGCCGAGGGAAACGTAGCGCCATTTCCACAACAGAAGGCCGAAGAGGAGGGCGGCGAGAGCAACCGTCGCCGGCGAGAGAACGAGGAAGATGCCGAGGGCGGTGGCGACGCCCTTCCCCCCCTTGAAGCCGAGGTAGACCGGATAGAGGTGGCCGAGGAAGGCGGCGGCGGCGATCAGGGCAGTCTGCTCGGGGGGGAGCTGCAGGGCGCGGGCGACGAGGAGGGGGACGATCCCCTTGAGGGCGTCGCCGACCAGAGTGGCGATGCCGAGACCCCGCCCGGCCACGCGGTAGACGTTGGTCGCACCGATGTTGCCGCTGCCGGCCTGGCGGATGTCGCCGGCGCCGGCGAGGCGGGTGAGGAGGACCCCCGTCGGAATGGCGCCGATGAGGTAGGCGGCCAGCAGCAAAAATGTCAGGCTCAGCGTCATGATGCCCCCGTAAAGCAGAAAAGCGGCCAGGGCCGCTTTTTCTCGTGCAGGAAGGAAATGGTCGGGGCGAGAGGATTTGAACCTCCGGCCCCCTGCTCCCGAAGCAGGTGCGCTACCAGGCTGCGCTACGCCCCGACTTTCTCTTCCCGACAGAGGCCGTGATAGTTAGCACGGCTGTATTGAAAATGCAAGATGAAATTAGGGAAAAGAGGTCGATCCCGTCGCGGCTGGAGGCTGCGAATTCGGTGTCAGAATTTTGTGAGCAGTCCGCACTACTATGCCAAAGCACGTGGATTATTAATCGCGAAACTTTTTATTGTTCCGCAGTTGGCCGGATTCATCCCACCTCAGAGCCGCTTCGGGAGATCCTCATGTGCTTTGCCCCTGCTGCCGTCTCGTCTCCGCTGATTCTTGTCGCCGATGATGAACACCTGGTCCGGACAATCCACGTTGACCTGTTAAAGCAAGCCGGCTTTCGGACGGCCACGGCGGCGTCGAGGGCCGAAGTTCTCGCCTGTCTTGAAGAAATGGAGCCCGATCTGCTCCTCCTCGATCTGCTGCTGCCGGGAACGGATGGTGCAGGAATTTGCCAGGCGTTGCGTGGTCATCCCCGGGGAGGTGCCATGCCGATTCTCATGGTGACCTCGGCCGAAGATTCCACTTCCATTCACCGCGCCTTCGAGGCCGGGGTGACCGATTTCGTGACCAAGCCGGTGCAGCCGGAGCTCTTCGTTCACCGTGTTCGCTTCATGCTGCGCGCCGCCGACACCCTGAAGCGGTTACGCCGGAGTGAAGAGACCCTCGCCAAGGCCCAACGCAATGCCCGGCTCGGGTGCTGGGAATGGGACCTGCCCTCCGGGCAGATGTGGTTATCCGCGGAAATTTGCGGTTTTCTCGGCTATGCAGAGGAGCCATTGCGGTGCCCCCTCGCCGACTTTCTCGCCTCGGTCCATCCCCGGGACGTGCCGCCATTGCAGAAAATCTTCACTGCTCCGGTGGCTGCCGGGCAGGTATTGGCGCTGGAGTACCGTTGTCTTTCCCGCAGCGGACAGGAGGCCATTGTCTATACCCAGGGTGAAGCGGTTTGCGATTCCTTCGGGCGAGTGCGCGGCCTTTCCGGGACGATGCAGGAAATGACCGAGCACAAACGCACGGAAACCCGCTTGCGCCTCCTCAAGGAGGCCGTCGAAGCCCTGCCGGTCGGGATCACCATTACCGATCGGAGCGGACGCATTATCTACTGCAATCCGGCCGAGGCCATGATCCACGGCTTCGGCGCCGAGGAGATGCTTGACCGCGAGGCGCGTCTCTTCGCCCCGAGTCGGCTGCAGAAAAAGGCGGTGCCCAAACATCTGGAGCGCGCCCCCCTGTGGCGACGCGAGAGCGTCAACCGGCGCAAAGGCGGCGAAGAATTCCCGGTGCAACTCGCCTCCCTCGCCGTGCACGATGCCGATGGCGAGTTTCTCGGCCTGGTCACGACCTGCGAAGATATCTCCGAGCGCAAGCGGGCCGAGGAGCGCATCCATCAACTGGCCTATTACGACAACCTCACCGGACTCCCCAATCGCTGGATGTTTCGGGATCGTCTCGACCAGGCGCTGGCCCTGGCCCGGCGCACCTCCAGGGAGGTCGCTCTCCTCTTCCTCGATCTTGATCGCTTCAAATTGATCAACGACACCATGGGGCACGATTTTGGCGACCGTCTGCTGAGCGCCGTGGCCGAACGTCTGGCGGTCTGCATGCGTAAGGCCGATACCGTCGCGCGTCTCGGTGGCGACGAGTTTGTCGTGGTCTTGACCCAGATGGAAGGTTATGCGGGCGCGACAGTCGCGGCGCAGCGCATCGTCGACGAATTCCTCCAGCCCTTTGAACTGCAGGGGCGCACCCTTTACAGCCCGCCGAGTATCGGTATCGCCATCTTCCCCATGGATGGCGATACCGTCGATGACCTGATAAGAAATGCCGATACGGCGCTGTATCATGCCAAGGCCCTGGGCGGTTCGATCTATTGTTTTTTCACCCAGGAAATGAATCTGCGGGCGGTGGAAAAGATCGTGCTCGAAACCGAGTTGCGGCAGGCCCTCGAAGCGGAGCAATTCACCCTGTACTACCAGCCCCAGGTCAACCTTGAGAGCGGCCGGGTCGTGGCCCTCGAAGCGCTGATGCGCTGGCAGCATCCCGTGCATGGGGTCATTCTCCCGGGAGAGTTCATTTCCATCCTTGAGGATACCGGCCTGATCCTGCGTCTGGGCGAATGGCTGTTGCGCGAGGCCTGTGCCCAGATCGGACACGGGCAAAAGATCCTGCCCGGGCTGGAGATGGCGGTCAATATCTCCAGCCGGCAGTTTCAACAACCCGGATTTCTGGAAATGGTCGACAAGGTCCTCCGCGAGGCCGGTGTTGCTCCCGGACTCCTCACTCTGGAGTTGACCGAAAGTATCATCATGGACGAACCCGAAAAGTCGCGCCAACTCCTGCAGCAACTGCGCGAGCGTGGGCTCGGAATCGCCATCGACGACTTCGGCACCGGCTATTCGTCTCTCGGTTACCTGAAAAACTTCCCCATCGATCAGCTCAAGATCGATCGCTCCTTCGTCCATGAAGTACTGACCAACCCCGACGATGCCGGCATTGTCGAAGCGATTACCGTGATCGCCCGCCGGCTCAATCTCGATGTTGTCGCCGAGGGGATCGAAAGCCGCGAGCAGGCTGAATTCCTCAGTAGCTGCGGTTGTCAGGCCGGCCAGGGCTACTATTTTGCCAAACCTCTCCCCCCCGAACTCCTGTGGGCCCAGCTGGGCGAGGGGCACGCTGTCGCCATCCCACCCCGTGTCGAAAAGAAAAGAAAGAGGGCATGAACGCATCCTCCTCCATCCTGTTGGTCGACGAGTCAAAGATTTTCCTGACCATCGAGAAGCAGTTTTTACGCACGGCCCTGGCGACCCTCCATGAGGCGCACAGTGCGGCCGCGGCCCTGACCCTGTGCCGGGAGCGGTTGCCGCACCTGGTCTATATCGCTTACGAGCTTCCCGGACAAAACGGTGCCGAGTTCTGCCGGATGTTGAAGCAAGAGCCAAAGCTGTCGCGGATCCCGGTTATCGTCATCTGCGAGGAATCACGCCCGGACCAGGTCGCGGCCAGCCAGCGGGCCGGATGCAACGGGGTGCTGGTCAAACCCCTTGACCGGCTGCGCTTTCTCGAAGTCGGGCGCAGCTTTCTCGTCGGCATTCGCGAACTGCGGCGCTCCTGCATGGTGACGGTGCGTTATCGGGGAAAGCCGGGGGACTTCACCACCCGGGGGCTCGATATCGGCAGCGGCGGACTCTTTCTCGACAGCAGTGATCATCCCCCCCTGGGCGAAGTACTGCGGCTGCAGATTCAGCTCTGTCGCCCCGGTGGGAAGGGGCCGTGGATCGAAGCCACCGGGGCCGTCGCCTGGATCAATACGCGGGAGCGCCCCGGCAAACCGAGTCATCCTCCGGGATTTGGCGTACGGTTCACCGATATGAACGTGCAGGACTCCGGGCTCCTCAGCGACTATCTGGCCGGGCTGGAGCGAGGCGGAGAGAAGGTTTAGCCGTCGCTTGCGGCCGGCAGCAGCAATTTGGCAAAGAAAAAAGTTGGCAAGGAAAATGCTCAATGGGTATGTACCACGTCTTCCTCTGCTCCCGAAAAAGACGGGCCGCTCCGGCAAGCTTAACAATACTTTCATGGACATTGACGACGGCCAAAGGCAACGTATACCAGGGCGGGTGTGGGGACCACGGTTCATGACGTCTTGGTCAAGGAGCATCTCAGTGCGGAACTGATCGGGCATATCAGCCGGAACTCGACGGCCATCGTTGGACGGGAGAAGCCAACGAAGAAGGTCAAGGTTCCCAAGGTTGCGAAGAAAAAAGGGCGGTCGGCGAAGGGCGAGATACGGGCACCTGCCGAGCCGAAGCGGCTGGATGTTCAACGCACCCAGACGGCGCATGAGGCCATCGCCCAACTGCCGAAGGTCTGTGATCGTGGCGTCAAGAAAAACGCCACAGGGTACACAGAGACCTGGAACGGCCCCGGCCACCGGGTCAGACAGAACAGTTGAAAAGAAAAAGCAACGGCCCGGCGATTTCGCGCGGGCCGTTGTTGTTGCCGATGGCAGGTGATCATTCTCCAATAACTATTCCTCCGCCGACCCGCGTCCGTTTTCATCCCCACCCCACAGGGCTATCCCCCAGAAATAGAGCTGCTCCATCCCGTACAGGAAGAGTCCGCCTGCCAGCACCACGGCGAAGCGCTCGCTCAGGACGGCGGAGGCGAGATAGAGGAGATAAAAGCTGGTGCGGTAGAGGAGCTGGCTCCAGCCCTGACTCCCCGCGCGGGGAGCGGAGAGTCGCCCCGGCATGAGAATCAGGGCCGAGGCCAGATAGATGGCGAAGGCAAGATCGATGAGGGGGAGAGGGGGCGCAGTTCCGAGCCAGGCGACGAAGGCCTCGGGGAGGGCGGTGAAAAGACCCCGGTCGCCGGCGCTCCAAGCGGCCATGCTCAAGAGGAGAAAGGCGAGGAGTTGCCAGAGGCCGCGGCGCGCCAGCAATTGCTCCTCGGCGGCGACGGATGGGGCCGTTGCCGACGGGGCGAAGGAGCCGATGACGAGCTTGCGGGTGAGGGCGAGGGCCTTGGATTTATGCATGCGTTTCATCGTCGCCTCCCTCTGTTGGGGGTCAGCCGCCCGCCGTCGGGCGGCGTTTCCGGATCAGCGATGATTGCTCACCGGCTCGTCATGGGCGTTCTGTTCGGTCTCCGGTTCTTCTTCCCAGCCGGTCCACATCGGCTTGATGTAGGCAAAGGCGGTATGGCCGAGGGTAGCGAGATAGACGTGGGTGAAGAGGAAGGCGCAGAGGCAGCAGGCGAGGAGAAAGTGGACGCCGACCAGGATCTTCAAGCCGCCAATCAGGATAATCAGGTTGCGCAACGGTTCGACGTTGGTCAGCAAGAGGCCGGTCAGGCTGACCAGGGGGACGAGGACGAACATGATGGCGAGATAGGCCGACTTCTGCATCGGGTTGAACTTGTTCTCCGGCGTCGGATGATGGGGATTGGGCCAGCCGAGAAAATAGGTCAGCAGGTAGAATTTGGCCTGGCGCAGAATGCCGTGGCGCAGCTCGTCTTCGTTCGGCACATAAGTTTTGAGCATGTTGCGGGCGATGAAGGAGTAGTAGAAGAACCACAGGGAGAAGGAGGCCGCCACCACCAGCCCGGCGGTGTTGTGCAGCATGATCGCCGATTTGTAGCTGGCGAAGATGACGACGTATTCGGGGAAGCGGATCTGGACACCGGTGACGATGAGGGTGACGATGCCGAAGGCGTTGAGCCAGTGCCAAATGCGCACGGGGGTCGGCTGCAGATAGACGCGATGTTGGCTGTTCATGGTCAATCCTCCTTGTTCGCCCGGTTGCGGCGGGTGAGAAAGCGCAAGGTGCCGTGGCCGATGGGGACGACCAGCCCGCCGGCGATGATGACGGCGCCGATGTAGTTGAGAGCAGTGCTGCGGGTCGAGCCGACCATGTAGAAATCGGGGGTGCCATAGAGGGCGTCGAGAACAGCCCCGCGCTCCACCGGCAGGCGCCGGTAGCTGCCGTCACTGGTGGCGAGGGAGAGGTAACTGGTTTGCCGCGCTGCCGGTCCCGAAGCGTGACAGAAGGAGCAGTCGCGGCGGTTGGCGAGAATCTGGAAGTTGTGGGTGACCGTCTCCGGGGTCATCATCCCTTGCAGACGCAGGCCGGTTCGCTCCTGATCGCTATTGAAGAGACGCAGCTCGGCGAGGGAGATGTAATTGTCCTCATTGCCGTCGATGAGGCCCTCGATCTTGCCGTGCGAGGCCAAGGCCTTGAGCTCGTTGTAGCCGGCCAGTTCGAAGCGACCGAAGCGAGCAGCGGCGGGGCGTTTGATGATGTAGAGGGTAATGACGTTCTCCTTCGAGGCGGTATGGCAGGAGATACACGGCAGCATGCCGATGTGCAGGTCGGCCTGGGGAAGCCAGGTGGTATGAGTGGTTGCCATGGCTGCCAGCTCGTGGCAACCGCTGCAAGTCCGGTTCATGTCGGCCCCGGAGACCTCCGTCGGGCCGCGCACCTGGTGGGGGTTGTGGCAGTCGCTGCAGGCGGCGTTCTGGTGATGGCTGCTGGCTGCGTACTCCTTGGCGACTTCGGCATGACATTCCTGGCAACTGGCCTTACTCGGGGGCAGCCCGTCATCGGGGTGGCCGGCGCCCACCGAGGTGTGACAGCTGGGGCAGCCGAGCTGGGCGTGTACGGTGGTGTCGAAGATCGCCGGGTTGATGGCAAAGGCCTTGCCAACCGTGGCGCTGTCGCTGTGGCAGGCGAGGCAGTCGTCACTTGCCGCCGCGAAGGCGGCAAAGGCGGTCAGACCGAGAAGAAGCCCGCAGCATAAGAGAAGTCGAAAGGATCTCATGAATGTCTCTCCTGAAAAGGTTAGAGAGGAAGCGCGCCTTAGTGCCATAACTGCTGCCAGGTCGGGGAACGGTGGGGTGGGCCGCCAGCGATGAACGGGCGGACGGCCTCCATCGCGGCGAGGACGTGCGACACCACGATGATGGCGCAGTAGCCGAGGAAAAAGCGGATGAACCAGCCGCTTACCCCGTGCAGGACCTCCATGTTGGCCAGGGAGGCGAGGCCG
The DNA here is from genome assembly GCA_001799485.1 of Desulfuromonadales bacterium GWC2_61_20. Lineage (GTDB taxonomy): Bacteria > Desulfobacterota > Desulfuromonadia > Desulfuromonadales > UBA2197 > UBA12091. Next base: position 6,375 of record MGTO01000114.1, on the reverse strand, counting down.
GCGGCGGCGAAGAGAGTCAGGCTGGCCAACCACAGGATGATCAATGTCCGACTGAGTTTCATAACCACCTCCATGCACTCGTGTGCTCATTCCTGCCGGGTTTACTTGTCGACCACGACTTCGACCGGCTCTGCTTCTTTCCCCTTGAAGAGGGCCCTGACCATGCCGAAGCTCATGACCACCAGGGGAAGGACCTGAAGGATGACGATGAGGGCGCACATGCCGAGAAAGGCCCAGACCACCAGTTGACTGCCGTCGTCCGGCGATGTGGTGGCGGCGCCGGCGACATTGGTAGCGCCAAGAAACGCGATGGTTGCCAGGATGGTCCACAGGGTCGTTTTCATGATTTGACTCCTTTCGTTAGTGGAGCTCGCGGGCGACTTCGAGATCCGGAATTTCCGTTGATACCCTGCCCTCGCCATGCCCCGGCAGGCGGGAGGTGCGAAAGGCGCAGGCGACCGCCAGTTCCAGCTCTTGCCATTCGGCCGGGCTGTCGGGCGGCAGGGCGTGGTAGAAGATACCGAGCTGGCGTGCTTTGCGGACCTGCATCAGGGAGACTTCGTCCGAGACGAGAATGATGGCGAGGCGCGCATTGCAGGTTTTTATCAGCCGCAAAAGGTCGGTCAGAGCCAGATTCTCCTCGAAGTTGTCGCCGAGGAGGAGAACCGGAGCCTGTTTACGCAGAACCTGACAGAGGAGCTGGGCCACCGTGCCGGCGGTCTTGACCTGATACCCCGCTTCGACGGAGGCCTGCATCATCCGCGTGCGGAGTTCTCCGTTTTTTTCGGCGATGAGTAATCTCGGTCTGGTCATGAACGTTGCCTCCGTACGAGGGAAACGGTCGCTCTCCTCAGCGCTCCAGACTCTTCTCGGCCCGGGTGAAGAGCCCCTTGATCAGGCCGACGAAGAGGATCAGGGCGGGAATCACCTGGATGGCGAGGATGGCGGCGACGAAGGCGAGAAAGAGGGTCTGGACCGGTTCGTGTTGCCCGCTGACGGTGAGAAGATAGGCGGCGACGGCGGTGACCGATGCCACGGCGACGAGAATCAGGCTGTTGGGGATTTTGACTTTCATGGTGTCCTCCGTCTGCAAAGTTAGGCATCTGCTCATTACTAGAGCAAGCGTCATTCCAGCCGGGGCGACAGTGGCCCCATGTGGATTAGTTATTTAATTCCAAATAGATAAGATGAACTCAGGATTTGACCTGGAGGAAAAGGATCTCTTGCGCCACAGGAATTTTCCTGCGCCGCAAGAATTTTCCCGTGCGGGAGGAAGGGGGGGCTGGTCGTGCGGGGTGGAATTGTGCCCGGCGGACGACAGCGTGCTTAACGGACGATGTCGTGTTTTTTCAAAAGGGCGTAGAGGCGCGATTGGGAGAGACCGGAGAGCTGGCAGGCGGTGGGGATGTTCTGTTCGGCCCGCTCAAGGAGGTCGTGCAGGTATTGATTTTCGGCGTTGCGGTAGATCGCTTCCCGATATTCCTGCAGCCGGGGCAGCGCTCCGCCGGGAACTCCGGCTTTGTAGCGGACGGTGGGGGATTCATGGGCAAAGGCCGCGCGGGAGACCTGGACGCGGATGCCGGTCGGCAGGTGCTTGGGGAAGAGGGTCGACTCCTGGTGGGCCGCCGCCAGGGCCTGCTCCATGGTACTGACAAATTCGCGCACATTGCCCGGCCACGGATAGGCGGTGAGGGTTTGCAGAAATTCGGGGGAGAAACGTTTTTCGCCGAGGGAGTAGCGGGCGCAAAAGCGATCGGCGTAGTGCCGGGCGAGGGCCGGGATATCCTCGGAGCGCTGGCGCAGCGGCGGCAGTTCGATGATATAGCTGCGCAGGCGAAAGAGGAGGTCTTCGCGAAAGGCCCCCTGCGCCACCATGGCGTCGAGGTCGCGATTGGTGGCGACGACCAGGCGAAAATCACTGGCAATCTCCTTATCTCCCCCCAGGGGGCGGAAGCGACGTTCCTGCAGGACGCGAAGAAAGGATTTCTGCAATACCGCCGGCAGTTCCCCGACTTCGTCGAGAAAGAGGGTACCGCAATGGGCCTGGCGGACGAGGCCGTCGCGACTCTTGTCGGCGCCGGTAAAGGCCCCCTTTTCATGGCCGAAGAGGAGGCTTTCGACCAGGGTTTCCGGCAGGGCCGTGCAATCGACGACGATGAAGTTGCCGCGCGCCCGGCGGCTGTTGTCATGGATGGCCCGGGCAAAGAGCTCCTTGCCGGTGCCGGTTTCGCCGACAATGAAGACATTGACTTCACTGCCGGCGGCTTCGGCGACGGCGTCGAGGCTGGCGCCGAGGGCCGGGCTGGTGCCGACGATGCCGGAGCGCTGCAGCGTCTCGCGCTGGCGGGAGCGGGCCCCGGCCAGCTTCTCCTGGCGATATTGCAGAGCGCGCTCGAGGGAGAGGGTGATCTCCTTGACCGAGGACTCTTTTTCGATGTAATCCCAGGCTCCGCTCTTGATCGCCAGTTCGGCGCCGTTGGAGTCGCCGAAGCCGGTCATGATGATGACCTCGGGAGAGGAGGGAATGGCGGCGATCCGCGGTAGGAGGTCGAGACCGTTGCCATCGGGCAGACGCACATCGAGAAAGACGACGTCGTAGGGGTGGGCGGTGGCTTCGACTCCTCCCTCGGCCAGACTGAGGACGCTGGTCGCTTCATGTCCTTTGTGGCGGATCAGACGGGAGAGGGTCGCGCAGATCATGTCGTCATCGTCGATGATGAGAATTTTTGCCATGTCCTGCCCCAAAGGCTGTCAGTCGAGGAGGCGCCGGATGGCGCTGCACATTTCGTGACGTTCGTACGGTTTGGCCAGCAATTCGCGGATGCCGAGGGCGCGGGCGCGCTCCGGGGTGAGGCCGGTTGCGGCGGTCGTCCCCATCCCCGAGCAGAGGATGATGGGCAGATCGGCGCGGATGCCGAGGATCTCCTGCGCCAGCATTTCGCCCGTCATATGCGGCATGGTCTGGTCGGTGATGAGGAGATCGAAGCGCTCCGGCGCAGCGGCAAAAATCTTGAGGATTTCCCGGCTGTCGGTCCCGGCGACGACTTGGTAGCCGAGACGTTCAAGAACCTTGCGCCCGGCGACGACCAGATCCTCCTCGTCGTCGACCAGCAGGATGCGCTCGTTGCCGCCACGCAGAGGCGGGGCGTGGGCCGGGTCGCGCGCGGCCTCGACGTCGGCGACCTGCGGTAGATAGATATCGAAGGTTGTACCGCAACCGGGGGTGCTTTCGACATGCATGACCCCGGCATGGTCGCGGACGATGCCGTGGACGACCGCCAGCCCGAGGCCGGTCCCTTTGCCATGGGCCCGGGTGGTGAAGAAAGGATCGAAGATTCGTTCGAGGATGTTCTGTTCGATGCCATGGCCGTTATCGCGCACCGAAAGTTTGAGATAGCGTTCCGCGCAGAGCGCGGAAGGGATGATCATGGCGTCGGGGCGGCAGTGAACTTCCTCCAGGATGAGTTCGAGCAGTCCGCCGTGTTCGGCCATGGCGGTGGCGGCATTGGTGCAGAGGTTCATGATGACCTGGTGAATCTGTGAGGGATCGGCGGAGACCGCTCGCGTCTCGCTCGGAAAAGATTTGCGGATCTCGATGGTGGTCGGCAGGGAGGCGCGCAACAGCGAAAGACATTCGCCGGCAATTTTTTCGACTTGCACCGGACGGCGCTCCTGCTCGCCCTGGCGGGCGATGGTCATGATCTGCCGGACCAGGCTGCGACCGCGCTGGCCGGCCTTGAAAACGACCTCCAGCGGCTCGCGCAGCGTACTCTCGGGGGGCACCTCGTCGAGGGTCAGCTCGGCGTTGGTAACGATGGCGGCGAGAATGTTGTTGAAGTCGTGGGCAATGCCGCCGGCCAAGGTGGCGATGGCTTCCATCTTCTGGGCGGTGCGCAACTGTTTTTCCAGGGCGGTTTCGTGGGTGATGTCACGCAATACCGCAACATAGCGGGTCTCGGCATCGATCCGGCGGCGCACCAGGGAGATGTTGGCGTCAATCTCGTAAATGGAGCCATCGGCATGGCGGTTGACGAAACGGCCGTGACGGGTGGTGCCGTTGGCGATGGTCGCCTGCAAAGACCGGTAGAAATCGGCGTTGCCGACGCAGCAGGCGAGTTGGTGGATGCTCGTCCCGATGGTGGCGCCGGGGGGCAGCCCGCAGATGTTCTCGTAGGCGGCGTTGACATAATAGACGGTGCCGGCTGCGTCAAAGATCATAATCCCTTCAAAGGCCTGGTCGATGACGGCGGCGAGGAGACGCTTTTCCTGCTTGTTCATCTCCTGCTCGGCGCGGATGCGCAAGCTGCTGATGCCGTAGGTGAGGTCGCCGGCGAGTTCTTCGAGAAGGGCGATTTCTTCACGATTGAAGGCGGTGGGGTCCGCCGCGAGAATGACCAGGGCGCCAAAAAACTGAAAGTCGTCGCGTAGCGGCAGGGCAATGGCCGAAGCATAGCCCTGCCGCAGCGCCGCCTCTCGCCATGGGGCAAAACCGGGATGGCTGGCGATATCCTGCACGACCACGGTTGCGCCGGTGCGAATGGCGGTTCCGGCCGGACCCTGGCCATAGATACTGTCGTCGCTGGTGACGCGCAGCTGCTGCAGATAGCCGTGCATATCCCCCCATTGCGCCGCCACGCCGACGCTCCTGTCGACGTCGTCGCGGACGAAAGCGACCCAGGCCAGGCGGTAGCCGCCGACTTCGACGAAGATGCGGCAGATGCGCGAGAGCAGATCCGCTTCCGTATGTTTCAGGGCGATCACCTTGCTGCATTCGCTGAAAACCTTGAGGGCACGGTTGACCCGGCGGAGGGATTCCTGCGAACGTTCGATGGCCGTTTCGCGCCGGCGGATCATCAGATAGAGGACCTGGGTCGAGAGGACAATGAAGATCCACTCGTTGACGATCTTGGCGCGCATGAAGATGGCGGAATCAGGGAGATACTTGGCGAGGAGGTGGTCGGAAAAGAAAATCCAGACCCCCCCGAGGAGGGTATAGGTCAGGGCAATCGAAAACGGGGTCAGGCGTAGCGGGATTGCTTTTGGAGGAAAGACCATTCTGGCTCGACTCTCACTGGCGAGGACGGGAGCAAAGCGACCGCAAGATTAAATAAACATAATGAATCTACCATCGTCGGGGGCGCTTGGCAAGGCCTAGACCGTGGATTGCCAGACGCCGAAGCCCCGGCGAGCGGCTGAGGAAAGACGCCCATCTGCGGCGTTGCCGCATTGTCGAGTTATTAGGCAAGAAAAGTACAGCGGGCGGGGCTATTTGTTGGCGGCGCGTTCGATGGATTTGCCGGCGCGCTGCATGTCCTTGCCGAAACCGCGGAAGGTTTCGCAGCCGGACAAAAGGAGCAGAAGGGGGAGGGTCAGGGCTAACAGCCACAGGCGTTGCATGCCGTCACTCCTGGAAGAGGGGAAAGGTTATACGGTTTTCTTCTTGGCCCGCCGCTCTTCGAGCCAGAGATCGAGGAGCATCAGGCCGACGCCGATGGTGATGGCGGAATCGGCGATATTGAAGGCCGGCCAATGGTGGCGGTACCAGTGGACATCGATGAAATCGATGACCTCACCGAGGCGGATGCGATCGATGAGGTTGCCGACGGCGCCGGAAAAGATCAGGGCCAGGGCCGCGCGCAAAAGCTTCTGCCGCGGCGCGAGGCGGCTCATGTACCAGAGGATGCCGCCAGCGGCCAGCAGCGCCACCCCGACGAGCAAGGGCACTCGCCACGGGCTGCCGGCCAGGAGGCCGAAGGCCGCCCCCTGATTGCGCAGGTAGGTGATGTGGAAGAAGTTCTCCGCCACCGTTACCGATTCGTAGAGGGCAAAGGTGCGGTCGATATGGAGCTTGCTGAGCTGATCAAGGATCAGGACGGCCGGGGTTACCAGCAACAATAAACGATAGTGCTTCAGCACAAGGACTCCCTCGTTACGTTCGCTCCCGTGCTCACAGTGTGGCCATGACCGCTTCGCAGCGTGGACAGAGGGTCGGATGGGCACTGTTGCTGCCGAGGTTCTCCGAGTAGTTCCAGCAGCGTTCGCACTTCGCGCCGGCCGCCGCGGTAATCTGCAGACGCAACTCCTTCACCCCATCCCCGGCAACTCCGCCTTCGGCCGTATCGACCAGATCCGCCTGCGAAACGATAAAGAGGGTGGCCAGTTCCTTCTTGTGGCGCTCCAGCAGCTGGCGCGTCGGCCCGGCCGGGGCATAGAGGGAAACCCGGGCTTCGAGGGAGTGCCCGATCCTCTTCTCCACCCGGGCGACCTCGAGGGCCTTGGAGACATCGCTGCGCACCGCCAGCAACTGGTCGTAGCGCGACTCCAGTTCGGGGTCGAGGAGGCTGGTCTCGAAGCGCGGGAAGCCGGCGAGGTGGA
>MGTO01000113.1 GCA_001799485.1 Desulfuromonadales bacterium GWC2_61_20 | reverse complement strand
CTGTCGGGGTCGTTGCGCACCGAAAACTTGCCAAGCTGGGAGAGGGGCACCAACTGCCCGCCCATGCCGGCGACCAATACCCGTCCCAACGCTTCGGGATCGCTGCGGAAGTCGCGCTCGAAGCGGACGTTAACCGAATAGCGTTCCAGCCCCTCGACCGTCTCGGTGACGCTCATACCGCCGACGGCGGTCTGAAAAACGTCCTGGATGTCTGAGACGCTGATGCCGTAACGCGCCGCTGCGGCGCGGTCGATGTCGAAATCGAGGTAGGAGCCGCCCACCGTCCTTTCGGCGATGGCCGAAAGGGTGCCGGGAACCTGCCGCACCACCGCTTCGACCTCTTCGCCGAGTTGGCTCAAGACCGCCAGGTCCGGCCCCATGATCTTGATGCCGACGGGGGTCTTGATCCCGGTGGAGAGCATGTCGATGCGGGTCTTGATCGGCATCGTCCAGGCGTTGGTCAGGCCGGGGAACTGAATCGCCTGGTTCAGCTCCTGGCTGAGCTCTGCATGGCTAATGGTGCGTTTATCCGGAAGAAAGAGCCGGAAAGGCGGTTTGCTCCAGTCGGGCCAGTCGCTGTAAAAACGCGCCACCGGCACCTGCCGCCACTCCTTCTCATCTTTCAGCATGATCGTCGTCTCGATCATCATCATCGGCGCCGGATCGGTGGCGGTCTCGGCGCGGCCGATCTTGCCGAAGACGCGCTCGACCTCGGGGAACTGGCGGATGATGCGGTCGGTCTGCTGCAACAGCTCCTTGGCCTTGGTCACCGACAACCCCGGCAAGGTCGTCGGCATGTAGAGGAAGTCCCCCTCGTACAGCGGCGGCATGAACTCCGAGCCCATCTTCGTCAGCGGCCAGGCGATAGAGAGCATGGTGAGGAGCGCCACCGCCAGGGTGGCCAGGCGCCACTTGAGGACAAAATCGACCACCGGGTGGTAGAAGCGGATCAGCCAGCGATTAATCGGGTTGGCTTCCTCGGACTTGATCTTGCCGCGGATGAACCAACCCATCAACACCGGCACCAGCGTCACCGAGAGAAGCGCCGCCGCGCCCATGGCATAGGTTTTGGTATACGCAAGGGGCTTGAACATCCGGCCGGACTGCTCCTGCAGGGTGAAAACCGGCACGAAGGAGACGGTGATGACGAGGAGCGAGTAGAAGAGGGTCGGCCCGACCTCTTTCGCCGCATCGAGGATGATCTCCCAGTGCGGCTTCTTATCGCGGTCGCGCTCGAGGTGTTTATGGGCGTTCTCGATCATGATGATCGCCGCATCGATCATGGCGCCGATGGCGATGGCGATGCCGCCGAGACTCATGATGTTGGCGTTGAGGCCTTGGGCGTGCATGATGATGAAGGCCATGAGGATCGCCACCGGCAGGGTAATGATGGCGACGAAGGCGCTCGGCAGGTGGAAGAGGAAGAGCATGGTGACCAGGGCGACAACGATGCTTTCTTCCAGCAACTTCTCCTTGAGGGTGGAAACGGCGCGTTCGATGAGACCGGAACGGTCGTAGACCGGCTTGATTGTTACCCCTTCCGGCAAACCGGACTTGAGTTCTTCCAGCTTCTTCTTGACGTTCTCAATCGTCTGCAAGGCGTTTTCGCCGAAGCGCATGACAATAATACCGCCGACCGTCTCTCCCTTGCCGTCGAGCTCGGCCACACCGCGGCGCATCTCCGGACCAAGACGCACGGTGGCGAGATTGCCGACCCGCAACGGTGTCCCCTCCATGCCGGTCCTAACCACGATATTGCGAATGTCGTCGAGGCTCTTGATATAACCGTGGCTGCGGATGACGTACTCGGTCTCGCCGTGCTCGATGGAACCGCCGCCGACGTCGAGGTTATTGTTCTGGATCGCCATCATCAGGTCGTTGATGGAGACCTTGTAAGCCAGCAGGCGGTTGGGATCGACGGCGACCTGGTACTGCTTGACGAAACCACCGAGGCTCGCCACCTCGGAAACCCCCTCGACCGAGGTCAGTTCGTAGCGCAGGTACCAGTCCTGGATCGAACGGAGCTGTTGCAGATCATGCTTGTCGCTCTCCAGGACATACTCGTAGACCCAGCCGACACCGGTAGCGTCGGGGCCGAGGACCGGGTTGACCCCTTTGGGAAGATTGCCGGTGACATAGTTGAGGTATTCGAGAACTCGCGAGCGCGCCCAGTAGATGTCGGTGCCGTCCTCGAAGATAATGTAGACGAAGGAGTAGCCGAAGAAGGAGTAGCCGCGCACCACCTTGGCCCCCGGCACCGCCAGCATCTTGGTGGTGAGGGGATAAGTGATCTGGTCTTCCACCACTTGCGGCGCCTGCCCCGGATACTCGGTAAAAACAATGACTTGGACGTCGGAAAGGTCGGGGATGGCGTCGAGAGGAGTATTTTTAAGCGAATAAATTCCGCCGATCACCAGAAAGGCGGTGACGAGAACGACCATGAACTTGTTGCGAATCGACCAGGCGATAATGTGTTCGAGCATATAAAATCCGTTTCGGTCACGGGTGATGTTTGCTAGGGGCGGACCGCGTCCGCCCTGGGCGCGTGCAATGCGCCTCTACGGTTATTTAAACAGATCGTCCAGCTTCTCTTGCTTCGTTCCTGCCGGCGCCGCCGCCGGGGCCTGCGGCTCGGTCATCTTGCGCAGCGCTTCGCGCAACTTGCTCTCCGAATCGAGCATGAACTGGGCGGAGATGACGACCTGCTCGCCATCCTTGAGACCGTCGAGGATCTGCACGTAACCGCCGTCGTCCTTGACCCCGGTCTTGACCGGACGCGGCGCAAACTTGCCGTCGCCGAGGCTGACGAAAACCGTCTGCTGCACGCCGGAATCGAGGACCGCCTCGGCCGGAATCGCCAGACTCTGCCGCGACTCCTCGGCACGGATGACGACGTTGGCGAACATGTCCGGTTTGAGCGCGAAACCGGGGTTGGCCAACTCGATGCGCGCCTTGACCGTGCGGCTCTCGGCCCCGATCATCGGTTGAATGAAGGTCACCTTGCCGGTGACGCTCTTGCCGCCGGCATAAGGAAGCTCGACCGTGGCGCTCTGCCCGAGTTTGATCCACGGCAGTTCGGACTGATAGATTTCGGCATTGACCCAGACGGTGGAGAGATCGGCCAGCTGAGCGATCTCCTCCCCGGCCATGACCCGCATCCCCTGCACCGCCTTCTTCATCGTCACCACCCCGGTAAAGGGGCTGTGTAGCGTCATGGTGCGCTGGGGCGTGCCGGAGCGCTGCAACTCGGCCAGTTGCCGATCGGAAATCCCCCAATAGTTGAGCCGGGTGCGGGCCGCCTCCAGCATGCGCCGGGCGCCGTCGGCGACGCCGGGGAGATCGCTGGCAGCGAGCTTGTCTTGATTGCGCACCGCCAGCAGATACTCCTGCTGGGCCGCGACCAGATCGGGACTGTAGATTTCGGCCACCGGCGCCCCCTTCTTCACCTGCTGGCCGGTCTGGTCGATGTAGAGACGCTCCAGCCACCCTTCGATCTTGGTGTTGATGGAACTCTGCAACGGCTCGGCGAAGGTCACCACGCCGACGGTCCGCAGGGTGCGGGCGAGATTGCGCCGCTCGACCGGGGCGATGCGCACCCCCATGTTCTGCGCCGTGACCGGATCGATACTGACGGTCCCGGCCTCCCCGCCCCCTTCATAGACCGGGACCAGATCCATCCCCATGGTGTCCTTCCCCGGCGCGTCGCGCACGTAGGTCGGATCCATGGAGGAGATCCAGTGGGTGATCTTTTTCTCCGCCGGCGCGCTGCCGCCAGTCCCGGGCTTGAGCGGGGTCAACTCCATGCCGCAGATCGGGCACAGCCCCGGCTCGTCGCGGATGATGAAGGGGTGCATGCCGCAGGTCCACTGGGTCTTGGCTTCCTGCTGGCCGGCGGCCGTGACAGGCTCATCGTGGCGATGGCTGCCGGCAAAGTAGCCGCCGGCGAAGATGCCGGCAAGGGCGAGAAGCGCAAGGGGGATAGCGATTTTTCGGTTCATGTGATCCTCTTTCCGATCTGTTGTTACGGCAATTTGGTTCCCACCGTCGCTTCGAGCTGGGCGCGCAGCATCTGGTGTTCGGCGATAAACATCGCGTATTTCTGCTCGTCGGCCAACAGCTTCATCTGGCTGTCAAGGACCGACATGAACTCGATCTGCCCGGCACGATAGGCGGCCAGGGTCGACTCACGGGCAAATTCGTCCTGCGGCAAGAGACCTTCGCGATAGAGCCGCGCCATCTGTGCGCTTGCTTCCAGCTTGGCGAGAAAATTCTCAATGCTGCGCCTGATCTCGTTGCGCAGCATGTCGACGTCGGCCTCAGCCATGCGTTTTTCCTGCTGGGCTTCGACGACCATGGCGCGACGCTTGCCGGTCAGGACCGGCAGATTGAAGCTGACGGTGGCGGTGTACATGTCTTCGCCGTCGCTCGCCGCCATTTCATTCATGAAAGCGTCGCGCTGCATGTATTCGAGGTTGAGGGTGAAATCGGGATAGTACTCGCGCCGCGCCAGGCGCTCACTGGCGACGGCCTTGTCGATGCGCGCGCTGCGGGCGTAGAGTTCGGGCCGGGATTGCAGGGCCAGCGCCTGTAACTCGGCCGCGGAGAGGTCTACCGAGACGACGACCCCTGCGGGAACCTGGAGCTCTGCCGGTTGCTCGCGGCGCAACAGCGCGGTGAAGGTCGCCTGCAGCGAACGGCGCTGCTGGATCAGTCCGAGCTTCATCTCTTCCATGCGTGTCCGTTCAACCTGCACCCGCACGATATCGACCTGCTTGCCCATCCCCGACGTGTAGGCGGCCTCGGCCAGCCGACCGATGTCGTCGAGGAGGGCGATATTCTTGGCGATCAACTGCAGCGAGGTTTCGACGTAGGCCAGTTGTGCCCAGGCCTCGTTCACCATCTGCCGCAGCTCGGCCTTGCGCTCCTCCAGGCTCCAGCGAGCCGCCTCCGCTTCACGCTCGGCCCCTTCGCGCAGGAGAGCGCGTTTACCGAAAAAGGGGAACATCTGGCTGATGCCGATAACCTTGGACGTCATCGGATCCTGATCGAACGCCAGAGGATCGCTGACCATGCCGTTCTGGATACCGAACATCAACATCGGATCGTCGAAACTGCCGGCCTGCTGTGCCTTCGCCACCTGCATCCGCCACTGCGCCTCGCTGCCGCGAATCTCGGGATTGTTGGCGATGGCCTCAGCTACGAGTGTCTCCAGCTGTACCTCCGTTTCAGCCGCAGTCGCAACTGCAACGGACAGGAGAACAACAAACAAACAGCCTATGGGAATCAGCAAACGCATCAACATTCGACTCTCCTGTCTCTTCCGCTCGTTCATTTTACTTGTTTTTAGCACATGACATGCCAATACGCTTTCCTTTGCAAATCAGGACAGTTACCTTTATTGAGCGATCAATACTAGAATATTTTGAAGAATATTCAACACCTGCAAGATGAATATTCTCCGGATTCACCAATCCAGCCACAAAAAGAAAACCGCTCGCCGGCATGAGCCAGAGAGCGGCAACGAATGGCAACCATGTTGAGGCCGGGTTAATCGGGGGTACGAACTTCATAAAGAGTACCGTTGCGGCTGAGAATTACGCGGTCGGCCTGAATCTCGTCGACCCGGAATTCCCCAACCTGGGACCCTTCCATGACCGGGAGATCGTTGATCACGGCGATGCGGGCCTCGCGCTCCGCCTGAAAAACGATGGCGGAGAGGACAAGTCCCGGTGGTGCCGGGGAAAAGGTCGGGACGTGAGGCGGGACGACAGCGGGGGGTGGGACCGGAACCGCCGCCGGCGGCGGCAAGACCTCTTCGACAACGATGGCTTCACCTCTGCCGGGCGGAATCACGGCCGTCGCGGGGCGGGCACCCTTGTTCGCCGACGGTTTCCGGATCGCCGGCGGCGGGCGGACCTGCGGGCGGCGCTGGTCGATTAGCTCCTCGGCAACACTCGCATTGGGCGCCGACCCTGGGGAAGGTGCTGCGGGGCGGTTGACCACCGCTGGCGCCTCGCCCTGGCCAACATTCGTACTCCCCTCCATTTGCCGCAGCACCAGAAGAATCACGGCGACGACGGACAGGACCACGACCCCGGTGACGATGACCGTGATCCAGTCGGGACCACGGCGTCGTTCGCTGCCGCGGAAAATGTCACGAGCCAGATCGACATGATCATCCCGCTGCCGCGACTTCTCCCGCTCCAGTTTCTTCAGTGCTTTGAGGATTGAACTCATTGTCCGCCCCCCGTCTTAATTGCGAGCCGCGGAAATCCATAGCGCCCTGACGACTGGTAGAGTGCCAGCAGGGTCTGCGGTCCGGGCTGGCCATCCGCCGCAAGGCCGCGGCGTTGCTGGAATGAAACCAGGGCCGTAGTGGTGGCCTCGTCAAAACGCCCGTGCAGTGCTCCCTGGTAGACCCCGGCATCCAAGAGAAGACGTTGCAACGCGACGACCGCTCCGCGCTCCATGTTATGACCTCCAGCAATTGGCAGCTGCAGCGGGTTGCGCCAGAGGATGTAGGCCTGGCCGGCGTAGAGGGCTTCGAGTTCCTGCACCGGAACGGTTGCGGTCACGGCGAGGGGCGGTTCCAGCCGGGCAAAATCGCCGTCGATGGCGAGGAGGGCGACATAATGGATTGCCGTTGTCCCGGGAAGCGTCAGTTCCAGCAGCGCCGGCGCATCAAGCTGCCTAAGGGCACTCCAGGGGCCACGGAAACGCAACAGATTCAGCTTGCTGGCGGCTGCGGCACGCGTCAATGCCTGGGGGATGGTCAATCCCGCCTCCCGACGCGAGACATCACGCCCCCACAGGAGCAACAGGGCATCGATGCCGGCGGCAGCGCCCTTCTCCGGACTCATCCGGGTAAAGCTGGAGGTCAGGGTGAAGGCGATCGGCGGGTTGCTGGTTGCGACTGCCGGATTGACGGGTGGCAGCGGATTGCTTCGAAAAAAATTCGCCACGACCAGAACCATAACGACAGTGCCGAGGAGCGCAGCCGCGGCCGCGATGAACATGCGCCGGTGCCGCCGGGGTGAGCGCAGGGTCTCACGCCGCAATTCGCGCGCAGCCTCGGTAACCATGGCCCCGATGACCTGCGGTGCCTCGGCCACATAGGCGACCAGGAGTGACCGGTCACAGAGGACATTGATGAGGCGGGGGAGACCGCCGGAGCGCCGGTAGATCTTTTTGATGGCGTCCGCACTGAAGAGGGTGCGCTGCCGACATCCGGCGACGCTGAGTCGATGGGCGATATAACTTTGCGTATCCTCGAAGTCGAGTTCCTTGAGATGGTAGCGTACCGTAATGCGCTGCGACAGCTGCCGCAGTTCGGCGCGGTTGAGGACATGGCCGAGCTCGGGCTGTCCGACCAGAACGATCTGGATGAGCTTGTCGGTCTCGGTTTCGAGATTGGAGAGGAGGCGTATCTGTTCGAGGACAGCAGGCGCAAGATTCTGGGCCTCGTCGATGACGAGAACCACCGTGCGTCCGGCATCGTTTTCGTGCAGGAGGAATTCGTTGAGCTTCGCCAGAAGTTCGCCCGGGGAGAGGCCATCGGCGGCGAGCCCGAATTCTCGATTGATCCCGCGCAATAGTTCGAGGGCGGACAAGCTCGGATTGAAGATGAAGGCGAGGCGGTAGCCCTCCCCTCCCAACTGCTCGAAAAGTGCCCGCAAAACCGTGGTCTTACCTGTTCCCACCTCGCCGATGACTTCAATGAAACCGGCGTGATTGCGAATGCCGTAGAGAAGGTGGGCAAAGACTTCGCGATGGGTCTTGCTGAGAAAAATAAACCTGGGGTTGGGGGTCAGGGTGAAGGGTTTTTCCGCAAAACCGAAAAATTCGCGATACATCTTCCAGAGATCTCCTGCACAGGGTTTTTCTGCCATGATCTTTTTGCAGCGTGATTCTCCACTTTATGTCGTTGCTTTGCAAGGTCCAATAGCCTTGGAGACATCGTAGCACCGCCGCAGACGGCGGCATTCGGGCGAATCCCTGCTATGATTCTCAGGGTCGGCACGTCACCCTCCCCGCTAACCGGAGCGTCCCCATGAGTGACTGGAAGCATTTCACCCTCGAAGCAAAAATCGCCTATTTTTCCATGGAAATCGGCCTGTCCGCCGACATCCCCACCTATAGTGGCGGCCTCGGAGTTCTCGCGGGGGACACCATTAAAAGTGCCGCCGACCTCAAACTGCCGATGCTGGCGGTAACGCTGGCGAGTCGTAAAGGATATTTTCGCCAGGAGATCGACAAGGACGGCCGCCAGCAGGAATACCCCATGGTATGGAAACCGGAAAGCATCATGGAACTTCTGCCGACCAAAACCCTGGTGACGATAGCCGGGCGCGACGTCAAAATCCAGGCCTGGCTCTACCGGGTCAAAAGCCCCACCGGCGGTGTCGTTCCGGTCCTCTTCCTCGACACCGACATCCCCGGCAACTCCGAGGAAGACCGCCACCTGACCGACCTCCTTTACGGGGGCGACCAGGAATATCGCTTCAAGCAGGAAATCGTCCTCGGCCTCGGGGGTATCCGTCTCCTGACCGCCCTCGGTTTCACCATCCGCATGTTTCACATGAACGAGGGGCATGCCAGCCTGCTGACCCTGGAACTGCTCAACCGCTCCCGCCGCCTATTTGAGAACAAATGGGACGAACGTGCTGCCTGGGATACCCGCAAAGTAGCCGAGCAATGCGTCTTCACCACCCATACTCCGGTCGCCGCCGGGCACGACCACTTCCCTTACGACCTGGTCGAAAGGATCATGGGAGAAGTGGTCCCTTACCCTCTGTTGCGCGAACTCGGGGGGAGCGACGAACTCAACCTGACGGTCCTGGCGCTGAACCTCAGCCGTTACGTCAACGGCGTGGCCAAGAAACATGGGGAGATTTCCCAGGCCCTCTTCCCCGGCTTCGAGATACACAGCATCACCAACGGCGTTCACACCTTTACCTGGGCCTCACCCTATTTTGTCAACCTTTTCGACGATTATATTCCCGGCTGGGCCAATGAGCCGGAGTTGCTGGTGCGGGTCGACTCCATTCCCGACGAGGCGATCTGGGACGCTCATTGCGGCGCCAAGGCCTACCTCTTCCAGTTCGTCCAGGAGTCCACCGGGATCGATTTCGATCCGGAGGTATTGACCATCGGCTTTGCCCGTCGGGTCGCGGCCTACAAGCGGGGAGATCTGATATTTTCCGATCTGCCGCGACTCCTCGAACTCGGTCGGGGTAAAATCCAGATCATCTTCGGCGGCAAGGCGCACCCCCAGGACGAATCCGGTAAGGAAATGATCCGCCATCTGACCGAGATCATCGGCCGTCTTCAGGGAAGCCTCCGCATGGTCTATCTCGAAAACTACAACATGGAAATCGCCTATCGTCTGATTCCCGGGGTCGACCTCTGGCTCAACACGCCGACCCGCCCCCTGGAGGCCTCCGGCACCAGTGGCATGAAAGCCGCGCTCAACGGCGTACCCAATTTCAGTGTCCTCGACGGCTGGTGGATCGAGGGGCACATCGAAGGGGTGACCGGCTGGGCCATCGGCCCCCCCCCCCTCGAAAAGAGCATCAGCGAAAACCATTCGGACGCCGATGCCAACGACCTTTACGACAAACTGCAGCGGCTGATCGTCCCGCTTTATTACCAGGACCGGCCAGGGTGGGTCCGGGTGATGAAGAATGCCATCGGCAAGAACGCCTACTATTTCAATACCCATGTCATGATGCGCCGCTACGTCACCGAGGCGTATATCCGCTGAGACAAACTTTGCTCGATAATTTACCTCGAAACGGTTGTGCTATATCTGAATCCTGGTAAATTGTGCAATAAAGTCACAGCAAAAGTTTTAGAACAGACACTCTGAAATCCCTCTGGAGGTAATTTATGACACGACGTCTGTTGCTGGTCGGCATCCTTTGCACTGTCGGTTTTCTGGCAGCATGCGCCAAGTATGGTGCGAATGAGCCGGGAAGCAAATACGGCTACTCCGGATCGGAACGATGCAAGGCCTGCCACCCGCAGGAGTTTGCGAGTTGGCAGGATAGCTGGCACAGCAAGATTGTCAGACCGAAAGTGGGCGCCATGCTCCAGGAGGCCGTCGAGAAGTGGTCCTCGGATGGGACTACTCCCGGACCGACGGTTGGCAACGTCACCGGTCAGCCGTTTGTCCTGGCTGATGTCGAGTATGTGGTCGGCTCACGCTGGAAACAGCGCTATCTCGTCAAGAATTCCGAGACCGGCAATCTTCAGTTCATGAACATGCAGTTCAATCGCGGTAGCGGTAAATGGGAGAAGTACGGGCAGAAGAATGACTGGAATACCCAGTGTGCTTCCTGCCATACCACCGGCTACCGTATCACCGCATATGATGACAGGGCGGGGAAAACCCTCAAGAGCGAGTTCGCCGAGCTGAGCGTCGGCTGTGAAGCCTGTCACGGTCCCGGCGCCACCCACGCGCGAACGACGAAAGCAAAGGACATCTTCAACCCGGCCGATGTCGACATCCAGGCTCAGACGCGGGTCTGTGGCTATTGCCACATCCGCCTCGAAAATGAGAAGTGGAAAACGGCGCAAGGCAATCCCCGCGAAGATTTCCCCGCCCCCAAAGTTGGCGAAACCCACATGCCGTGGGACGACTGGACCCAGTGGTATCCCACAGAGGTCGTGATCCCGGGCGTGCAGAAGAACCATCCCTTTAATGCCGAGTATGCCGGAGATCTCAAAGGCCTTTTTAAGACCGATACCCTCGCCACCACCAATGGCGTCTTTGAGGAAGCTAAACACCATCAGCAGTATCAAGGTTTTATTCAGTCCAAGCATTACCAGCTCGGGGCGATTTCATGCAACACCTGCCATTCCCCGCACGCCGGTAGCGGCAAGGAGAAAAAGGCATCCAAGGAAACTTGCATCGTCTGCCACGACTCGTCCTATACCGTCGAAAAGTACATGCCCAATACCGGCAAGACTGCAGACAACCTCTTTGTCCGCAGTCACACCTTTGCCAAGAACCCCCGGGAAGGGGGACCAGGTGCCAGTGACATGGGCCCGCCGAACTACTACGGTGACTGATTGTCGTGCTCACGATGTAGATGCCGTGAGTGTGCCACGATAAACAAAACCCCTCGAGGGCAGAGCCCCGGGGGGTTTTGTTTGGGGCCATGAGCCACAAAGCATCAAGCTATTCTGGTGGACTCCAGGGCGTCCAACTCGCGGAGTAATTCCTCTCCGTAGAAATAACCGAGACTCCCCCGGGAACCCCGATACAGGGTCCCCCCCCGATCGAGACAGGCCAGGGAGTCGTCACCGACTTCTGCCGAGGGGCGTAACAGGTCGTCCTCGACCGTGAGCGGGAAGAGCGAACTGAACATCGGCTTGAGCAGATGGTGGTCGATCCCCTCTTGGAGACAGTAAGCATGAAGCAAACACCCGCGATTTTGGCGGTTGAGAAAAACACAGGCGCCATCAACGACCTGCGTGCGCATGTAGGCGCTGCCAGGATATTCATCATCGTCGACAAAAATCCCCGAGAACCACTCTCCCCGAGGAGTATCGAGAAAAGTCTCGAGGCGGTCGGCGTGCGCCAGTATCCGTGACACGTTGTCTTTATCAACACAGACGCCGTAGGCGCAGCAGTCATCGACACATCCGCTGCTCTGGCAGTCGGCGTGATAGGTACGGGTAAAGATGTCACTGTCGACACGAGTGATGAACGGGACGTGATAGCGGTTCAAATATTTACGGGTCAACGGAACGATCATGGATGGACGCCTCCTTGCCGTGGCAAAACCGGCCAGTACAACGGATGAATCCCACAGCACTCTTTCCGACTAGGCGGCAAACAGCTTCAAACCGTTACGCAAACGCTCCAAGCTGCGTTCCTGGCCAAGGGTTTCGAGAACTTCGTAGACCGACGGACTTGCCGTCGAACCGGTCAGTGTCACGCGCACCGCCGGTGCGAGCTTGCCCAGTTTAAGGCCGGTGGCGGACATGACCCCGGCGAAAGCGGACTCGATCCCGGCATGGGTAAAATCGTTGCACGCAGTCAAGGCAGAGAGAACCGCTTCGTAGCCGGGACGTGCCTCGGCAGTGCACCACTTGGCTACAGCCTCGGGGTCGGCGATGATCTCCTTGGCATAGTAGAATACGGCTCCGTCGGCCATCTCGACCAGAGTACGGGCGCGTTCCTGCAGGGTTTTGACCACCGCCTCCAGATTCGGGCCATTATTCGTATCGATCCCTTTGGCAACAAGATGGCGTTGCAGCAGGGCCGCGAGACGTTGGCGGTCACCGGTTTTGATGTAATGGGCATTGAGCCAGAGAAGTTTTTCCGGATTGAAGACCCCGGCCGACTTGCCGACGTTGTCGAGGGTAAACTTCTCGATGAGATCCGCCATGGAAAAAATTTCCTCGTCGCCACACGACCAGCCGAGCCGGGCCAGGTAGTTGACCAGAGCTTCGGGGAGGAAACCCAACTCCTCGTAGGCCATGACCGAAGTGGCGCCGTGACGTTTGGAGAGACGCGTCTTGTCGGCGCCAAGGATCATCGGCACATGGGCAAACTCGGGAACCGCATAGCCGAGCGCCTGATAGAGCAGGATCTGACGCGGGGTGTTGTTGATGTGATCATCACCACGGATGACCAGGGTAATCCCCATCTCGGCATCGTCGACGACGACCACGAAATTGTAGATCGGGGTACCGTCCGAACGCTGGATGATGAGGTCGTCAAGCTCTTCGTTGTTGAAAACGATCGGTCCCTTGATCCGGTCGTGAAAGCAGGTCTCCCCTTCCTGGGCGGAGCGGAAACGAACGACAAAGGGGACACCGGCCGGCTGATCGCGCCGCTCGCGACAGGTACCGTCATACTTCGGCTTGCCCCCGCTCTTCAGTGCCGCTTCGCGCCTGGCCTCGAGTTCCTCGGCAGTGCAATAGCAGCGATAGGCTTTCCCTTGCTCGAGCAGCTGCTGCACTTTGGCCCGATAAAGGTCGAAACGCTCGGACTGGTAGAAGGGTCCCTCATCGTAGGAAAGACCGAGCCATTCCATCGCCTGCAAAATGGCATCAGTCGATTCCTGGGTGCTGCGGGCGACATCGGTATCCTCGATCCGGAGGATAAAGGTGCCTTTCTCCTTACGGGCGAGCAAGTAGTTGAAAAGAGCGGTACGGGCCCCACCGATATGGAGATAACCGGTCGGACTCGGGGCAAAGCGGACGCGCAACTGGGACATGAGGCTTGAGCTCCTATCGATGAAATCATTCAGGACGTTTGAACAGCAGCAGGGCCGCGATAAAATCGCGGCCCTGCGTTTTATACAGCAGGCAGCGGGGAAAGACAAGGGGATGCAAAGTCAGCTGACGATGACTCCGGCATATCCTACGACCTCGCTTTGATCGCCGGTCACATCACCCGAGGTGGCATATTGCACCAGCTCGGCATGGGTGGCACCGAGCGTTCTGGCGGCGGCAAGCATGACCACCGTCGGCAGGACGCCGCACATGGTGATGCGCTCCTGCACGACATGGCGGTAAAGCCCAGCGGGATCGAGATCGAGGACGAAGGCGAGTGCACCGTGGTCCTTGCGTCGCGCCGTCGCCTCCGGTTCGTAATGGGTCATGTCGCTGCTTGCCACCAGTAACGTCTCGCCGGGGCTGGCGGCCAGGGTCTTGCCGATAGCGGCTCCAAGTTCAAGCAGTTGCGGCAGTTGCAGGTGACCAAGACAAATCGGCACCAGCCGCGTCTGCTGCGACCGCTTCTGAATAAAGGGGACCTGTACTTCGAGGGAGTGTTCTAGGTGATGCGCCAGAGTATCGGCTTCAAGGAGGGGGCAACTCGCCAGGAGTTGTAGCGCCAGCTCTTCATCGATGGCAATTTCGCCAAGTGGGGTCAGCCAGGTGCCCTTGGCATAGAGGGAGGCCGCGGGGCCATAGCCGTGGTGATTCGGACCGAGAATGACAACCCGGGAAGGCATGTCGACTCGGGCAAAGGTCGCTCCGGCAACGCTGCCCGAATAAACGTAGCCGGCATGCGGCACCATGATGCCAAGTGCCGGAACCGAAACGGCGGCGGGGATGAGTTGTTCGAGGGTACGGAGCAGGAGTTCGGCGCGCCCGGGATAAAAACGGCCGGCGACGGCAGGTTGGCGCTGCATGGACACCTCCAGCGTCAAGGGAGGAAGAGTTTCACTACGTTCCAGACCCCGACAGTAATGATGAAGAGGGCAAAAATTTTGACCAGCTTATCATGCGGTGTACGGGAAGCAACCCTCACCCCCTGGCGGGCAAAGAGAATCGTCGTCGGAATCATTATCGCTGCCACCAACAGGTTGACGTAACCGAGGGCATAGGGGGGGAGCAGGGGATGGTTCCAACCATGCCAGACATAGGAAACCGTACCGAAAACAGCAGAAAAGATCATCAGCCCACTGGAGGTACCGACAGCCCGGTGCATTGTTTGCCCCAAGAGCAGCACCATCAGCGGGACGGCGATGATGCCGCCACCGACGCCGAAAAAAGAAGCGAAAGCCCCGACGATAAATCCAATGAAAAGCAGACGCGGCAGGGGATGGGGAACCTGGTCTGCGGCAACCGGGGCATGCCTTCGCAGCAGCATGTGGCTACCGACACCAATCTGCATCACGCCGAAACAGGCCTTGAGAGCAGCGCCGGACAGACCGGCGGCCAGACTTGATCCAATGGCAACCCCGAGCAGACTGCCGCCAGCCATGCGCAAGACCTGGTGCCAATCGACGTTGCCGTGCCTGCGGTGCGCTACGGCGCTGCTGAATGCGGTCGGGATAATGATCGCCAGACTGGTTCCAAAAGCGCTATGGACGATGATCTCGGGCGCCATGCCCGCCACTTGAAAGGCCCACAGAAAGAGGGGAATCATGATGATGCCCCCGCCAATTCCCATCAAGCCCGCGATGAAACCGGCGGCACCGCCGACCATGACAAAGAGCAAGAGGACATGTGGGGCGAAAAGACTCATTGACGACCATGAAAAAAAGCCAGCCCGGAAAAAGGGCTGGCTGGTTGAGAAATTGGAGGCCCCGACCAGATTTGAACTGGTGATGGAGGTTTTGCAGACCTCTGCCTTACCACTTGGCGACGGGGCCAAACCGGCCATTTATGGCCGCTTGAGCTCGGTATTGATAACAGATCGTTACCGGGAGTGTCAAGGGAAAATCCCCATCGAGACAAGAAAAGGATGACGCCTTAAGCGGGACTGGCGACTAGGGGGAAAGGGCGCCGGAATCTTCGCCCGACAGTTCCAGGCGTTGGCGTTCCAGAGCGTCGGTCTGAACCTTATCGCCACTTTTGCGGCAAATCTCGGCCATGGCTGCCAGATCCTCGAGGGCCGCCTTGCGATCCCCCCCGCTGAGGCTGACTTCGAAGGCCCGATGCCAATAGTTGATCGCCTCCGGGGAATTACCCGCTGCGTTAGCGAGTCGGGCGAGAAAACGCAAATCACCGGCAATACGTGGACTTATCCCCGCCACCTTGTCACGGGTCAAGGCTTCCTTAAAAAATTGAACCGACTCGTCCTGGCGACCAGAAGTCATCGCCAACTCGCCCAGGAGGCGATAGGCGTTGGCAGCCTCGACCAAGTCCGCTTCGTCGGCAATGGCAGCAAGGGCATGGCGGGCATGGGTCTCAGCACCAGCATCATCGCCGAGCTGGTGTTCAACGCGGGCGAGAAGGTTGTAGCAGGCAGCTCGATTTTTTTCTGTACTGAGTTCGACTGCACGTTGCGCCGTTATTTTTGCTGATTCCGTCTCGCCCTGGGCCAGAAGAAGGAGGGTCATTTCGAAAGCGACATCGACGTTTCGCCCAGGGACCGCAGAGGCGCGACTCAATGCCCGCTGCATATAGGTTTCTGCCACCGCAAGGGCATTCCCTCGCCTGGACAGACGGGAGAGATTGAGGAGCGCAACAACGGTCCCGTCCGCGTCATCAATCGATGAACTCAATTGTAACGCCATCGAAAATTCACTGCGGGCAAGGTCTCGACTCCCCCGGCTTTCTGCCTCAACCCCGCGGCTGTTATGTTCGAGCGCCTGGAGTCGTGTCGTCGAGACAAACGGTCCGCTACCGGAACAACCTGTCAGGATCGCAATCCCCATCACGACTGCAATCAGGATGACCATCGACAGGGGTCTACTCATGGCTATCTCCCGGCAACAGTCGCGGGGCGACAATCTCATCGGCCTCGTCACTGCGCAGAATCCACATGTCCGCCACCGATTTGACCAAACTGTCCGTTTCGCGAATGACTCCATCGGCCCGCTCGACCAGAGGCGGAATCTGCGGGCCGGCCTTTTCGGCGGCATTCCGCAATTCGGCCGAGATCCGTTCGAGATTTTGCAGGGTCTTGTCAATTTTCACCAGCATCAGGGGGAGGTCGCGATCGACGTTGGAGACAATATTATCGACTTTGACCAGCGAGTTGTCGAGCCGGGCGATACTGCCGCTGGCGCCCTCTCCGACACTTTCAATCTGCGCTGTAGTCTGTTCCAACAGTCGATCGGCTCGCTTTCGCGTCCCCTGTAAGTCACGGGTCAGACCTTCGATATTGTGCAGCGTTTTCTTGATATCGCCGGCGGGATTATTGACATAACTGATGATCTCCGTAATCTCCAGCAAGACCGGTTTGACCTTTTCGGAAATTTCATCAATCTGCTCTTCGATCGATTTGGTCTTCTCGAAAATTATCGTGTCACCGCTCGCGAGCATGGGACGGGCTGGCGTACCGGCAGTGACTTCGATCACCGCATCGCCAACCAGGCCTTCCTTGACCAGCTTGGCGCGAGAATCATCGCGGATCCAGGACTGATACTTCTTGTCGATCTGGATGAAGATATCGACCCGGGCTTCTGGGTTGAGAGCAATACTGCTGATGCGTCCGATGCGGAAACCCGAGAGCTTGATCGGCATTCCTTTGGAAAAACCGGTACCCTTGTCGACGGTGAAGTACAATTGGTATTGCGGAGTGAAAAGATCACCGGCCGCCCCGATATAGATGACAACAGCCAGGCAGCCAAAGAGAGCCAACGCGACAAAGAGTCCAATTTTCGCTTCAAGATGCCTGAAACGTGCGTCCGATTCATCAGCCATGGCATGAGCCCTCAGTGGACAGCAATAATTTTCGCCCCGTGCATGAGCTGGGGCAGGGATGCATCGGAAGAGAGAAAAATCGATGTACGGTCAGCCATTTCCCGGTGAAAATCGACAGCGATATCGAGCAGATGATTGCGTTCGTGCAAATTATGACCGAGGAGAAGGGAATCATAGATCACGACTTCCGGGTTCATGAGAATGACTCGCGCCAGCAGAACCTGTTTCTTTTCGAATTGACTGAGCAAGCCCGGTAACTTCGAAGACCCACCCCGATATCCCACGCGTTGCAGGATCGCCTCTCCGGCAGCGGCGGACTCTTCGGCCACGGGGAGTTTATGATACTGCAACGGCAGGTAGAGATTCTCGCCGACCTTCAGATTGGAAATCAATCCACCAGACGAAAAGACCAGTCCCATACGGCTGCGCAGTCGAAACAGAAGTGATTCATCGAGTGATGCGATTGCTTCCCCCAGGACCGAGACGCTTCCCGCAAGGGGAAGATTCACCCCGAAGAGGAGGCGGACCAGTGCGGCATTGACTTCTTCCTTTGCCGTCAGCAGGACTGCCAACTCCCCCGTCTGCACGGAAAAGGAAAGCTCCGAACCAAAAAACGGCGAGTTGACACTATCGAAACAAACCGTAGCACTCATTGCGTATCCCGGTTTTCGTGAAGAATGGGCCAATCAGCCACGCGTGAAGACAACAACTTGGGTCAGGACGGTAATGAGACCATCGAGAATGAAAATCAGGAAAAGACTGTGCATTACGCCTTTACTGGCGGCCTGGGGCACCATGGTGGCACTGCGGCCAACCGCCAAGCCTTGCTGGCAACAGGCTGCGCTGACGAATAGCCCGAACAGCAGGCTTTTGCCGACACTGACCAGAAGTTCGTTGGCGGTCAGGGCCGTATATAGTCCCTGGGAGAACTGGTCATAAGGAATATGCCACCCGAGATAAGCGGCAAGAAAGCCGCCGAAGACAGCTCCAATTTCAAAATAGACGGTTAGTACAAATACGGATAGCATCACCCCCAACAGCCGGGGAAGTATCAGGTAGTCGAAGGGCGAAATGCCAAGGATTTCGAGAACCTCGATCTCACCGTTGATCTTCATGAAGCCGAGTTCGGTGGCGATGGCTGCGCCGCTCCGGGCAATGACAATGAGAACCGTCAGGAGTGGCCCCAGTTCCCTGATCACGGTCCAGACCAATACTTTGGCCGCCAACGATTCGTTGCCGACACCGACCAGGGTCATGATCTGGGCGATGATGACGGTACCGAGGGCGATGGAGACAGGAATGACAACCTTGACCGACTCAAAGCCGGTGAAGTAGATCTGCCGCAAGAAAACCCGTGAAACCGGGCGCAAATGAGTTCTGATGACGGACGGCAGATGGGTCACCGACATCACGATCAAATGCAAGAGCTGCGAGAAAAAAAGGGCTTGCTCGATAACCCAACGCCCCAAATGGCTGAGCATTGCTACTCCTTGTGCCAAGAGATGAAGTGGCGAATCGCCATATCATCTCAGGAGAAATACTCAAGGTCAAGACGCGAGGACACTGCATAGACACTGCATGGATGCAGCTAAAATTTAATATTGGGGCGAAAGACGAAGATGAAATTGTCGGCGGCTTCTTCCCCCAGGGCGCCGCTGTAGCCGCTCCCGGATTGCCAGATCCCGCCGAGGTCGAGGGCGAGGGCCAGGTTCAGGGATTCGAGGGGATAGACTTTACCGACAACAACCTCCTGGCGCAGGAACTTGCCGGAAGTGGCGGCAAATTCAGCCATGAAGGTGACGCTGCTGTTTTTCAGGACGGACAGTGCACTTGAACGAAAGTCGACATTGCTGCGGCGCAGACCGAGGTAGATGGTATCGGTGATATCCCGATTTTCATGGATGCGACTACCGAGGCGGAAACTCCAGCTCAACTGTTCAAAATTGAAATCGCGATCGCCTTTGAGTTTCCACTCGAACTCGAACCAATGATCGTCGATGAGAACATTATCCTTGATATGGCGGTTGCCATAGCTGAACAGGTAGCCGATATAAGCCCTGTTCCCCCCTTTGCGGCTTTCGCCGGAACGGGCGAAGTCAGCAACCGTGCCGGAAAAAAGCGAAAGGGCATAGGGTTCACGAAAACCTGCCGTCACCGACTCGATGATGTTGATATCGGCGCCGATGTCGCCGTTGGCATAGATATCCGGATGATTGCTCAGGGTATAGACGCCAAGGATCGGCATCGGATACAAGCTCGCCTCCAGGGTGACGAAACGGGGGAGGAGAGACCGCGGCAAAAGATAGCGATAAATCTCCATTTCGCTCAATTCACCGAGGTTGGGAACCGGCGTGACGGTCAGGGGGAGGGTCAGGCTGGCACTGGTGTAATAGGCATCAAGTTCCAGACTGAAGTCAGGACGATATCCGCCCTCACTGGCGACGATTTTGGCTTGATCCTCGGCACAGGCAAGGTCCACCATGCCGGGGGCTGGGGCAAAAAATACGAGTGCAACGAAAAGCAGGGGGATAAATTGCTTCATGCCATGCGACCTGGGACTGTGTTGGCGCAACCGTTATGATTGACCGGGTTGGTCAGTTTTTCTTTGCCGCGGTTTCACTGCGGAAACGCTGCAGGTCATCCTGCATACGTTTATAAAGTACCGGGCTGAAGGTACCGTCACGACCGAGACGTTCGTTGACAGCGGCGGCAAGATCGCGCCAGCGCTTCTCTTCCCCCGGCAAGGGATCGACCACGATCAGACCCTGTTTTTTCAACGCTTCCAGGGCCGCCTGATTGTCGCTGGTATTCTGCCGATCAAAATTTTGATAAACACCGCCCATGACCTCTCGCACCATGGCCTGGTCTTCGGCGGTCAGGCGGCTGAAGGCCTGCCGATCGACGACCAGGGTGGCATAGAGATAGGCCAGCGGGGTTGAGGTAATAAATTTGAGACGCGCATGCCACTGGAAGGCAATGGCGCCAATAGCCGAACTGCCGATGATGTCGACGAGTCCGGTCTGAAGACCGGTCATGACGTCGGTGATGGGCAGGGTGACCGGTGAAAGACCCAGCGATTCTACCGCCGCGTAAATAACCGCATCCCCTTCGGGAACCCAGAATTTACGTCCTTTGAGATCTTCGATGCTGCGCACGGGCAGATTCCCCATGAGTTGGGCAAAACCGCCACCGGCAAAACCGAAGGAAGCGTATCCGGCCCGTTCCAATTCATCGAGCAGGGTCTGGTCCATACGCGCGCGGATGTAATCAACTTCATCCTTGCTACGGAAGGTAAAGAGCAGGCTGTAGAGTTGCAGGTTGGGATCGATCTCCGAAAGACCGCCGCCCGTAAAAACCCCCCCATGCAGTTGACCGACACGAATCTTGCGGAGAACGCTTTTTTCGTTCCCCATGACCCCGCCTCCGTAAAACTTGAGGATTACGCGGCCGTTGCTGCGTTCTTTAATGGTGGAGGCGCCCTTGCGCATTTCCTGCATCCATTGCGATCCTTCCGGAGCGATGGAGGCGATCTTCAACTCGAGGGCACATGCGGGTTCTGCCACGAGCAGAAACAGCACCGAGATAATCGGAATAACCATCAGAATGCAAGACATTGAACTCTCCCCGATCAGGTAAAGTGTTAAAAATACTCTTCGGCACTCAAAAGAAGTTTTCTGGCGTATTGTTGTGCCAAGACGTTGAGCAGGGTCAGTCGCGGAGCAACCGGATCGGCGGCGAGGACATCCTGAAGGAGCTGGTCGTGCAACGAGCGGTCATAAACAGCTCGGGCATAACCAGCAGCATAATCGACTTTGAAACCGAGATCGCGCCCACCCGACAGATCAATTGCGCGCTGGAAGTGACATTTACCGGCTTCGGGGTCGCCACCCAGGGCCGCCGGACGAAGTGTTTTCAACGTACCGAGATAAGCATGCAGAGAGCCATGTTCATAAGCTTCGTCCAAGATCAATAAACATTCAAACAACCGTTCAACCTTGGTGAGATCGGCTAAAGCCGACCAGTCATCGCTATTGGCCTTGATTGAGTAGAGCCAGCTGACCGCGGCGACGTATAAAACCGGAAGCTCACCCGGGCCAACCCCGCGCAGTGCTTCGTCAAGGGATTCCAGTGGCTGGGCCAGCAGGCCACATAATTTTTTGTCTTCAAGACATAGTGCCGCTTCACTATAATTCCGAGCCTTCTTCGCCAACAACCGCGCCCGCTCAGGCTCTCCGACGAAAGAAGAACCATAAAAACTGTACAGCTTTGCTCCGGCCATAAGGAGCTGGATATCTTCCGGATCGGCGGCAATCATCGCATCAAGCGTGAGAAGATAAGCGGGGGTTCCGTCCCGCACCAGAATCGGATCTTGTTGCTCCAGAAGTGAATCCGACAGATGCGGCCCGAGGGATGAAAGGCTGCACCCCCCAAGCAGGGCAGAGACAACCGCCACGCAGGCAATGGCGGACCTGGCGGCATGGAGCTGCATGCGCCCTCCTGTGGAAAAAATTCGGTTAGCGACACTGAACAAAAAAACCCCAAGGAAATTCCCTTGGGGTTGGTTTTGATTGGAGCGGGAAACGGGATTCGAACCCGCGACTTCAACCTTGGCAAGGTTGCACTCTACCACTGAGTTATTCCCGCATGATCTTTTTGCCCGTGGTCGCGAGCGGGCCTATTAATAACAAATGGATTTATCCAAGTCAACAAAAAATTCATCCTCCAAAAGAACCATTCCCGCATCTTTCTAGCGGGCAATAACCTTAAAGAATCTAATAAGATAATCCAACCCAGACCATATAGTCATGATAAACGCAACGTAGAAGAAAAAGATCCCGGCATGCTGCATCGAAACATGCAGAAACTCGACCTTGAGCCCGAAGAACCAGTAATAGTCATAGTGGATGAGCAAACAGGAAATCGCCACCATCTGGAAGATGGTTTTGTACTTGCCGAGATCGCTGGCTGCAATAACAATCCCTTCGGCGGAAGCAATGGAACGCAATCCGGTCACGACCATTTCGCGAGACAGCAAGAGAAAGACAGCCCACGCCGGCACACGACCATGGGGAATCAACATAATCAGGGCAGCCATGACGATGAGCTTGTCCGCGAGGGGATCAAGGAACTTGCCCAGAACCGTCACCACTTCCCATCGCCGCGCCAGCCATCCGTCAAGCCAGTCGGTGATGGCCGCCAACCCGAAGATGACTGCCGCCCAGAAACCGGCGAGGGGCGAATCATAAAAAAGCAATATAACGATGGCCGGTATGGCGCCGATCCTGGTCAGGGTCAGGATGTTGGGAAGATTAAGAAGACCGGAGCGAAGATTCATCAGGCGCCGTCCCTCTCCTGGCGATAAAGCTGCAGATAACGTTTGACGCGCTTGACGTAGGTCTGGGTTTCCTCGTAAGGGGGGATGCCGCCATGCTTTTTGACCGCGTTGGGTCCGGCATTATAGGCCGCCAGTGCCAGCTCGATATTGTTATCGAACTGATCGAGCATGAGACGCAAATAGCGGCTCCCGCCGCGGATATTTTCTTCAGGGTTGAGGGGGTCACGAACCGACATGTCACGAGCCGTCGAGGGGAGAAGTTGCATCATGCCGATGGCCCCCTTACGTGAGACGGCGCGTGGGTTGTAATCGCTCTCGGCCTTGATCACCGCCTTGACCAGCGCCTCTTCAAGACGATAGGACGTACTGTGCCGCCGGATAATTTCGCCGAACTCGGGCTTGGAGCCGGAATCTTTCAAATAGAGGACATATCTGGTGTTGGTCGGGGTATTGGTGAAATGCACCACGCCGCTGGCATCGACGTAACGATAGACGTCGGCGTAGACAGCGGGTGCAATGGCAAAAATGAGTATGGCGGAGAACAACAAACGCACGATCAACATCTCCACGGGGATTAGCTTTTTGTGGGACTATAGCCGAATATATACCGTAATTCAACAAGGTTAAGCTGGCAAAAACCTTGACATGCCACGGCTCCCCCCCGATAATAACGAGCATTTTCCCCTCAGGAAACTCAACATCTTCAAGTGGATGCGCGGTTTCCCCAGACCGATGCCGGAAGTTCACTGCTCCCCTGCGAAATGAGCGTCCCATGAAAGTCAACACAGATTTCCTCGTCATCGGCAGCGGCATCGCCGGTCTGTCCTATGCCCTCAAGGTCGCCGGTAGCGGTTCCGTCGCCATCATCACCAAACGTGAAATCTCCGAAACGGCAACCAATCTGGCGCAAGGCGGCATTGCCTCGGTCTGTGCGGCCAACGATTCCTTCGATGCCCATGTCGAGGACACCATGGTCGCCGGGGCGTTCCTATCCAATGAAGAAGTCGTCCGCCTTGTCGTCGAGGGCGGTCCGCGGGCCATCGAGGACCTTATTGCCTGGGGTGTACAATTTACTCGTAACAGCGACAACAGTTACGACCTCACCCGCGAAGGGGGACATAGCCAGCGTCGCATCCTGCATGCTGCCGACATTACCGGACGCGAAGTCGAACGCGCCCTGATCGAAGCTGTGCGCAAGCACCCGAACATCGCTGTCTACGAGCACCATATCGCCGTTGATCTCATCACCGAGGGGAAAGTCACCCGCCGCCGGATTCGCCCGGACCGCTGTCTCGGCGCTTACATCCTCGATATCGGCAGCAACGAAGTTGTTACCTTCGGCGCTCGTTTCACCATCCTGGCCACCGGTGGAGCCGGCAAGGTCTACCTTTACACCTGCAACCCCGATGTCGCCACCGGCGATGGCGTCGCCATGGCCTATCGTGCCGGGGCCACCATCGCCAACATGGAGTTCATGCAGTTCCATCCGACCACGCTTTACCATGCACATGCCAAGTCGTTCCTGGTCTCCGAAGCGGTGCGCGGTGAAGGCGCCATCCTGCGTCGGCGCGATGGCACCGCGTTCATGGAGCAATATCACCCTTTGAAGGATCTCGCCCCGCGCGACATCGTCGCGCGGGCCATCGACAACGAAATGAAGATTCATGGCGATGACTGTGTCTTTCTCGACATGACCCATCGCGAGGCCGACTATATCCGTGACCGCTTTCCCAATATCTACGAAACCTGCCTCGGCTATGGCATCGACATGACGACAACGCCCCTGCCGGTTGTCCCCGCCGCGCACTATCTCTGCGGCGGCGTCAAGGTCGACCACTGGGGGGAGTCGGATATCGCCAACCTCTATGCCATTGGCGAGGTTTCCTGCACCGGACTCCATGGCGCCAACCGGCTCGCCAGCAACAGCCTGCTGGAAGGGGTCGTTTTCGGTGCGCGCGCCGCAATGCGCACCCTTGAACGTCTCGGCGACGTTGCCGAAACCTTTCCCGCCATCGGCCCCTGGGACAGTGGCAGCGCCACCAACAGCGACGAAGAGGTGGTCGTCGCCCACAACTGGGACGAAATCCGTCTCTGCATGTGGAACTATGTCGGCATCGTACGCTCCAACAAACGTCTGGTGCGGGCCCTGCGGCGGATCCAGATGATTCAGGAAGAAATATCGGACTACTACTGGGATTTCTACGTCACCTCGGACCTCATTGAACTGCGCAACATCGCCACCGTCGCCGAACTCATCGTCCGCTGCGCCCTGGAGCGTCGCGAAAGCCGCGGGCTGCATTACACCATCGATTTCCCCGAAACCGATGATCTGCACTGGAAACGCGACACCATCATCCGCAAATCCTTCTGACCTGTGACACAGGGGTTGACCTTGGACATTGACCAGTTACGACAGGAAATCGATCGTCTCGACCAGGAGTTGCTCGGCATCTTCAATGCGCGAGCGGCCATCGCCTTGAAGATCGGCGAAATCAAGCAAACCCGAGGGCTCGCAGTCTACGATCCGGAACGGGAAAAGCGTATTTTCGCGCGCATGCGCGCCGCCAATCCCGGCCCCCTGGAAGATGAGGCGATCATTCGCCTCTTTGAGCGCGTGATCGATGAATCGCGGCGCCTCGAGCGCATGCGCACGAAAGGGATCTGACCGCCATGCTCATTGTCATGAAAAAATCGGCCACCGAGATCGCACTCCAAGAGGTCAAGCAGTATCTCATCGATCGCGATTTCGATTTTCACCAATCCACCGGCGCCAATCGCATCATCCTCGGCGTCATCGGCAACACCAATACTCTCGACTCCGCAAGGCTGAAAGCGTTGCCGGGTGTGCTTGAAATCTTCAAGATCCCGGCCGAGGAAGATTAATCCGATGGCGCGGGAAGCTACAAAAAGAGAGGGTTCCGGCATATCACCGGAACCCTCTCTTTTGTGTTATACTGGTTGCGCTTTTACCGCTAAATCGCTTCCGTCAATTGTCCTTTTGCTCCGGCATCAAGAACCAGAGGAGAAGATAGATCACGATCCCTGGGAAGGCTGCGCTGACAAGGGTGACGAGGGCATAAAGAAAGCGCACTAGCCAAGACTGCCAGCCGTAGTATGCAGCAAAACCACCACAGACGCCGCCGAGCAAACGATCGTTCCGCGAGCGACACAGTTTCCGTTCCATCGCCATACCTCCCTCGTATTGACTAGGCCACAACCTGGCTTCGGGTAAAGACCGCACGCAGGGTCATCCCCTCCCCTTCTATATTCTCCCGCGCCCCCTCTTCACGATCGACCAGAGTGACGACAGCGACAACCTCAAGCCCCTCTTCACGAGCCCGTGCCACCGCTTTCATCGACGACCCGCCGGTCGTGGTCACATCCTCGACAATGACGACACGACTCCCCTTCGGAAGGTTTTTCCGCCCTTCGAGCCATTGCCCGGTGCCATGGCCTTTCGGCTCCTTGCGGATGATGAAGGCGTGGACGGCGGCACCGTCGAGGGCGGCGGCGATGGAGGTGGCTGTCGCGATGGGGTCGGCCCCGAGGGTCAGACCGCCGACGCCATGGATCGGCCCCGGGAGCTGCTTGATTTCCTTCCAGAATGCCTTGCCGACCAGCAACCCACCCTTGGCATGCAGACAGGTTTGCTTGCCATCGAAATAGAAGTTGCTCTTGCGCCCCGAAGCCAGTGTCACTTCGCGTTCTTCATACGAGAGTTGACGAATAATGTCCATCAGCTCACTACGTTCTGCTTGAGTCATGCCATCTCTCCTGATTGTCAATTTGAAGCCGAAGAGAGTGCCAGCAGACACTGCTCTCGACCAATTCATGCATCTCAGAATAATCCCATCTGGTTTTCGGTCTTGAGCCGGGGGAATTTGACCGGGTAGTCGCCGCTGAAACAGGCGTCACAGAAGAAACTGGCGCTGCCGTCGGCAGTTCCCGCGGCCGCGCGCATCCCCTCGCGGGAAAGGTAACCGAGGGTATCGGCGGTGATATAGCGGTTGATCTCCTCGACCGTATGCGAGGAGGAAATCAGCTCCTTGCGCGTCGGCGTGTCGATGCCGTAGTAACAGGGGAAACTCACCGGCGGACTGGAGATGCGCACATGCACCTCGCGCGCCCCGGCGTTGCGAATCATCTTGATGATCTTGCGCGCCGTGGTACCGCGGACGATGGAATCATCGACGATCACCACCCGCTTCCCTTCGACGATTTCACGCACGGGATTAAGCTTGAGCTTGACGCCAAAATGGCGGATCGACTGTTGCGGCTCGATGAAGGTGCGGCCGACATAATGGTTGCGGATCAAACCGGTCTGAAACGGGATTCCCGACTCTTCGGCATAGCCGATCGCCGCCGGCACCCCGGAATCGGGGATGGGGATGACGACGTCGGCCTCGACACCGTGTTCACGCGCGAGTTGGCGACCGAATTCCTTGCGTACGCCATAGACCTGGCGGTTGAAGATGATGCTGTCGGGACGGGCAAAATAGATGAACTCGAAGATACACGGGGACGGCGTGACTTTCCCGAAGGGGTGGAACGACTTCATTCCGTCCTTGTCGATGACGACCATCTCCCCCGGCTCGAGTTCACGGATGAACTGGGCCTCGATAAGGTCGAAGGCGCAGGTTTCGGAAGCAATGACATAGGCGCCGTCCAGCTTGCCCAGCGCCAGGGGACGGAAACCGTTGGGATCGCGTACCGCCACCATCCTGGTCTCGGTGAGAAAAGCCAGACTGTAGGCCCCCTTGATCGTCGTCAATGCTTCGATGATACGGTCAAGGAGGGTCTCGCCCTGGGAGTGGGCGAGAAGATGGATGATGACCTCGGTATCGGCGGTGGTGGAGAAGATCGAGCCGCGGTGTTCCAGGTCGCTGCGGACTTCGGTGGCATTGACGAGATTGCCGTTGTGCGCGACGGCGATGGAGCCGTGCACGTAATCGACCATGATCGGCTGGGCGTTCTTGATGTCGTTGCCACCGGCAGTGGAATAGCGCACATGGCCGATGGCACTGCGTCCGGGAAGTTCCTGAAAGACCGAATCGCGTTTAAAAACGTCGGCGACCAGCCCCATCCCCTTGTGCGCCCGCAGGCGCTCACCATCGGAGGCGACGATCCCGCAACTTTCCTGGCCGCGGTGCTGCAGGGCATAGAGCCCGAGGTACGTCAGATTGGCCGCTTCGGGATGACCGAAGATACCGAATACGCCGCATTCGTCCTGGAGCTTGTCGAACATGCGCGGGGAGACTCCTCTTGTGGTCTTGCGAGACAAAACGATGCGGACCGTAACTGGCGGTCCGCAGACTTCGGAACTATAGCACAGGTGACCGCTAAAATGACACCCCCGGAGAAGCCTCCGGCCGGGTCGGCTGGAGAGTCGCCCCTACAATTCGCGGCGGATGAACTCCACGGCATTTTGATAGAGCCATAACCCCATCCCCACCTCGGGCAAGGCTTCGTCCCGGGTCCAACGTGGGTGCTGGGTCGGCTGCACGTAGGCTTCCGGATGCGGCATCAGGCCGAAGATGCGACCGCTTTCGTCGCAGAGACCGGCAATGGCGTTCTGCGCGCCGTTAGGGTTGAGGGGAAACTCCATGGTCGGCGCCGTATATCCGGCATCGCAGTACTTCAGCACGCCGAGATGGGCGGCCTCGATCTGCTCCAGCAGCTGTGAGGACTCGGCGACGAACTTCCCTTCGCCGTGACGCATCGGCAGGTAAATCCCGTCCACCCCCCGGGTGTAGACGCAAGGGGAAGCAGAATCGACCTTGAGGTAGACCCAGCGATCCTGGAAGCGACCGCAGTCGTTGAAAGTCAGGGTGGTGCTCTGCTCCCCGTAGCTCTTGCCGATGGCGGGAAGGAGCCCCATCTTGACCATGAGCTGGAAACCGTTGCAGACCCCGAAGATCAGCTTGCCGGCAGCGATAAAGCGCTCGAGTTGGTCGGAAAGATGCTCGTTGCTGCCGCGAATGGCGGCATGTTTGAGACGATTGGCCCCGGCCTTGGCACTGCCGAGATCGTCGCCGTCGAGAAAACCGCCGGCCAGATTGAGGAGGTGATAACTGTCGAGGCGGACCCGTCCGGCGAGGAGTTCGGCGATATGGACGATGTCGCACTCGGCGCCGGCCAGACGACAAGCGGCGGCGACCTCACCTTCGCAGTTGGTACCGTTGCCGGCAATGACGATGGCTTTGACCTTCTGGACCATGATTTTATAGCTCCTTGAGCGGCGCTTGCCAGGCGGCTTTCAGCTCATCGTTGGCGACGTTGACCAGCAGCGAGCCAGCGAGACCGATGATACGCAGTTCCGCGACGGCGGTGATGCGGCCGATCATGGCGCAGCTCTGGCCGGCAAAGCGGGCCTCGAAGGCGGCGCGGTTCTCGTTGTGGACGGTGACCAGCAAGCGGCTGGCCGACTCGGAAAAGAGGAGTTGCGCATCGGTCAGTCCGGCGCCATCGAGGTGCCGCAGGTCGGCGTCGAGACCGAGGCCGCCGCTAAAGGCGGTCTCGGCCAGGGCGACCGCCAGTCCGCCGTCGGAGAGGTCGTGGCAGGAGGCGATCAGACCCGCCTTCTGGGCAGCGTTAATGCTCCGGTAGCGGGCCAGTGCGCTCTTGGCATCGACCTTGGGGACATTGGCGCCAAGGACGCCATGCAGGGCGTAGAACTCGGAGGCGCCGAGCTCATTGCGGGTGACGCCGAGGAGATAGACCGCGTCACCCGCCCGCTTGGCGTCCATGGTCGTTGCCAAGGTGACGTCGTCGATCTTGCCGATGACCGAGAAGAGCAGGGTCGGCGGGATGGAAATCTTCGTCTCACCGATCTGGTAGTCGTTCTTCATCGAGTCCTTGCCCGAGATCAGCGGCACATTGAAGGCGAGACAGTACTCGTAGAGGGCCTGGTTGGAGCGCACCAGTTGGGCCGCCTTGTAGGCGCCGTCCGGGGTCTTCTCGCTCTGCACCGGATCGCACCAGCAGAAGTTGTCGAGACCGGCGACATGCTCGATATTGCCGCCAACCGCCACATAGTTGCGCAGCGCCTCGTCGATGGCATTGGCGGTCATGTGGAAGGTGTCGATATCGGAATAACGCGGACAGATGCCATGGGCGACGACCACCCCTTCCTGGCGATCGGGCAAGGGGCGCACCACGGCGGCGTCGGAGGGGCCATCGTTGACCACCCCGGTCAATGGCTTGACCACGGTGCCGGCCTGGACCTCGTGATCGTAGCGGCGCACCACACTCTCCTTGGAGCAGATATTGAGGCTGCCAAGGAGGGCTTTGAGGGTCGCGGTGAAATCGGGAGTCGGCAGCTGCGGCTCGCTGACTTTCGGCGGCACCCAGCGCGCCGGCAACTGTAGTTGCGGCACCCCTTCGTGGAGGAAAGCCATCGGCAGCCAGGTGACGGTCTTGCCGTTATACAGACAGTGGTAATAACCGGAGGCGGTAAAGACACCGAGGTCGGTCGACTCGACG